>CAZVNF010000030.1:0-27747 GCA_964628215.1 uncultured Draconibacterium sp.
AAATTTGCCTATGTTTTCAAAAATATTATCCGGCTTTATATTGTTGATGTCAATTGTTTTATTTTCATTGACTTCAGTGGCACAACTTACTGTTATCGAGGGTGCTGCAATGAATATGACTCCACAGCAACTTGTTCAGAATTACCTGGTTGGTGCTGGAATCACAGTCAGCAATGTGTCGTTTAACGGATCTTCCGGCAACATTTCCTCAAACCAGGTTGGCACTTTTGCCACCACGGGCGTAGCCACAACCCAACTGGGACTTGCCGGCGGTATTCTCATGACTTCGGGAAAAGCCAGCATCGCCATTGGGCCAAACAATGCAGCTGGAGCCGGTTTTCAGGCGAATGGCCCGGGCGACCCTGATCTGGATATTCTTTCAGGGTCAGCAACTTTCGATAAAGCTGTGATCGAATTCGACTTTATCCCTCAGTTTGACACTGTTCGGTTTCGCTATGTTTTTGGATCAGAGGAGTTTTTTGAATATTGCAATCAATTCAATGATGCGTTTGGCTTTTTCCTGAGCGGACCGGGAATTACCGGTACTTTTTCAAATAACAGTGTCAATATTGCCCGTATGCCGGGATCCCTAAGTAACTATGTTACCATCAATAACATATGTGCTAACGTTCAATCCCGCTGGACAAATCCGACCGGCGGGGTCTATTATCAATACGATGGTCTTACCTTTGTTTATACTGCCTGGTATGTAGTTCAGCCATGCACAACCTATCACATCAAACTTGCCATTGGTGATGCCGTGGATAAAAAATTTGATTCAGGGGTTTTTCTGGAGCAAAACAGTTTCAGCAGTCCGGGTGTTAATATGGTGAACAACAGCACGATTCCGGAGTTGGGAAATAAAGCAGTGGAAGGATGCAACGATGTGGCGGTTAATTTCAGACTGATGGCAACATTAAATTATCCGTATACCATTCATTACTCTGTTGGCGGCACAGCGGTAAACGGACTGGACTATACCCACATCGACGATTTTGTGACATTCCCTCCCGGAGAAGACAGTGTAAACGTAGTAATCCATCCCATCCCCGATAATACTCCCGAGGGTGAAAAAACTGTTATCCTCACTCTCAACCAGATTTCATGCGATGGCACGGTAAAAAGGGATACAGTTTTCATTGATGACTACACCCCCATGACCATTGAGCAGAACCCCGATACAGTCATGTGCTTCGGAGGAACAATTGAGCTCAAAGCCAATACCACCGGAGGCATCATGCCGCTTTCGTACCAATGGAACATAACCGGGAACGACAGCACGGTTCTTTTTACCCCGCCGGTAGGGAACAATGTATATACGGTAAAAGTCACTGATGTATGTACACATGCGGTTTATGACACCGCCCGGGTATTGGTCCACCCGGTTCCGGTGGCAGATGCAGGAACCAATGTCACCATCCCTAACGGTACCAGCACTATCCTGCATGGAACTGCCACTGGCGGATATGGGACTTACAGTTACTCCTGGACTTCAAATCCTCCCGGCTTCAGCTCCTCTCTTCCGGAGCCGTCGACGGGCAATATGGGGCACACCATAATATATATCCTTGTAGTAACTGATTTAACAGGAGGATGTCAGAGCCCCCCTTCTCAGGTAATCGTCGCAGTCGAAGGTGGGGTGCTCTCGGTAAACCCGGTTGCCCAGCCTGAGGCAGTATGCCTGGGCGATACAGCCCGCCTGTTTGCCTTGTCGGGCGGAGGATCCGGCATGTACACCTACAACTGGAGTTCGGTTCCGGCAGGCTTTACATCAACTTTAGCCAATCCATCCGTAGTTCCTGCAGAAACAACCACATATAAAATAAAGGTCAACGACGGGTTTAATCAGCTGGAAGGGACTACTAACGTAACTATTTACCCGTTGCCATATATCCACCTCGGACCAGCCGATTCCATCGCCTGCATTTATGATACTATCAGGCTTGATGCCGGAAACCCGGGATCAGTTTACAAGTGGTCAACCGGTTCTGTAAGCCGCTATCTCACCTGTTCAACAACCGGTATCGGGTACGATTTGCAAACCTATTCCGTAATCGTTACCAACCAGAATAACTGCAGCAATACCGCCGCCATCAACATAACGTTTTCATTCGATGGTTGCGTCGGAATTGAGGAAAATGCAGGCAATAAAGACTTTGCGGTATTTCCAAATCCTGCGCATGGATCATTCAGGTTACACATGTATAACAGATTCACATGGCTGAACATCGAAATTCTTAATTTAACCGGATCGGTCATTCAGAAGGATCGTATTCCGAAATCTGGTCAACCCGGTATGGAAAAGGAATTTGATATTTCAGCGCTAACCCCGGGGATCTATATTCTGCATGTCCGCAGCGAATCATTTGCCCGTTCAGTAAAACTGGTTGTTCAATAAATATCTGAGAACGGCTTGCCCTCCATTTTCATTTGATTTTCAACCCTTCATTCTGATAGTTGAATGCGTTAAAACAAGCATATTGTTGATTTATTCAACAGGTGTATAATTTATATACACATACTTAATAAATTGATATTTAACATATTACGACTATTTACGATATAGGGTGTTGAATATATCAACACTTCCATTGTGTATTTTATAAACACCCCCATTTTTATTTTGTTGATATTCATATCATTACAACCCAATTATTGCTTTGGCACCATAATTGAATGACTCCTTAATGACATTAAATAAAATAGTGAAATCATGAAAACCAGGGTCTTTTTATTAATCGGATTAGTGCTGCTGAATTGCAGTATAGCAAGTAGTAAAGAATCAACAAGCCCAACCTCCACAGGGCAGAACAGCACGATTAATGTGTTTTCGCCGGCTGATTTGTACAATATTACTTCGAAGTGGGCAAATGAGTACACCCGGTTGAACCCGCAGGTGAGGATCAATGTTATTAAAACAGAAAACCCGGGCGACCCGGTAACCTTATCGACTGGCGCAGGAATTGGCTTCATTTCCGGTGAGGATTTTTCTTTGCTGAACAACCCGACTATCTGGAACATGGTGGTTGGCCGGGATGTGATCGTTCCGGTCATGAACGGAAATAATCCATTGCTTGCACAAATTGAGCAACGTGGCATTACTTCCCAGGGATTATCGCAATTATTTTCAGATCCCCAAACACAGAACTGGGGAATTTTGCTGGGCATCGGGCAAAATACTCCGCTCCATTACTATTTTGTCGACGACCTTTCTGTCAGAACAGGTGTGGAAAATTTTCTCCACGCCAATTATCCTGAGATAAAAGGAGTGCCATCAAAAACCCATGATGAGATGATTGCTGCCATCCGGCAGGATCCAAATGCTTTTGGTTTTTGCAAACTGGTTGATGTGATCAATCCTGTCAATCAAAGCCTGGTTGACAACATTAAACTGGTTCCCATCGATAAAAACGGAAATGGAAAGATCGATTTCATGGAGGATATTTATACCAGCCTTGAAGAATTCAGCCGCGGAGTGTGGATCGGAAAATACCCAAAAACATTGACCGGTACCATATATTCGGTTTCCCAGGCAAAACCGGTTAATAACTCTGAAGTGGCCTTTCTGCGTTGGGTGCTTTCTGACGGACAGAGTATTCTCAATTCATCGGGTTACAGTGATCTCGTTTCCAGTGAAAGACAAACGCAACTCGACAAACTGAATAATCCTGAGATCAGATTGATTTCTCAGGAGAATACAAACAATGCTTTTTTGAAAGTGATACTGCTGATTTTAGCTGCCTTTGGTTTAACTGGTTTCATTGTTAACAGGATGATTCGACGGAACAGAAACAAAAACAGGGCAACGATCAATGCAGGCGAACAACACGCCGGTGCATTTGATGCAGATTCTGTGAATATTCCAAAAGGGCTGTACTTTGACAAAACACATACCTGGGCTTTCATGGAAAGCAACGGGTTCGTGAAACTGGGCATCGATGATTTCCTTCAGCACACAACAGGATTGCTTACCCGTATCGAGATGAAGAATACCGGGGATAAGATAAAAAAAGGAGAACATTTGCTTACAATTATACAAAAAGGCAAACAACTCAATATTTATGCTCCGATATCCGGCACAATTACAGCATGTAATCAAATGCTCTCAGCAAATGCATCCCTGCTCAATACCTCGCCTTATGCCGATGGTTGGGTTTATCTGGTTGAACCAACCAACTGGCTGCTTGAAATTCAATTCCTTTCAATGGCGGAAAAATACAGTACCTGGCTGAAAAAAGAATTTTCAAGATTAAAGGATTTTTTCGCTGTGGCCCTGCAGGCAAATAACCCCGAATATGCCCTTATTGTATTACAGGATGGCGGATCAATACAGGATAATATCCTGGCTGATCTCGGTCCGGAGGTTTGGGAAGATTTTCAAACAAAATTCATTGATACAGTTAAATAAAAACCGCCATGGGCTTAAACAGAAGAAGTTTCTTCAAAGTACTGGGTATTACAGGAATGACTCTGGCCGTGGGCAAAGAAA
Source organism: uncultured Draconibacterium sp. (assembly GCA_964628215.1). GTDB lineage: Bacteria > Bacteroidota > Bacteroidia > Bacteroidales > FEN-979 > CAIVAT01. The sequence goes on from CAZVNF010000030.1 coordinate 4,490, forward strand.
ACAAAGCCGCATTTAAAGGCAGCACCGATGTTGAGTTTTATGGAATCCTTTATGATGCCACCCGCTGCAAAGGTTGTCGCGGTTGCGAGTACGATTGTGCCGAAGCTCACGGTTTCCCGGAACCTTTGCCGGGAAAAAACCTTCCCCCAGTTCGAAAAACAGACGAAACTTGCAATACCGTCGTGAACACCTATCAAACTTCAAAAGGTGAAGTGTTTATCAAACGGCAGTGCATGCATTGCAATGAACCGGCATGCGTTGCAGCATGCCTTACACAGGCCATGCATAAAACAAAAATGGGACCGGTAACCTGGGATGGTGACAAATGTATGGGATGCCGCTATTGCATGGTATCATGCCCGTTTGACAGTCCCAAGTTTGAATTTCACAGTGCAAACCCGAAAATTCAAAAATGCGATATGTGTTACGACCGGCTGAAAACCGGCGAAAGTCCTGCATGTGCCTTTAATTGTCCTAACGAAGCACTGTTATATGGAAAGCGGCGCGACCTGATCCGGGAAGCACGGCGCAGAATCGCTGAAAATCCGGGATTATATGTTGACCAGCTTTATGGAGAACATGAAGCAGGAGGTACCGGATGGTTATATCTGTCACCTGTGCCAATGGCTGAATTGGGAATGAACACCACCCTGCAGCAGTCTTCATATCCCGCCCTTACCAAAGGTTTCCTCTACAGCGTGCCGTCAGTGTTTGTTCTAGTACCGGCTCTTCTGCTGGGAATCCATCAATCCACAAAAAACAACCATCTAAACGAGGAACAGAATGATGAATAGCAGCTATCAGATTACAGCAGAACCTGATGGAAAAACCATCTGGAAATTCCTGGTAAGTGAATTGAAACCGAAAGGAAAGTTCTTCACTCCCTTTAACATCATTTCCATTCCGGTAATGCTTGCCGGATTGGTACTGATCATCGTACGCTTCTGGAAGGGAATTGGTGCCATTACAAACCTGTCGCAGGAAATACCCTGGGGTTTATGGATTGGTTTTGACGTGGTTACAGGTGTGGCTTTTGCCGGGGGGGCGTATGTGCTCACATTCATGGTGTACATTCTTAACATGCGAAAGTATCATTCAATTGTGAGGGTCACCGTTCTGAATGGGTTCCTGGCATACGTGTTCTATGCAGGCGCGCTGCTGCTCGACCTGGGACGTCCCTGGCATGTGATCAACCCGATTATCGGGAATGGATTTGGAACAAGTTCCGTACTCTTCCTTGTAGCCTGGCATTTCCTGCTCTATATGATTGCGGAACTGATTGAATTTTCTCCCGCGATTGCAGAATGGCTGGGCGCCCGCCGTGCCAGAAAGATTTTATCCGGGATGACCATTGCCGCGGTAATATTCGGCATCACCCTCTCAACCCTGCACCAGTCGGGGCTGGGTGCTCTTTACCTGATGGCAAAGGATAAAATATTCCCCTTGTGGTATTCAGAATTCATCCCGATCATGTTTTTGGTGTCAAGTATTTTCGCCGGACTTTCCATGGTGATATTTGAAGGGTCAATCAGTCATAAGGTGTTTTTCAAACAGATCAGCGAACAAAATCACAAGGCACAGAAAGGAATCATCCATGGATTATCCAAAATCTGCACGGGGGCCATGTTTGTATATTTCTTCCTGCAATTGCTTGTCTTTATACACGGCCAACACTGGAGCCTGCTCAACACCCCCATGGGCTATTGGTATCTTCTTGAAATGATTGGATTTGTGCTGTTTCCGATGATCCTCTTCTTCATCAGCTACCGCACATCAAATATTCCCCTGACGAAAATTGCAGCTGTTATCACCATGCTTGGCGTGATATTGAACAGGCTTAATGTTACGGTAATCGGTTTCAGGTGGGACATCGCAGTAAGATACGTTCCATCGTGGATGGAACTTGTGGTAACCCTTGCAGTTATATTTACTGAAATATGGATATTCAGGTGGGTCATCAACCGTATGCCTGTTTTACGCGATTCCCCATCCTGGGTAAAAGAAAACAAATAAATTAACTTTAAAAAGTTATATACTATGGACGGATTTAGTTATTCTGATATTTTTGCCACGAAGGGCATTGAATATCTTGTCATCATTGCATTTCTTGCCATGTTGATCCCTTTCTCCCTGATCTTAAACAAACAGATTAAGAAAACCAGGGAGATTCAAAAGACGCTTGGGGCTTTAACGGCCAAAATCTTGCGGATACCCCAGGGGTTGTTTTACAGCAGAAATCATGCATGGATGTTTATGGAAAGATCGGGAGTTGCCAAAGTCGGCCTGGATGATCTCCTGCAGCATATTACCGGGGAGGTAAAGGTGGATCGACTGAAAAACCCGGGCGAAACGATCTGTAAAGGCGATTTACTGGTTGAGTTGGATCAGGGCGGCAAGCTTCTCCAGGTTTTCTCCCCCGTTTCCGGGCAAATTATTGATACGAATACCAAACTGATAGACGATCCCCGGTTGCTGAATGAGGAGCCATATGGCAAAGGCTGGCTTTATCAGATCAGGCCCACAAATTGGATCGCAGAAGTGAAATCATGTTATTTTGCCGAAGAGGCAACCAACTGGTCGTCAAAAGAACTATTGAGATTCAAAGATTTCCTGGCGGCTACTATGAAACATTACTCACCTGATGCATCCCTGGTCATCCTGCAGGATGGTGGTGAGCTGACGGATCATTCACTGTCCTCCTTTTCTGAAGAAACCTGGAAGGATTTTCAGAAAGAATTTCTAAACCTTTATAAATTGCAATCCACCGGTTCCTGATGGGTGATCAGAAAAGAATATTTTCAGACTGGTGTCCCGGCACCAGTTTTTTTTTGTACTTTGCAGGAATAATGCCCCTCAGATCATTTTTTGTTCCTTGGTTTGCCTAACAATCTGACACTATGTTTTTCAGGAATAAGCAACAAAATAATACAGGGAATGCGATTTTCAAGAAATATATTAAATTCCGGTCGTCTATTTATGGCCGTGTGGTTCTGATCATCACCCTTTTATCTGTTTTTTTATTTGTCTCATTCAGCGTAATATTCAGATCTGTAAATGAGCAATATCTCAACACGGTAATTCGTCAGAGCGGCAATAACGTTGGCTCTATTGTAGAGGGTGCCTTATATCATTCCATGCTCGAGAATGATAAAAGTTCACTTCAATATACCCTGGATATTATCAACACTCTTCCGGGCATCGATGAAGTGAACATGTACGACAGCGACGATGACCTGGTGTATTCTTCCATATCCTCCGATACGAACAACAGCCACAGCAATCCCAATTGCATCAGTTGCCATGTGAGTATTGCTTCCATGTTTACAGGAAATGGAAAATCATACAAAATCATCAATGTCGACAGCGACTGCAAGATGATCCATAACGATAACAGCAGCAGGCATCTTTTGATAAGGTCACCAATTCTGAATGAAAAATCCTGCTACATGAGTTCATGCCATGCACATAAGGCAACTGACACTCTGCTTGGTTCCCTGGTAATTAAAATTCCACTGAAGGATCTTGATGCAGCGCTGGTAAAATCCTCAGTCGAGTTCTTTCTTCTGGCTATTTTCACCACCGTCCTGCTCGCTTCATTTTTAATTTTATTTACCCGGAAAAAAATTAAAAATCCGCTGAATGAATTGATTAAAGTAAGTATTTCGGTTGCAAACGGAGATAAAAGCACCCGGGTGGCTATTAAATCCAATCAACTGGATGACATGCGAATGGTATCAAAAGCATTTAACGAAATGCTTGATAATTTGCAAGTTGCTACGGATGAATTGGAAAACTGGTCACAACAACTGGAGTATAAAGTTCAAAAGAAGTCGGAAGAACTGGGCGCTGCCCAGAATGAACTGATGCATGTAGAACGCCTGGCATCGCTGGGAAAATTATCTTCTTCTGTGGCGCATGAAATCAATAACCCTTTGTCGGGAATTCTGATCTACACAAAGCTGTTATACAAACAGGTAAGCAACCCTGAATCGTATGCTTCCAAAAGAGATTCGATGCTCAAACACCTGAAACTTATTGAAAATGAAACGAAACGATGCGGCGATATCGTCAAGGGCCTGCTGGATTTTTCAAGAAAAGACCAGGATGATTTTGAGCCCAGGCATCTGCATGAAATATTGCAGGAGACCTATGACTTGATGACTCATCCTATAAAAATTGCCAATATCAGTTTTGTAGCCGATTTTACTGCCGCGACAGACCTCATCTATTGCAGCCCAAACCAGATCAAACAGGCCTGTGTCGCTATGATCGTCAACGCATCCGAAGCAGTGCAGGATCATGGGGAAATTACCATCAGAACGAAAAACCCTGATGAAGACACCATAAACTTCGAAATTTCCGACAACGGACTGGGTATCGCAGCAGAAGATATCCCCCATATATTCGAACCTTTCTTCTCCACAAAGCAGGATGCCAGTGGAATCGGACTGGGTTTGGCCATTGTTCACGGAATTATTCAAAATCATAAAGGGAAAATAGTGGTAAAATCTGAACTTGGAAACGGAACTACCCTGTCTGTGACAATTCCATTGATCAGAAATTAAAAAAGCATTTGCAATGGCGAAAAAAATCTCCATATTGATTGTTGATGATGAAGAATCCGTTCGGGAATCCCTGTACAGCTGGTTCATCGAAGACGGGTACCGCGTTGAAAGTGCCGAGAATGCCAAGAAAGCACTTATGATCCTGGAATCTGAGCAATTTGATATTATACTGGCCGATATCAAAATGCCGGGAATGGATGGATTGGAAATGCTCAAAAGGATCAAGGCTCACAAACAGGATTCGATTGTAATCATCATGACCGCGTTTGCCACGGTTGATACCGCCGTGAAGGCATTAAAGGACGGCGCATTTGACTATATTACCAAGCCCTTTGATCCCGATGATTTAACTCATTTGATCAGGAATGCAACAAAACAGATTTCCCTGTCGGAGGAAAATGAAACTTTAAAGAAAAAAGTTGTTTCACTCGAGAATGTTGAAGACCTGATCGGGCATAGTGAAGAGATGAAAAATGTGCTGCGGGAGGTTGAAAGTGTGGCACAAACCAATTCGTCCGTTATCATTACCGGGGAAAGCGGTACCGGGAAAGAGCTGGTTGCCAGGGCAATTCACGCCAATTCACCGCGGAAATTTTTTCCATTTGTAAGCGTACATTGCGGAGCGCTAACAGAAAGCCTACTGGAAAGCGAATTATTCGGTCATGAAAAAGGAGCTTTTACCGGCGCCATGTATAACCGGAAAGGAAGGTTTGAGATGGCCGACAGCGGATCGATCTTTCTGGATGAAATAGCGACTATTTCGAATAAAATGCAAGTGGAACTGCTGCGAGTTCTCGAATCAAAAACATTTATCAGAGTAGGAGGAAACAAGGAAATCAGTTCTGATTTCAGGGTTATATGCGCTACGAACAAAGACCTCCGGAATATGGTGGAAAAGGGAACTTTCAGGGAGGATCTTTTCTACAGACTGAATGTGGTAAATATTCACATTCCACCGTTGCGTGAGCGCAAGGCAGATATCCCACTGCTTGTTGACTATTTCATTAAAAAGTACTGTACTTCAATGAACAGGCCGGCAGTATCAATTGATTCAGCCTCACTGAAACGCCTGCAGGAATTTAATTTCCCCGGCAATATCCGTGAACTGGAAAATATGATTGAAAGGGCAATCGTAGTTGGTGATGGTAAAAAAATAAGCCTGAAAGACCTGCCTTTGGAAAAAACCAATACCGGCAGTACCGCTGAAAGCCTTGATGATTTTGAAAGTGCATTTATTCTAGGGATTCTGACCAAATACAACTGGAATATTTCCCGTACAGCCAAAGCCTTGAAGGTTGACAGGGTAACACTCTACAATAAAATCAAAAAATACGATTTAAAACCGGCAGATCAACAATAAGGTCGAATGAATCTGCACAATGTCACCTTGATCTCCTTTGGGTTTTTCGAGAAGAATTTTCTTGAAAAAATTGCCGAATCTGTAGAACTTGAGTTTAGGTGTTTCCTGAATTTAAGGGAGGGGCACATTGATCTGAGCGAGTTTTATGATCCTGCCCGCAGGCAGTACAATGCAAACAAATTATTAAAACATGTGGATGCATTGCCTTTACCTGAATCATCCAAAACTCTTGGTTTATTCAATGTTGACCTGTTTATTCCAATTTTGACCTTTATTTTCGGACAGGCATTCCTGGGCGGACGAAGTGGAATTGCCTCCCTTTACCGCCTGAATAATGCCAGTTATGGTATGAAGCCTGATGATAAGATTTTATTGGACCGGTTCAGAAAAGAGGTGATTCATGAACTTGGACATACCTATGGTTTAATACATTGCCATGTTCAATCGTGCGTGATGAGATCAAGCACTTACGTTGAAGATATTGATCAAAAGAATCACCGCATCTGCCCGGCCTGCCAGGAATTGCTGGGAATAAAATAAAGAAAGCAGTTTGCAAACGGCAAACTGCTTTCTTTGTTTTTATCAGGTAATAAACTGCTATTGCTTGATGATCTTTTTCAAGCCAGTCTCCTCCCCGTTTGTAACACGGATAAGATACATACCATGTTGTTTTCCTGAAAGGTCAAATACCTGCTTATTCATCCCTGACATCTCTCTTTTCAGGATTTTTTCGCCAAGAATCCCGAATATCTCCACAGAAATCATGTCAGATTCAACAACACCATCTAATTCAAGGGTAAAGGTTCCCGTAGTGGGGTTCGGATAAACCTTGAAGAACGATTTGTCATCAGCAGGCAGAATTCCGGTTGATTCTCCGGTCATACTTGCCTGTGCAGGTGGCAAACCTGTGTTACAGCAAAACTCCCCGGTGCTGGTGATAAAGGCATGCAGGTATGACCCGGCGAACCCTCTGGTTCCCGGAAGCAGCCTGATTTTCTGCCCGGCGATTAACTGTGCTTTTCCCCCATTTTCAACAATAAACGTTGTGCCATTGCCTGCTACATTAATCAGCATTGTTGCATTGAAACAACTGTTTTGAGTGGATGGAATCACAACATTGTTGAGTGGTAAGATTTCTACCAGGGGATTAACCTGGGTCACAGTCACAGGTACGCTGGCTCCGGCATGGAATAATCCGTCGAAAGCTTCAACATAATATGATGTGTTTCCCTCAGGATAAGCAACCGGGTTCTGAAGGTTTGAAGTGAAACCAGCAGGTGTGGAAGACCAGGTAAATGAAACACCTTCCGAACTTCCAGGATTTGCATACAACTGAACAGCCTCACCGCTGCAAACAGTGGCCGGCGCAGCACTTGCTGTAACCTGCAACCCATTTACATCTGTTAATGCAGACAAGCCATTTATTGCGAATAACCCGTTGCTGCTTGGATACGTAAAGTCATAGGTTACATTTATTGGGTTCGCATCGCCCTTTACAACCGAACACAACTTCCAGTATATAGGTTCTCCAACTACAAAACCGTCTTTAACCGTTGTTGTGGGATTGTCGCCATATGCAATCATCATCTGGTCATCAACACCATTGATTTCAGTGAGTCCTGCACATACCCTTGCTCCGGTGGCATCCTGGTAAAAGACGCCCAGAACATCGCCTGCATTCATATTCGGCAGGTCATGAGGGATGGTTATGTAGTGTTTGAGATTGGTATGTACCGGCCACCAGTAAGGGCATGCATGCACCAGGTAGTCTTCAACCTCGCCATTCATGGCCAGACCAAAATAGGTTAATCCGCCTATCGTATTGAATCTGAACCTCGAATAGATTTTTCCCTGTTGGGCTGTTGATGGGATCATGAAACTGAGGTTGTTAAGACCGGTAGAGAGTGGCTGGTTGGTAAATACCTGTTCACCGGCATCTGCCCAGTCGCCATCTTTATTATAATCCATCCAGGCATTCAGGAATCCTGAAATTGAAGCGGTTACCTGAATATTTGCCGGCAGTCCCACATACATCTTGCCAACAAACAGAACGCCATCCTCATCATCGCTTACCGATGCATCGTCACCGTTGGAAGGAGTGTTGGGCTGTCCGTTTACCTCGGCATCGATCAGGGCCCCCATGCGGATATTCAGATATTTGAAATGACGCGCCCCATTGCTGCTCAGTAACGTTGGGTAATTATATCCTACCGTGGGGGGCACGTCGGGTGCATCACCAAAGTCCATTTCATCCCCTTGTGAACACTCATCAATAAATACCGGATAATCCTCTACTTCGCCGTCGGTCACCAATCCATTGAAGGTGATTCCCGCCTGTGCAGTCCGGAACCGGAAACGGGCATATGACTGACCCATGGTTGCTGTTGTTGGTACAACAAACGACAGCGGGTTTGCACCCGGACCCACTGCCAGGGTTGTAAAGACATGTTCACCAGGTCCGATCCAGGTACCGTTGATATTATAATCGATCCACAAATCAAGGAAACCGGCAACATTGGCCTGCACATTGATGTTGATCGTACTGCCGATTTCAATTACGGCAGGCATGTTTACACCATCCTCATCATCACCAAGCGATGCATACAAGCAATCGTTGTCGTCGCAGTTTGCCCCGACACCCGGCTGCCCGTTTGGCTCGGGATCTACCTTTGCCCCCAGATATACACCTGGAACGATGTTATGTCTGGCTCCGGTAGGAAGCAGGGTTTGATAGCTGAAACCTGCCGGGTTACCATCGGGAGCATCTCCAAAGTCAAGTCCGGAGATAGTATCACAGTGCTTCACATTCAGGCAAAATACTCCTGCTGTATCAAGACAGCCAAACACGGTGGAAACAACCACTGAAATCTGATGGTTTCCCAGTACTGCAGTATTAAAATAGAAACTTGGCCCCGATCCGATTGGGGAACCATAGTTTCCATTATCATACCAGGTAATACTTGAATACGCACTTGCATACGTATTGAACGGTGCCAGTGCATTCAACGGCAACGGAATATACAGGTACAATGAATCTGTATGACAAATGGTATCACACCCAAGCGGGAAGAGACTCAGGTCGGGCTTCGGGTTGATCATGGCAGCAAGAGCAGATGTTGTACAACCTGTTTTTTTATCAGTAATGGTTAAACTATAGTTGCCTGGCGCTGATACCACCACTGATTGGGTAGTCTTTCCGTTGCTCCACTGATAACTATACTGTGCGGGAGGAAGCGGTCCGGGGGTGCCGGTCAATGTTACAGGAGGCCCTTCACAGCCATAAAAGAAACCAACTGATAAGGTTGGGGTTTCGAAAAATGTAATGCACAGAGTGTCGTAATTTTCACATCCGGTAACGGTATCAGTTACTTTGACAATAAAACTTGCGGTATATGGCAAGGCCATTGGCAACGTAATACTTGCTGTGGTGATAAAACTGCTGTTGCTGTTATTAGGGCTGAATGTTGCCCCGGCAGGGTTACTTGACCATGAATATGAATAATTCATATTGTAAAAGGCCGACAACTGGAATGTGGAGGTTCCCCCGGGGAAAGCGCATACCAGTCCTTCACCTGTAATTCGTGCTACCGGCAAAGCCCTCTCATAAATAAATATGTGATTTGAGGTATTGGTGCAACCAAAAGTATTGGATACTTCAACCCAGTAATCACCATATTGGTAAGCGTTATAACCACTGCTGGTCGCTCCGCTTATTGCCACACCATCTTTATACCATTGAAATGAAGCATAAGGCGGAGTGGATGGTGATGTGGTAAAGGAAACAAAACTTCCGGGACAATACATGGTGTCGTTTACGCTTATGGTGCAAACTGGCGTCGGATTAACAGTTATGGAATGTACCTTAGTGGCAATACAGGTTCCAAGTGTGGCCGTAACGGTAACACTATACGTACCTGCTGCAACATAGGCATGTTGTGTGGGTGACTGGAAAGAAGTTGAACCATCACCAAAAGCCCACTGGTAAGTGAATCCCGGATCGGGATTGGTTATCGGAACCTGCACTGCTGTGAACGTGGCTGGCTGGTTTTCGCAAACCGGGTTCGGACTGATTGTAAAGTCTATCGCACAATTGATCGGATTAGGCGGTGTGCCCGTACCTCCGCAATTCCCGATAAGTATCTGTACACTGCTCGATACCGAACAAAATCCATTTGAAACAACTACAGTGAAAACATAGGAGCCTGGAGTAAAGGGCGGAGGTGAGTAAAATGCATTGGTTGCTCCCGGAATAAGCGTAAACCCGGGACCGTACCACTGATAAGTTGAATAGGTGGCAGGAACACTCAGTGTAAACCCAAATGGTGGCAAGGCCGGTAAACAATAAACAAACTGGCCGTTGCTGGCACTGATTACTGGTTTAACAGGAGGATTCATAATTGTGACCGGAATTGATCCGGCCCCGCCGCAACTCGATGCTGTCACAATAGCCACAGCAGGTGGTCCGTGCCAGCGTATACTGACAGTACCCGTACCTTGTCCGCTAACAATTGTGCCCCTGTTAGGAGGTGTAACAGTCCACTGAATTGGCAATGGCCCCGTAGCATTAAATGTAGTAACGGCATCAACACAAACCGGCGATGCCCCTGTTACTACTGATGGTCCGTAGGCATTCACAACCAAAGTTTGAGGCAATGAAGAGCAAAAAACGCCGGGACTCAGTTCAATCTGCTGCACCACGCTGATTGTCCATGAAGGACCACCCGTCAGCTTGATAATAGCGGTACTCTGATCAGGGCCAAATTGTGTCTGAACAGTTCCGGTTCCCGAAGTTACCGACCAGGTAAAGGGGCTGCCGGTAGTATTGGACGAAATGGTGTATACCAGATTTGTTCCGGGACAAACAAGAGTTGGTCCGGAAATCGGGTTCAGTATGGGAACGGCAACTACCTCAACCACTTTAACGGCTGTCAGGTTACAAAAAATTCCAGTAGGGTTGGGCGTTGCAGTAATGGTATAGGTTCCCGGATTATTCCAGGTAATGGCACTTGAACCAGCCGGTCCGGGCGGCACTGTAGCGCCGGCAGGAGTCACAGCCCAGGTGGCTGTTCCACTGCCAAAATAGGTTTCAGTTGAACCCTGGCACACTTTATCGCTGCCAAATATTGAAAAGACCGGGAGAACGGTGACATTAAATATACTGTTTCCGCTGCATCCCGCCATAGGGTTATTGTAATTGCAAATGATCTGGTAAGTGCCGGGAACATTGAAGGTGATATTCACATTGGCCACATTCCTGTCCTTTTCATTAAATGAATAGGTTCCGAAAGGTGCTGTGGTTGTCCAGGTATAATAAGTTCCCGGCATGGATGGCAGGAAAAACGTTCCGGCAGATCCCACACAAAGCGGACTCGGGCCGCTGATGGGCAGGTTTGGATATAAAACGGGGACATTGAGGGTAGTAGTCCCGGGGCAGGGCGCTGTGGCACATCCGGGTACTGCAAGTGAAACAGTAGTCGGAACAGTGTAAACCGCATTCCATTTTACCTTGATGCAACTTGTACCTGCTCCTGAAATGATCACTCCACCGGCAACACTCCAGTTGTAGGTAGTGCACACGGCAGAAGTACAAAATGAAGAAGTATCTCCGGGGCAAACAGTTCCATAGCAACAGGTGGTTTCAATACTGGGACCGGTACCGCTGAGTACCTGGATGACCTGCGAAACGGTGTCCACACAACCGCACGGGGATCGTTGATCGCCTCCCTGTTTGGGGGCTCCCAGATCCCATGCAGTAAGAACAACAGTATAGTTTCCGGGTAAAGCATAACTATGATCCGGCGGATTTGCCAGATTGGAAGTAGTTCCGTCTCCAAAATCCCACAAATAACCACTTCCTCCGGCTGAGGTATTGGTGAAATGAACCAAACCTCCGGCACAGACCGGGTTTGGAACTGCCGTAAACCCGGCCTGGGGGCCATCGATCAGGCAGATTTGCTGTGTAATCGAATCAAGGCATCCTCCCCCACTGATAACCACCTTAATAAAACCTGTAGTTCCTGATCCCCAGGTAATGGTAGTGGGATTGGTGGTAGAACTAACAGGAGTCCCGCCGGTGATGGTCCATGTGTAAGTATAAGGCGCAGTGTTGGGATATACAGTATATGTATGGGCACTCAACTTACATGCAGCCATGCCATGGCCACCGAAAGGTGCGGTACCCCCCTGGCACTGGCCCTCCGGGGGGCATATTTCAATGGCATCCTGCAATTTGAAATCCGGACAACAAACCGGTACCTGTGAAAACGAATTTATGGCAGAAAAAACAAGCATGAATAAAACAGTCAAAAAAGAAAGGCTTTTCACGCTCCATGCCCATAAATTAAAATCACGTCGGATTGATTGTCCGTAAATTGTATTTACTTTTCTCATATTTATCCTCCTGTTAGTTAATTCATGTGTTTATTTAAAACTCTCCCGGTATTTATGTCAGGCGCGAACTGGTTGGTATAATGAATATTTACACAGTATTATCCGTAACCTGAAATTAAAATAACAAGGTTAACATGCAAATTTACTTAGATTTAATCTTAATAACACGGATGACCAAAATTATAAACACGGTTTTTAAAGGAAATATTCCTTAAAAAACCGGAAATAAATCGTATTATTCAGGAAATATTTCGTGATTTTCTTTATCTTTGGACTGAATAAATATCGATTTACCTAATTACCGTCCACAAATCATGAAAAGTAATTGTAAAAACCCATTAAGAAACTGTGACGGGTGTGAGTTTAAATCGCCCTTATTCTGCTTTTTAAATGATGATGACAGGGAACTGATTAACAATAATAAAATCACGGTTCATTTTAACAAAGGTGAGACTATCCGCAAGCAGGGCACCTATATGTCGCATGTAATTTCGATAAATTCAGGACTGGCAAAATTATACCTGGAAGGATTAGAGCAACGCAATGCCATTATCAGGATCGCGAAACCCTCCAATTTCATCGGAGGGCCAGGGATCTACCTCGATCAGCGTCACCATTTTTCGGTTACTGCCCTCATGAATACAATTGTATGTTTTATAGACGTCGCCGTTTTCAAGGAAATCATCGACAGAAACAAAGAGTTTTCAACGGAATTCATGAAAGACTTTAGCCGGAGTACACTTTCAGTATATACCAGGCTTATCTCACTCACACAGAAACAAATGCCTGGCAGAATGGCAGATACCCTGATCTACTTGTTTGAAGAGATCTTTGAATCATCAAAATTCACCATGCACCTTTCCCGGCAGGATATATCTGAATTGTCGGGCATGTCAAAAGACAGTGCGGTGAAAATTTTACGTGAATTCCAAAATGATGGCCTGATCAATCTGACCGACAATGAAATGGAACTTATTGATTCTGAAGCACTGCATAGAATCAGCCGTACCGGATGAGTACTGCAGGAAAAGAGGGTCAGACAATGCTATCTCAAGCCACGGTTATTAAGCAAAGGTTCAATCGTGGGTTCATGTCCCCTGAAATCAAGGTACATTTGCATGGCATCCTTTGACCCTCCTGGTTCCAGTATATATTTTCTGAATTTAGCGGCAATTTCCCGGTTGAAAATATCACCTGTTTCCGTAAAGGATTCGAAAGCATCGGTATCAAGAACTTCTGCCCAGATATAGCTGTAATATCCTGCGGTATATCCTCCCGTCATCGAATGCTGAAAATAGGTAGACCGGTACCTCGGGGAAATTTGAGGGATCAGGCCTATTTTATTCATGGAGCTTTCTTCAAATTTCAATACCCAGGCGTTGGGTTCCATTCTCAGGGTTGCCATCTTTCCTGATCCCCTCTGATCAATTGGTTCTGGAGCATCAGGGATATTTTGGGTGGAATGATAATCCATGTCAAGGTAACACGCTGCCAGATACTCGGTAGTTTTAAACCCCTGGCCATATTTACTGCTGCTGACAATACGTTTAACAATTGCGGATGGTATGACATCCCCTGTTTGATAATGTTTTGCATATACTTTCAGCACTTCAGGTTCAAACGCCCAATGCTCCATAATCTGACTCGGCAACTCCACAAAATCGCGTGGCAAGGCAGATAAACCCTGGTACCTGACGTTTTTCAGCAATCCGTTAAGGGCATGACCAAATTCATGGAACAGCGTTTCTACTTCATCTGATGTCAGCAGCGCAGGGTTTCCGGCAGCAGGTGGAGAAAAATTAGTTACAACGGTCACAACCGGTGCAACACGTTTCCCATCCTGGTATGACTGCGGCCTGTAACTGCCACACCAGGCACCCCCGCGTTTTTCAGCACGCGGGTGAAAATCAAAATAAACAACTCCAAGATGGCTGCCATCAACATCCTTGCATTCGTACAGGGTAACATCCGGGAAGTATTTCGGTGCATCTTCAACTTTAGTAAAGGTAATTCCGTAAAGTTTACCCGATACATAAAACACACCTTCCAGTACATTCTCAAGTTTGAAAAACGGTTTGACCGATTCCTCATCAAGGGAATAAAGCTGCTTTTTCAATTTTTCACTGTAATAGGGCCAGTCATAATCTTCTAAACTGAAGCCCCCATTCTCTTTGTCAATAATTTGTTGCATTTGTTTCAGTTCATCCTTCGCTTTAGCGATAGAGGGTGTCCAAACCTGGCCCAGCAGTTTGTACACGTTGGCTGTTTTTTTTGCCATCCGGTTGTCAAGGGCAAAATCGGCCCAGGTAGGATAACCCAGTAATATGGCTTTATCTGTTCTCAATCTGACAAGCTCGAGAATAATGATCTTGTTGTCCTTTTCGTTATTGTTGTTTCCACGGTTATGATAAGCCTTAAATATTTCCTCTTTCAGTTTTCGCTGGTCAGAATATTGCATAAACGGGGTAATGCTGGGGTTGTTCAGCGTAAATACCCACTTTCCCTTTGTTGATGCGTCCTTGTTAGCAGTTTCAGCCGCTGACCGGATAACTTCCACAGGTAATCCGGTAAGTGCCGTTTCCTTATCAAGAACCAGTTTGAAATTATTCGTTTCTGCCAGCAGATTTTGGCCGAAGGTTAGCTGCAGGAGATCGATCCGGGTATTATATTTCCGAAGAAGATCCTGCTTATCCCGGTCAAGACCCGCACCTGCTCTGATAAAATCCTTGTAAGTTTCTGTAAGCAACCTCATTTGCACCGGATCAAGACCCAGGTTTTCCTTCTGATCGAATACTATCCGGATGCGCTTAAACAACAAGGGATTCAACGAAATATCGTCAGCATGTTTCGTGGTAACCGGTGACAGGGTTTTTGCAATTTCCTGCATTTCTTTGTTCGTATTTGCGCTGTTTAACGAATAGAACACAGAACTCACCTTACGAAGCAACGAACCACTTTTATCAAATGCTACGATTGTATTCTCAAATGCGGGTGCCTCAGAATTATTTATAATGGCTTCAATTTCTGCTTGTTGCTCTGCCATTCCCTTCTCGAAAGCAGGCTGGAAGTGTTCATTTTTAATCTGTTCAAAAGGAGGAACCTGGAACGGGGTTTCCCACTCCCTGAAAAATGGATTTTCATCCTGGCCATAGACCAATCCTGTAAATAATACCATGGTTAAAAGTAACACGGAAATGTGACGCATATGATGTTTTTTTGGTGGTTTAAAGATAAAAAAAAGAAAGCAGGTGGCAAAATCAAATTTGAATAGCTATCCCCTCCTCGGCAGTACAGGTTTCAGGGAATACCTCCCTGGCCTCTGCCAGTAAAGGACTTACATCATCATACCTTGCTGAGAAATGACCGATTAGCAGCTTTTTCACCTTCGCTTTGGAAGCAATACAGGCAGCCTCCATAGCGGTAGAATGGAATTTGTCTGCGGCTGCAGAAGCCAGGTTCTGCATAAAGGTTGCTTCATGGTAAAGGAGCCCAACTCCCCCGATGTAAGGGATCATCTCTTCATTATACGCGGTATCGCTGCAATAGGCATACGAACGGGCTTCTTTGACTTTACGGGGTGGATTCTTCTCCCGGAAGATAAAACCGCAGGCGGGGATGCTGTGCCTGAGCGGGAAACTATGAACCGAAAGGCGCTCCTGGTCATATATGAGATGATACGCATCCATGACCAACGGATGAAATATCAAAGGGTATCTTAGTATGGTTTGAGACACATCCAGCTGAAGTTGAATAATATCATGTAACTGGGCAGGTGCATACAGATGGATATCATCCTTTCGTCCTAAGAGGTGCATGGAGTTCAACAGCCCGATAAGTCCAAAAAAGTGATCGCCATGTAAATGACTGATCATCACATGATTGATCCTATTAAATGAGATGTGGTATTTCCTCAGTTGAAATTGGGTTCCCTCTCCGCAGTCAATTAAAAAGAAGCGCTCATTTGCATTGAGCAAATGAGCGCTTAGGTTTCTGTTGTTGGCTGGTATGGCAGCATTGCTGCCCAGTACTGTCAACGAGAAGTTCATGCCGTATTATTCAGCAGCAGGTTCTTCGGTAGTATCAGCAGGTTCAGGAGTAATGTCATCTGCGGCTGACTTGGCATCACGGGCCAGGTTTTCGGCCTTAACCATGTCTGCTTTCAGGTTGGCAAGGGCGTCAATATCTCCAAGGGTCGTTTTCTCGAGGTTATCCTTGAGTTTTTTGACAGCCTTTTTAGTATCGCTTTCCTTTTTTACGCCTGTTTTGAGATCCTTGTTCTTATCAGCGTTGGCAACATCCTGGTGAATCTTGCTGTGGCTCAGGATGATCTTCTTGTTTTCTTTTGAAAACTCGATGACCTTGAAATCCATGGCTTCTTCTTCTCTTGCCATACTGTTATCTTCCTTGCCAAGATGACGCAGCGGTGCAAATCCTTCAACGCCATAAGGCAGTGCAATGATTGCTCCCTTGTCGTTCAAACTGACAATGGTTCCAAGATGTACGGAGCCTATTGCAAAAACATTTTCGAATACATCCCAGGGATTTTCTTCGAGTTGTTTATGACCGAGGCTGAGTCGGCGGTTTTCAACATCCACATCAAGAACCATTACTTCGATAGATTCACCAATCTTGGTAAATTCAGCAGGATGCTTGATTTTCTTTGACCAGCTGAGGTCAGAAATGTGAATCAGGCCGTCAACACCTTCTTCGAGTTCAACAAAGATCCCAAAATTGGTAAAGTTGCGAACGGTTGCATTGTGTTTGGAACGGAGGGGATATTTATCTCTGATGTTGGTCCATGGATCTGGAATAAGCTGCTTGATACCCATTGACATTTTCCGCTCGTCACGGTCGAGTGTCAGGATAACAGCTTCAACTTCCTGGCCTACCTTGAGGAAATCATGGGCAGTGCGCAGGTGTTGTGACCAGGACATTTCAGATACGTGAATCAGGCCTTCAACGCCTGTGGTTATTTCAACAAAAGCACCATAATCGGCGATAACAACTACTTTACCCTTCACTTTGTCGCCAATTTTAAGGTTCTGATCCAGTGAATCCCATGGATGAGGAGTCAGCTGTTTGAGACCCAGTGCAATGCGCTTCTTGTTTTCATCGAAATCGAGAATAACCACTTTTATTTTCTGGTCTAATTTAACGATCTCTTCAGGATGGTTGATGCGTCCCCAGCTCAGGTCGGTAATGTGTACAAGGCCGTCAACACCGCCGAGGTCGACAAATACGCCATAGCTGGTGATATTTTTCACGGTACCTTCAAGAATCTGTCCCTTTTCAAGCTTCTTGATGATCTCAGCTTTCTGTGCTTCAAGTTCATCTTCAATCAGAGCTTTGTGCGAAACTACAACATTCTTGTATTCGTGATTGATCTTCACAACCTTGAATTCCATGACTTTATCAACAAATACATCGTAATCACGGATTGGCTTCACATCGATCTGTGATCCGGGGAGGAACGCTTCAATGCCGAAAATGTCAACAATTAAACCACCTTTGGTACGCGATTTTACATAACCTTTGATAATTTCCTGCTTTTCGTAAGCGTCGTTAATCCGTTCCCATGATTTCAGGATACGTGCTTTTTTGTGCGACAAAAGAAGTTGACCACTGGTATCTTCCTGATTTTCAATATAAACCTCCACTTTATCGCCGATCTTTAGTTCGGGATTGTAGCGGAATTCATTCATCTGGATCACGCCATCGCTTTTAAAGCCAATATTTACAATGACTTCACGGTTGGACATGGTAACCACAGTACCTTCAATTACTTCATGATCTTGAATCGCCCTCAGGGTTTGATCATAGGCATCTTCCAGCCTGGTTCTCTCCTCACTGGAATAAATTTCATGCTTTTTCCCGATGGCATCCCAGTCAAAATCTGCAGGGGCAACAGGTGCCACATGGGTTTTTCTGGTTGTTTTTGGTGCAGGTTCTGCAACAGGTTCGGGAAAAACTTCTTTCACCGGATCAGCAACAGGTTCAGCTGCCGGTTCCGGTATGATTTCTGCTACAGGCTCTGCAACAGGTACTTCAATTACCTCTGCAACAGGTACTTCAATTACCTCTGCAACAGGTACTTCAATTACCTCTGCAACTACTTCTGCAACAGGCGCTTCAACTATTTCTTCCACAACTGGAATTTCAGTTTCCGCATTTAAAATTTGTTCAGTAATGGGTTCAGCATTCTGCTCCACGTTTTCATTGATTTCTTCAGGAGTCATTCATTTTTGCTTTGTGGCAGCGCAATTTACGCTGGCCGGGTTTAACATTTGGTTAACTTCCAGGGGATTACATAAAGAACATTGACCCGATTTCACCCTATGAAAGCAGGGGTGCAAAGATAGAAAGAATAATTCAGAATTTTTATATATTTGTCAGGTGATTTCATCTTAAACTACTTTTTATGAACACATTTCTAAAATGGGCTTCATGGTTGGTTTCAGCTGTGTCTGCATATCTCATAGGCATGGGGTTTCTGGGGTATTTATTGGGCAATATTCAGATCTTTGGGGTTAGATATGGCACCTACCTCATGTTCGGTGATTATTTTGTCATGTTTTCAATTATGGTAATTTTGCTTAAAATTTCATGTCAGAAAACTCCTTAGTTAACTTTTTTCTGTTATTCTGCCTCACAGCTGGCATTCTTGCAACTCCAGGTTGTAAGAAAAAAGATATTGAAACCTATCCTGAGACCAGAAGGGTATTGATGACCGTAAATTTTACAGACAATTATATCAACCCGAAACTTGGAGCGATTGTGTTTGCATCAGATTCAATGGGCAATGTGATTGCTGATACATTGGTAAAAGGCAATAGCCAGGTAATTCTTCTGGCAAATCCCGGAGTTAAAATCCCTGCCCGATTCATGTTGACGATTGCCGCCTGGGAACCCTCCATGCATAATTTTGAAATTTCAATAAAATCCTACATGCAGGTCACTTCTGCACAATGGACGTTTAAAGGGCACCGGCCGGATACCCTGGGACACTTTACTGTAAACCTTATCAATGTTCCCCCGGCAACGCTTATCCTTTATGCCAACGCTGGTTATGCAAACCTTACTACCATTACCAGTAATGTGAATAATTTATCCTATCTTGATCCGGACAATCTTTTTATTAAAACCGAAAACAGCCAGGGTCAGAAATATCTCTGGATCAATGATATTCATCCTGGAGAGACCTATAATGCTGACCTATCCCTGGCTCAAACTCCTGCTTTCAGCACAATCAGTTTAGAAGGAAAATATTATGAAGCCAGGGTTTGGGGATACAAAGAAACAGACTATGAAAACAGTTTACCGGTTATGACCAGCTTTTCGCTCGGGGATGTCCCTTCCGGAAACCAGGTGCAGGTATCTGTTTTACCCGGAGAATTTCAAGGGTATCGCACTGAATTGAAATTGGTTGAAAACTGGGAGTCAAATACAGAATACTTCTGTCGGGTAAATGGGGCAATTCCAGCCTCCTTTCAGAAAACAGACGCCAGAATTCTTTCGGTAAATACCTACACGGGGGGAAAAATTGAGGTTCATTCAGTCGGTAATTTTACTACAGCAAGCTCCACATGGCAATTTTATGGACAGAATAATCAATCATTTAGCTGGACTATGTGCGGAAGTGACACCACAACAACCTTCCAACTGCCCCACCTCTCCCCTTCCCTGTTGCAAATGTTTCCTACACTATCGATAGACTCACTTAATTTTTTACATGTTGAACTTGCCAGTTACCCGGGAATTGCTTCGTACAATGAATTTTTAAATCACCTTTTTGACCCTTCCAGCCCACATTCACAGAATAACCTGAATGCCAGTACATTGATATTTGGTCAAAGTAAATGATCATTTTTATTTCATAACTTTGCAGGCTAAATCCCAAGAGCTATGCCATTAAAATGCGGAATCATCGGACTGTCAGGGTCCGGAAAAACTACTTTATTTAACTGTATATCAAACAACCGTGCAGAAACCCATTCGGCGGCCTTTTCAGGCACCAAATCGAATCTGGGGGTAATGAATGTTCCCGATAGCCGGCTGCTGGCTATTGATCAGATTATCAAATCAGTCAAAGTGGTTCAAACAACCATTGAAATGGTGGATATCCCGGGATTGTCAAAAGGTGGCAGTCAGACTGAGGGAAACAAATTCCTGTCCGATATTCGCAATGTGGACGCGCTGATTCATGTGATCCGTTGCTTTGACGACCCTCAATTACCTCACCTTGAAGGATCTATAAATGCTGTTCGTGACAGGGAGATTGTTGATCTCGAATTACAGATCAAAGACCTGGAATCAGTTGAGAAAAAAATTATCCGGATGGAAAAGCTGTCAAAGGCCGGAGATAAAGATGCTAAACATGGTCTGGAGGTTCTCCATGTGTTGAAATCGCATCTCGAATCGTTTGAATCGGCCCGTACGGCGCCGGTTTCCGATGATGACCGCAGGTTTATGGACGACATGTTCCTGCTGAGCGATAAACCGGTGATGTATGTTTGCAATGTTGATGATGCTGCTGCAACCCATGGAAATGATTATTCCAATAAATTCATTGAATCTGTCAAAAATCAGGATGCGGAAGTACTGGTAATTGCTGCCAGGATGGAATCGGAAATCGCAGAACTGGAAAGTGAAGAGGACCGGCTCGCATTTCTTGCGGATGCGGGGTTGCAGGAACCCGGTGTTAACAGACTGGTGCGTGCCGCATTTCACCTGCTCGACCTGCAGTGTTTCTTTACCGCCGGACCAAAGGAAGTTCGCGCATGGACAATTAAAAAAGGGATGACGGCACCACAGGCCGCAGGCGTGATCCACAGTGACCTTGAACGCGGATTTATCCGTGCGGAAGTGATGAAATATGATGATTTTATGAGACTTAAGTCAGAACATGCCTGCAAGGAGCAGGGAAAACTCATGATCGAAGGGAAGAACTATGTGGTAGGCGATGGCGACATCCTGCATATCCGGTTCAACGTATAATTCCCATATTCGTCATTCCCATATTCGTCATTCCCCAATTTTCAACCAATGCTTACGTTATCAGATATTCTTGAAAAAACATCATTCTCCAAAACCGACCTGATTTACCTTTTGAATACCAGCGGGGAAGAACGTCTCAGGCTTTTTGAAAAGAGTAAGCAGACGAAATCAGACTTTGTAGGTAACAAAGTCTATTTCAGAGGATTGATTGAATACTCCAATTATTGCAAAAAAAACTGTTTCTATTGTGGAATCAGGGTAGGCAACAGCCATTTTGTGCGATATCGTATGACAGATGACGAAGTGTTTCAGGCAGTTAATTATGCGCATCAGAATGACTATGCCTCTATTGTAATCCAGTCGGGCGAGCAAACAAACAAAGCATTTGTCAATAAAATCACCTCGCTGTTAAAAAGAATCCATCAGAACACTGAAGGCAAAATTCATGTCACCCTATCCCTGGGTGAACAAAGTGAAGAAACCTACAGGCGATGGTTTGAAGCGGGAGCACACCGCTATTTGCTGCGAATTGAGGTTTCAAATCCGGCATTATACCTAAAATTACATCCAAACAACCTCAGTCACAACTACCAACTCCGTTTGCAAGCCTTGAAAACATTGAAGGAAGTGGGATACCAGGTTGGTACCGGGGTGATGATCGGGTTGCCATTTCAAACAATTTCAGACCTGGCTGATGATCTGATCTTTTTCAGGGAATTCGATATCGATATGGCCGGGATGGGGCCATATATTGAACATGCTGATACCCCCTTATATCAGTACCGCAACCAGCTGCTGCCGTTAAAGACCCGGTTTGACCTTTCTTTGAAAATGGTTGCCATTTTACGGATCATGATGAAAAACATCAACATCGCTGCCACAACAGCCATGCAAACAATTGATCCGCAAGGACGTGAAAAAGCTCTGATGGTTGGCGCCAATGTGATCATGCCTAACCTGACCCCGGTAAAATACCGGCAGGATTACCTCCTGTATCAAAACAAGCCCTGTCTCGATGAAGAGGCAGAGGAGTGTAAAAGTTGTCTTGAAGCACGCATACACATGGCCGGAGATACGATCGGTTACGGGGAATGGGGTGATTCAAAGCATTTTGGGGATAGACAGTCATGATTTTGAATTGAGGTCACTTTTCATTGCTGCCAGTTCTTCTAAAAGCAATAATGACGAAGCCTTAAACGCATTAAACATTTCAGGTATTCCATCCTCCGCCAATTCCTTTTCCAATTCCTGAAGTTTTTTCACATCTGCATCCGGGAGTGGACCTAAATACCCGGAAAGGAACTTTTCTATAGATTTATTTCTGTAAATTTCCATGTACATGGATACCCCTTCAAATTCATCTTTGATCCTGTTAAGTTCATCCGGTTTGCTTTGCATCATAATGTCAACAAGGGTCAAAATTTTTAACAGGGCAGCATTCTCCAATATTTCACCCAGCCTGTTAGAATCAAAATCAAACATCAGGCCACATATTGATTTCAGTTTATGCACATTCCACTTTATCTCGAGTAAATCATGGTCGGCAATATTTTTCTCTAAAAGTGAAATATATTTTGGCTGTTCAGCTTGAAACGGATCAATAATGACATCAATAATGGTTTCTGCTCCAAAATCATTATAATTTTCGTTGAATTTTTGTTTATCAATCATGCATCTTAGGATTATATGGTTAACATGTTCCTGAAATGGAGGCTTTTTTATCAGGGGGCAAATATAATTATTGTAGTTAATCCCTTAAAATAATTCAAATGATTGAACAATTATTTAAGTAATATTGTTTCAGGATTTATCCACTATCTTCAAATACATATATTTAACCTGTTCTTATATGATGTTAATATTATCACCAATGCTTCGTTCCAATAATAAATTTAACTAATATTGTTCGATAAAGCAGTGCCTATGAAAACCAATACAAAGATTACTTT
>CAZVNF010000031.1:0-27665 GCA_964628215.1 uncultured Draconibacterium sp.
AGACAATGCAGACAATGCAGACAATGCAGACAATGCAGACAATGCAGACAATGCAAAAAATGCATAAAACGATTTCATTGCTTCCATTGTTTTCATTACTTTCATTGCTTCCATTGCTTCAATTGTCTGCATTGCATTCATTGCATTCATTACTTTCATTACTTTCATTTTCAAACACCAACAACCTAATATGACCGACAATATTTTATCCCTTTGGCCGGAACTGATGTGGATCAAGGATCCTGATCTCCGCGAAAAAACAGCTAAAACCTGGGAACTTGCACTCGAAAAAAGTGTACTGACACCCGATGATCTCAATAAAATTCCGTTCACTCTCCTCGCCGGACCGGATTTGAAGGTCTCCTTCATGGCTCACAAACGGTGTGTGGTTCATGTTGCCCGTGATGCCGGGAATAAGATGAATGAATTTTTTAATAACGACCTTCCTGTGGATATGGATGTCCTTATCGCCGGAGCCATTCTCGCAGATGTCGGAAAATTGCTTGAATATGAAATGGATGCAAATGGAAAATCATTCCAGGGAAAATACGGGAAATATCTCCGGCATCCATTCTCCGGTGTTTCCCTGGCAGAACAATGCGGCGTTCCGGCAGCAGTATGCCATATCATTGCCACTCATGCAGGTGAGGGCGACATGGTTAAACGCACAACTGAAGCTTTCGTGGTACACCATGCTGATTTCATGACATTTGAGCCGTTCAGGGACAGGTTGAAATAAATAGCGAAATAGCGAAATTAAAAAAAAAAATTATGAACATTATAGAGAAAATCATCGTTGCTCATTCCAATCAGGAGGTTGTAAAACCTGGAGATATTGTGGATGTTTTTATTGATACCCGTGCAGCCCGCGATTTTGGCGGGGCAAATGTGGTTAAAAACCTTTTGGACAATGGCCTCACTATAGCCGATCCCCTGAAGACCATCTTTACCTTCGACTGTAACCCCGGCGGATCAGATCAAAAATATGCCGCCAACCAGCATTATTGCAGGCAATATGCCCGTGAAAACAGGATTAAGGTGTACGATGTGGATGCAGGGATTGGAACTCATCTGGCGATCGACAATGGTTTGACCTGGCCTGGCAGTACCTTTGTTTCCACTGATTCACACGCCAATATCATGGGGGCAATTGCCGCCTTCGGACAAGGCATGGGCGATCAGGACATCGCTGCTGCCTGGGCGAAAGGAGCTGTTTGGTTTAAAGTGCCTGCCTCTGTAAGGATCAATCTTAATGGTAAAAGATCTGCAGGGGTAACCGCAAAGGATGTAGTGCTGAACCTGCTTGGCATTTTCGGCGCCAACAAGCTACTCGGATATTCCGTGGAAATCTACGGGGAGGAAACTGAAAAATTCACGCTGGCTGATCGCATAACCATTGCCTCCATGGGAACTGAAATGGGTGCCATAATAATCCTGTTTCCAACCTCCCCTGCTCTCCTGAACGAACTCAAACTTATAACCGGAAAGGACTATCAGCCTGTAACTGCGGATCCCGATGCCGTTTATGAGAAAGTTTTCGACATCGACATGAGTAAATTTATCACTATGGTGGCTAAACCAGGTCACCCGCATGATGATACCTCCATCGAAAATGTACGTAACCAGAAAATTGATTCAGGTTTTATCGGCAGTTGCACCAATGGCCGGATTGAAGACCTTCGCGCCGCTGCCACCGTATTGCGCGGACGAAAAGTAGCTCCCGGAGTGGTGCTGAAAATTGTTCCGGCAACAGATGCCATTTGGACCCAGGCCATGGACGAAGGTATTATCCAGGTATTTAAAGAAGCCGGTGTTATGGTTTCCAACGCAGGTTGTGCCGGTTGTGCTGCCGGACAGGTTGGGCAAAATGGCCCGGGAGAAGTGACCATCAGCACTGGAAACCGCAATTTCGAAGGGAAGCAGGGCAAGGGATTTGTATACCTGGCCTCCCCTGCCGTTGTGGCGGCTTCTGCGGTGGCGGGATTCATCACAACACCGGATCAGATTCCTGACAAACCTGCTGTTTTTGCCCCGACAGGTCAATTAGCTCAAGGCATGCGCCGCGAAAAGGAAAAGGTGGAGAAACCAACCATCGTGGAAGGGAACGTATGGATTATCCCAAAAGATGATATCGATACAGACATGATTTTTCACAATCGCTATCTTACAATTACGGATATCAAAGAGATGGGACAGTATACCTTCGACAATCTGAAAGGGTTTGAGGATTTTGCGAAGAAGGCCAATCCCGGCGATATCGTTATCACTCAGAAGAATTTCGGAGCAGGAAGTTCGCGGCAGCAAGCAGTTGATTGTTTCCTTTCACTCGGCATCAGTTGTATCCTTGCCGAATCTTACGGGGCCATTTATGAACGCAATGCCATCAATGCCGCGATGCCGATTCTTACCTGCAAACCTGAAATACTAACCCAGGCTGAACTACAGAATGGCGACAGTATCCGCGTAGATTTTGTATCCGGTTCACTTACCAATTTGAGAAATGGAAAAACTGTCATGCTTGAAAAATTCTATGAAGCTCAGCTGGCGATTTACAGGAATGGCGGGCTGTTATAAAATAGCGAGGTAGCGAGGTAGCGAGGTAGCGAGGTAGCGAAAGGGCGAAAATGCGAAAGGGCTAACGTTTTAATTTCCATCTGCGATGTGACCACAGGTAATATTCAGGATTCGCATTAATTGTTTCTTCGAGCATTTGCATGAACCGGCGGGTAATCTCGCCGGTTTTTGTTTGATTGGGCTCAGCCTCGAGGAGTTTAAAATCAATGCTGTAAAAACCACGTTTAATTTTCTTCACACTGGCAAATACAACCGGGAAATTATGAACCCTGGCATATTTTTCAGGCCCGTGAAGAACCGCCGTGTCCTGGTTTAAAAAGTTCACCCAATAGGCAAGCCTGGTACTGGAAGGACTCTGGTCGGCAACCATGTAAAAAGCTGCAGGTTCTCCCCAGTCAGTTTTAAAGGTTTCACCAGTCCTGGCAATAGAAGCAAGTTGTGACCTGCCCCGTACTCTTGATTGCCGGATGTATTGGTCGATATAACTATTTGAAAGAGGTTTATAAAAGCCCACAGGTTTGTGAAGCAATTGCTTCCCGGCAGCAATTCCGGCCCACTCCCAGTTTCCATAGTGTCCGGCAACACAAATTACTGACTGTCCCTTCTTGTAAAATTCATCCGGTATACCTGTATTACTGAACTTATAACGCCTGATAACAGCTTCTTCCGTCATGGTAAACGCTTTCAGACTTTCAATAAGCATGTCGGCAAAATGATGGTAAAAGGCCTTTGCAATCCGCTTGATCTCCATTTCCGATTTCCCGGGATAAGAGTTCCTCAGATTTTCCAGTACAACATTTTTCCTGTAACCAACCAAATAGTACACCAGGTAAAATACCAGGTCGGCAAACCCATACAGTAACCGAAATGGAATAAACCTGAACAGGATAACAAAAGCACGGAAAACGAAATAGGTAAGATAATTCATAAGATCGAATTGAATACCATAAGACTAAGAATTGATTGCAAAGATAATTACCTATTTGCAAGAAAGACCTAATTTTGCTTCAAAAATATCCTCAAATGCTTATCATAAACAGAAACCACACAAATCCATATTTCAACCTTGCAACGGAAGAATACATTCTGAAAAATTTTGAAGAGGATTCCTTCATGCTTTGGCGCAATGAACCATGCATCATTGTAGGGAAACATCAGAATACCATGGCAGAAATCAATGTCGAATATGTCAGAAAGAACAATATTCCGGTTGTGCGCCGCCTGAGTGGCGGAGGTGCTGTTTTTCATGACCTTGGAAACCTCAACTTTACGTTCATTCAAACAGGGCATAAAGAAAGTCTCATCGACTTCAGAAAATACACTGAACCAATTCTGGAGGTGATGCAAAAGTTGGGAATCGATGCGAGGTTCGAAGGACGGAATGACCTGACGATAGGCGGACTTAAGTTCTCGGGGAATGCTGAACACATCTGGAAAAGCAAGGTCCTTCACCACGGCACCCTGCTTTTTTCCTCCCATATGACAAATTTATCAGAAGCACTTAATGCTGATCCTCTCAAATTCCAGGATAAAGCAGTAAAATCAGTACGCAGCAGAGTTACAAACATCAGCGAACATTTAAACATGCCAATAGATGTATTGCAGTTTGCCTCCCTTATCCAGGAACACATCGAAACAAAATATCCTGATGCCCATCTGGTGAACCTTTCTGCAAATGATCATATTAAAATAGAAGAACTCGTAAGGCAGAAATATAATACATGGGATTGGAATTTTGGTTATTCTCCGAAATACAATTTCAGAAAAGTGATACGTACTGAAAAAAGTGGTACGATAGAATTCGACCTGGATGTAAATAATGGAATGATCAGTCAGATAAAAATTTTCGGCGATTACTTTAGCAAATCCGACACCGCAGATATTGAGACAGCCCTTACAGGGATCGCTCACAATGAACCCGCCATCCGCGAGACATTAATGCCATACAACCTGGATGATTACTTTTCTGGTTTGACTTTAACAGAACTGCTCGAAGGATTGTTTTAAAAAAAAATCCCGCTTTCGCGGGATTTTTTTTTAAGGTTAATTTGTCTTTATCAGTTTGAGTGTTTCGGCGTCCTCGCCTGCAACCACCTTCACAAAATACAGCCCGGCAGGGAATTCAGAGATTGAGAAGTCATGCTTCTTATCTCCGGTTAACTGCCTTGTCATAACTTTCCCGCCACGCATGCTGTAAATTTCCACATTGACAACCTGGAATTGTGTTCCCGAAGTTTGTTCAAGGGTGAAATTACCTGTTGTGGGGTTAGGATAAATCTTGAAAGCGGTTTTTTGTGAAATAGCAGGTAATTCATCATCGCCGGTTGGTGTTGCAACAATTGCCGGAGATTTGGTACCGCAATAGGTAGTTGAAATATAGCCCCACATATAACCACCAGGCAGAACCGTAGTTCCCGGCAGGTAAATGATATTTTGTCCGGCTATCATGGTAGCGCTTCCTCCGGAATTAACCACAAATGTTGTCCCGCCGCCTGCAACCGTAAGAGTTTGGCTGGCATTGTAGCATCTTGTAACTCCGTTTACAACACCACCGGTAACTGTAATGTTTACACCAACACCGGTAACTGTCATATTCAATGTGTTGGATGTACCCGGGCCGGAAACACAGGATACACTGGATGTAAGAACACAGGTAACTGCATCTCCGTTTACAGGCTTATAGGTGTAAGTCGGGCTGTTTCCGCCAACATTAAACCCATTTACCTTCCACTGGTATGAAGGGGTAACACCTCCATTCACCGGGGTTGCTGTAAAAGTAACATTCTGGTCTGCAATAACGGTTGTAGTCGGTGTGGTAATCGAAACCGTGACCGTAAGAGCAGGAGTGGTAAAGATATCAATACAGTTGTACATTCGTGTAATACAGTTGGTATTAACGTTTTGTGCAAGTACCCAATAATTGCCTGCTGCAGTAATTGCAGGGCTGAAACTGATCGGGAATCCTGTACCTGGTGTAATAGTACTTACTTGTGTCAACCCAACCCACAGTGAATAGTTAACCCCGATTTGTGAGCCGGAGATTCCTACTGCAATACCAGGACCTGCAGAACAGATAGTAGCTGAGGATGGCACACCGGAATAAATAGTCGGAAGAGGATTCACAGTTGCAACAACGGGTTTAATGTCATACCAACCGCCCGGTGTAATCGTTGCCTTGATATAGTAAGTCCCGTTACCTACTGATGTCGGCACTGCGATAGGATTCAGCGCAGCTGCATCATAAAAATAGGACAACACGGTTACTGAAGGAAGGAAACTTCCGGCAGTCACGGCAGGTAAAGTAAGATTGACTTTGTGTGGTGAACAAACTGCCTGATTGGTTATAACCAGAATGGGCTTCGGATTCACAGTAATTGTGAACGTTTTGGGAGGCCCCGGGCAACTTACTGCTCCATTGGTAAAGGTAGGTGTCACGATAATTGTGGCAACTACAGGATTAATAGTACTATTGATAGCTGTAAAGGAAGCAATGTTCCCCGTTCCGCTTGAACCCAACCCGATACTGGTTGTATTGTTCGTCCAGGCGTAAGTGGTAGTTCCACCGGAATTTGTGGATGTAAAATTCACTGCAGCCGTAGAGGAGCCATTACTTACAGTCTGGTCAGCAGGCTGATTCATCTGCGCAGCAGGATTCACCGTGATGGTGAATGTTATCGGGGTACCAGGGCATCCTCCGATTCCCGGACTCATGGTTCCTTTCACAGGAATGGTAAAAATGGGTGTCACCGTAATTGTAGCAACTACAGGAGCAGTCCCGGTATTTATTGCTGTAAAAGCACTGATATCACCAGAACCAGCAGCAGCCAAACCGATACCTGGAGCATTGTTTGTCCATGCATAGATAGTGGATCCTCCCGTGTTGGTTGTGGTGAAGGTTACGGCCAAAGTTTGGGCTCCATTGCATAATAACTGGTTATCCACTGTATTCACCTGTCCGGTTGGATTAACCAGGATCGTGAGTGTTTTTGAAGTACCTGTACATGAAACCGAACCGTACTCGAAATGAGGAGTTACAGTGATTGTAGCCAGAACCGGAGCAGTCGTGGTGTTGGTAGCCGTGAATGCAGGGATATTCCCGGAGCCACTGGCACCAAGGCCGATGCTCGTTGTGTTATTTGTCCATGTATAGGTAGTAGTGCCAACCGTATTATTGGTTGTAAAGGCAACCGGCGTTGTCAGTGTATTATTGCATAAAACCTGGCTTGCAACACTGATATTCACCTGGCCGGCTGGATTAACCGTGATGGTAAATACCTCATCCGTTCCTTCGCAGCTTACAGAACCGTTTTCAAAGGTTGGTGTAACGGTTATGCTGGCAACTTCCGGCGCAGTACCTGTATTCAGGGTAACAAAGGATGCAATATCCCCTGTACCGTTGGATGCAAGGCCAATGTTGGTGTTACTGTTGCTCCAGATGTAGGTAGTGGTTCCACCGGTATTTTCAGAGCCGAATGTCACAAGGGCAGTATTTTCTCCAACACACAGAACCTGGTCACCAGGATTATTCACCTGGCCAGCTGGGTTTACAGTAATTGTAAATGTCTGTTCCTCCCCATCGCAGGTTACCGATGCGTTTTCAAAGTGAGGTGTGACAGTAATGGTAGCGATGACTGGCGCAGTGGTGGTATTGGTAGCGGTAAAAGAGTCGATGTTGCCTGAACCACTGGCTCCCAAACCAATGCTGGCAGCATTGTTCAACCAGGTATATGTGGTAGTTCCCACAGTGTTTGTGGTACCAAATGTTACCGCTGTGGTTGGAGAATTATCACACACCAATTGATCGTCAGGATCATTTACCTGGCCGGTCGGATTGACAGTAATAGTGAATGTTTCAGCAACACCGTCGCAGGTAACCAATCCATAGGTAAAATGAGGGGTAACTATGATCTCAGCAACCACAGGGGCATTGGTCGTGTTGCTGGCGGTAAAGGCTAAAATATCGCCTGTGCCATTGGCATCAAGTCCGATACTGGTATCGTCATTGGTCCAGGAGTAAGTAGTGGTACCTACCAGGTTGTTGGTAGTAAAACTAATTAAACCGGTAAGTTCTCCATTGCAAATTACCACATCACCGGGATTATTTACCTGTCCAAGTGGATTCACCGTAATGGTGAATGTTTGCGGAGTACCGTCGCAGGACACTGCACTGTTTGAAAAATGCGGTGTAACCGTGATGGTCGCAACCAAAGGTGAAGTGGTTGTGTTTGTTGAGGTAAATGCCACAATATCGCCTGTTCCTTCTGCTACGAGTCCGATGCCGGTTTCGTCATTTGTCCAGGTAAATGTGGTGGTTCCTCCAGTATTGTTAGTAGTGAAAGTCACGAGGGTTGTAGATGAACCTACACAAACTACCTGGTCATCCGGATCATTAACCTGACCGCTCGGATTCACGGTAATTGTAAAGCTGACAGGTGTTCCAACGCAACCAACTTCTCCATCTGTCAAAGTTGGAGTTACCGTAATGGTGGCAATAACTGGTGCGGTACCGGTATTGATAGCGGTAAATGCCAGGATATTCCCTGAGCCGCTGGCCTCCAGGCCGATACCGGGTGCATCGTTCGTCCAATCATAGGTGGTGGTTCCAACAACATTGGTGGTGGTAAAAGTGACTGTGGTGGTAAGTGCATCATTGCACACAACCTGATCTGAAACTGCTTCAACTTGTCCCAGCGGATTCATTGTAAAACTGCCCGGTATGTAGAATGTTCCGGTAGGAGTATCGCAGAATGGAGCGTAGTCATAAGCAACACCTGTATATTCGCAGGCAGTTCCCTGAACATCTTCCTTAAAGGTAATATCAGAATATGTAGTACCGCTTACAATGTTAAACCTTAAGGTAAACAAAGTTTCATCAGGTCCTAACGTTACACCATCTAAAGGATCCACACCCAAACCGGATACCTTGTAGGTTCCGGTGGCAAGGATAGCCGCATTGGTAGTGGAATCAAATTCCGGCCATACATGGCCAGCCAGATCAAAGGCTGCATTTCTGCTTATGATCCTCGGAGCGCGGAGTTCTGTAGGAGTAAACCCAAAAGTAAGTGAGAAACTCCCCACATTGCTGAATGAAGATACTTTTACGGGAATATCAACGGTTGTGGCACCTGTACAAACATGTACCCCCGGAATTGTGGTAACGGGTCCGCTGGCGACTGCAACTACAGTGGCCTCGGCAGTTAACTGTGCTGAACAACCTGTTGCATCTATGGTCGCAAGTATGTTAAAGGTGTTAGTATTATAGAGAGGGCCGGTTGGCAATAAGATTGTGCCGCCATCACCCGCTACAGGTAATCCGATAGGGCTGTTGCTATAATCATCCCTTAATTGATAGCTTGTTCCGATAACGGACAATGCCACTGAAAGACTGGTACCTGATCCGGCACAAACCTGTCCGCCGGTAACGCCTACGAGCAACCCGATTTCAGGTAAAGGATTCACCTCAACGGTAAATGTAGCTGTTAATTGTGAGGTACAACCTGTTGACGGGAAGGTAGCCAGAACATTAAAGGTGGTGGTTGAAGTAACGGGACCAGTTGGTAACAGAATGGTTCCTCCATCGCCGGGTACTGCAGCTCCAACCAGGCTGTTGTCAGTATTGTTTCTCAATTGGTACATTGCTCCAAACTCAGAAGCAGCAACAGTGATGTTTGAACTTTCGCCGGCGCAAATGGGTGAAGTGCCATCAACCACCAAAGTGGGAGATGGAACCGGATCTACGATAACGGTTACTGAGCCGGTCATTTCCATGGTACAGCCATTGGTCGTGCTGGTTCCTACAATGGTATAAACGCCTGGTTCAAGTACATCGGGGAATGCTATTCCACAACAGTTTGTTCCGGGGATGATCGTTCCTGTAGAAAAGCCATTCAGCCAGAGTTCATAATTTACATTCAATTCTGATCCTGTCAGGAAGATAAACACACCGGTTCCACCATCACAGTATGAACCTCCACCGGCCACAGTAAATGCAGTAGGGCTTGGAATGATTGTGGTGGTAGCTGAAGCTGAAGCGGTACAACCATTTGCGTCCGTTACGGTTACAGTATAGGTGCCGGCAGTGCTCACTGAAATTGTCTGGGTTGTTTCACCGGTTGACCAGTAATACCCTGCAAATGAACCGGCATCCAGTACATTTGAATGGGTGTCGCAAATTTCGAGGTTACCGGTTATCCCGGCTACGGTAGTATTCACAACAGTCACTTTAAAACTGCAGGTGACCGGGGTATTTACCCCGTCATTGGCTGTATAGGTAACCGTGGTTTCGCCTAACGGGAAGTTGTCGCCGGGATCAAAATTGCTTGTAAATGAAAGCGGGCTGATACAATTGTCAGGATCTGATGCTGTGGGAGCAGTCCAGGGAACATCGGCGGTACAACCTGCAGCATTGGCTGGAATGATAATATCTGAAGGGCAGCCAGAGATTACAGGAGCAGCGTTGCCTGCATCTTTAAGATTGATCCCCCAATTAGCGTTTGTGGTAGTTCCCCAACCGTCAATCTGGAGATAATAGGTTACCCCTGGGGTTAAACAAATCGGTGCAATCCATGCTTTGTAAGGAGGAGTTGACAAAGTAGAGTCGTCATTAGCGGCAAGCAGTGTGGCACCACCTGTTAAAATGCTTCCGCAGTCAGCCGCACTGTATACTGCAAATTGGTTATCCCAACGATTTAAAAACGGGTTGTTTTCAACAGAAATTCTCCCGGATGCCGGGGCGACAAAACTAAACCATATGGTATTGCTGATGGTCTGACCCGAATCCCAGCCGGTTTGGGTAGTTGATCCTGTTGCCGGAGGTACCGGTTCACCTGCCTGGGTGGTTGCGCCTACATTGGTATAAGGACCATTGTTGCCCATGGAGAGAGGAATCGCCGAACAAACATTATCCCCGTTTACCGCAACAACGGTGGTAATACAATTGGTGGTAGTAATACAGCCATTCGCTCCTGTCACTACACAATTAATATAAAAGGTCCCTGCTGCGTTTGAGAAAAGTGTTACCTCATCGGTTACCGAACCGGGGATCGGAGCAAATCCGGAAGAACAATCGGTTGTGGAAACCTGCCATTGAAATGTAGCGCCAGCTTCATAGCCAGTCACAGCATATAACATGTTTACATAGGTTAACCCATTAGCAGGGCCATTGGCTGTTCCGCCCGGAGGGGTTCCAACAACAATGGTTTGAACCAGATCACAGGTTCCGCCGCAATCGTCAGTTATGGTTACGCTAAACTCATACGTTTCGGTAGCCATATTTGCCGTGATGGTTTTCGCATCGGGATAAACCCCGCCTTTGCCGTCACTCCAGGCGTAATGCAGGGTACCGCCACCACCTGTTGAATTTGCAGTGACTGTAAAATCAACCATGTCGCAAGCGGGGGTATACGTAATATCGGTACATACCAGTTCCGCACCTACAGGCACCAAAACGTTCCCGGTAGCAGAACAGCCTGAAGGGGCCGTTGCAGTTACAGTGTAGGTTGCTGAAACAGCAATATTGGTTGCGTAGGCCGGATTACCAGTAGTGCTTGTTAAAGTACTATTTGCAGGGCTTTCACTCCATGCATAAGTTAACACATCAGTACCTCCGGAAATGACTACATTATAATCCTCAATTTCTCCATAACTATAAGAATTACAAGGAAGAATACCTGTTGTACTATAAACATTGCGCACCCTTAACCGGGTAGTTCCATTTAATACAGTTCCAGGAACAGTGAAAGGAATTGAATAACTCAAACCGGTATATTCTCCCAACTTTTCAACTGCATCGAAGGTTCCGTCCTGGTTATAATCAATCCATGCTGCAACTCCTTCAGTACCTCCGTCAGCAACAGATCCAGTTAACGTGTATCCAGCTCCTGCGGAAAGATTTGTACTTAATAAATTATAATAGGTATTGTAGGGAGAAGCGGAAGCCCCTGTTGAATTATTGATACTTCCAAGTGTTACATTCAGGATATAATCCCCAAATCCGGTTCCTGTTGTGTATGGACCAACACAATAAACTGCAGAAGAAGCAGAGGAAGCAACCGCAGTTAATGTTGTGCTTCCACCGCTGCATACACTTGCAGGGGCAGCAGTTACACTGCTCATGGTAACAGCGGCACCAATCGTAATTACAGAGGTGGCGGTATTTGTACACCCATTAACATCGGTACCAGTAACCGTGTAGGTTGTTGTGGCTGCCGGGTTGGCAGAAACTGTGGCACCCGTATTCGGGGTTAACCCGGTAGCGGGTGACCATGCATACGTTAACGCACCATCAGCAGTCAGAGTTACAGCACTTCCGCCTGGCTGACATATTGCAGCACTTACCGGATCAACAGACACTGCCGGCAATGAATTGACGGTCAATGTTAAAACGTTTGAGTAACCAGTAACAGGCCCAAAAGAGCATACTACTTTAAGACGGTAATAGTAGGTTCCTAATGTTAAAACCCCGGTAGTATATGAAGGGGTGTTCGCTCCTGAACCTCCAGTGACATCATTAAAATTGGATAAACCATCTGTAATAGAAACCTCCCACTGGTATGTGATGCCGACTCCGCTGGTGGCTCCGGCAGAAGTCATGGCGTATGTCAAGCCCACACATGAACCTGCCGTACCCGGGCTGATTGTTCCGCCATCAGCCGTGCTGCAGGTCGGGTTAACCACTTCGTCACCCCCCATGTCAGGGTACAATGTTGCTCCGTCAGGACGAGCATCGCCGTCAATATCCGTAGTTACTCCAAGTCCTGAAGCACCTTTCCGTTCAACATTTATTATTTGAGCAGAAGACAAGTCAAGGTGCAAATTTGTTGGCGATAAAAATGGCGCGGCAGAAGTAGAAGCATATGAGGAATTGTCATTGGTAGCAACGCCCAGAGCAGAAGAAAAACTTCTAAAGTTTGTTGCCGGAGTGACCTGCGTAGGATCGAAGTTTGCTGCAGAAAAAACATTGGCAGCAACATAGGAAGACGATCCCGCATAGGCAACTCCACTTTTCGCAGCAATGGAACCAGTAAAGTAGGCATTATTGTTAAGGGTTAAATTCATCGTACCACTTGCAGCAAATGGGAGAAAAATGCAACAATGCGCATCCGTTGCAGCGCCACCGGTAACTGTATTTGAAAAGATATTGTTTCTGACATCTATGCCGGTCTGGGTATTTGCTGATATTGACAAGCAGTTGATCGAATTACTGCCTATAGATGCACTCACACCATATAAATTAACACTGTTATGATATACCTTGTGATTACTCCCCCCTGAAAGAAGAATACCATTGGCATTAAAGGAATTGCCGAAACTAGCATTTCCTATATTCAATACATCACTGATAAAATTATTTTGAATGGTAACTGCACTTCCACTGGAGACGACAATACCCCTGGCAAAATTTCCTCCAGTAGATCTGCCTCTAACGGTAGTAATCTTATTTGATGAAATTGTTCCGGAAGTGGCGCTTGTTGCACAATTAATACCCGAACAAGTAGAGCCTGCTGCCCATATACCAGAGAGGACATTACTTGAGATGTTATATGTTCCCGAGGATGATGTTAAAGTGATTGAAAGACAACTGCTTGAGGCGTTATTTGCTATGGTGGTTAACGTATTCCCGGTGATGGTCATTAACCCGGTACCAATTGAACCAACGGTTTCGATGCCCGTAATCGTAGTACCCACATATGACATTACATTTTGCAGGGTATTCCCGGTAACGGTAGCAGCGGTTAATCCATTCATCCAGATACCTTTTGTATAAACAGTTGTTGAAGGAGTAGTGAAGGGAGGGTTTCCTGATTGAGTACCCGCAGCACCAATAACATTGTTAGTAATTGTCAGAGTACCAAGCGAAACAGATGCAGCAGCACCATTGAAAACGATTGCCCTTGCACATTGATTAATGGCATTATTGTCTATGGTTAAAGAATTAATCGTTGTTCCGGCTGGAGCGGTATTTGAGGTAACTGAAGTAAGGGCTGTTGGAGGATCGGTAACAGTTGCACCACCATTACCCCCACAAAAAATACCAAAACTTGAATTTGATGAACCTGAAGAAGAAGTTATCGTGCTTATATTGCCACCAGTCACATTACCATTTAAATTACAATTTTTGATTGTATTGTTATCAGCACTTGTAACTGCAAGTGATGTAGCAATTCTGATGACAGAATTGGCAATAACAGTTGTGGTGGTAGTGTTATTCACTGTCAGGTTTCGGTTTATTCCCGATGTATTGGGGTTATCCCCGTCAATGGTAACATAATCTGCACCTTTCAGCTGTATAACACCAAAACCTGTAACAGGATTCCCGGAAATGGAAACACCATCAGCCGTGGGTCTGATTAGTACAGACGTGTAAACTGCAGACCCTGCACCGGTGCTGTTTAGCGTTGCCGGAGTGGTTCCCTCGGTAGTATTTGCCGTAATGCTAATTGTTATTGCACCCTGGTGAGTACCTGAATTGACAGCATCAAATGCAAGCTTCAAAGTCGAATAGGTCGTAGGCCCAGGTGTTCCTGCTGTTGCTGTAACATCGACCTGTGCATTTGCATTTTGCACAAATAGTATTGCCCCCAGAGCAATTGCGATTAAAAAAAGTAATGATTTTTTCATGGTTATTTGTTTTGTTGTGTATGATTTCAAATTAAAGATTTTTTTGGAGAAGTATATGTAGGTTACTTTTTTGCAACATTGAAATTGATCGGGAAAACAGAGTTAGGTTCATGTTACTTGCATTATTCAGTTCAACAATTATCAGGTTACGAATTGACACAGAATACAGGGTGGTAAATATATAAAAAAAAAATCGTTTCAAATCAAAAAAAAATATATTTATTCCGTTTTTAAACAACAGGGATTTCTTCAGGGGCTTAGTGTTGTATCTCACTGTGCGATTCCACATGTATCTCAGGCTTTTTCGGCAATGAATTCCGTAACCAAACAAAACCAATAAAACCGGCAATGGCAGATGCGATCAGCACAGCAATTTTTGCATTGGTTATTAATGATTCATTGTCAAAAGCCAGCAATAAAATAAATATGGACATGGTAAATCCGATCCCGCCCAGGAACCCAACTCCGGCAATGTGTTTCCATTTAATGTCTGATGGCAGGGAACATAATCCAAGCCATACACCTGCCAATGAAAAGAGGATTATCCCGAGTGGTTTTCCCAGGATAAGCCCGGCGAAAATACCCACACTTCCCGGATCCCCGAGGCCGCTGTACCAGTCACTGCCAAGGAGAATACCCGTATTTGCAAGGGCAAAAAGGGGTAAAATGATAAAAGCAACGGGTACATGTAAAAAATGCTGGAGCCTGTTGGAAGGTGATTTTTCTCCGCCGTCTCCAAAAGGAATTGCAAATGCGAGCAGCACTCCGGTAATGGTAGCATGGATGCCCGAATGCAGCATAAAATACCACATCAGCACTCCCCCGACCAGGTATGGGAATAGTGTGCGAATTTTCAACCGGTTAAATACCAGCAATAATCCAAATATCCCCAGGGAAATAAAAAGATCAGACCACACCAGGTGTGAGGTATAAAAGAATGCAATGACGAGAATTGCCCCCAGGTCGTCAATGACTGCCAGTGCAGTCAGAAAAACTTTCAGCGAGGGAGATACCCTGCTCCCAAGCAGGGATAAAATCCCGATGGCAAACGCAATGTCTGTGGCCATCGGAATTCCTGTTCCCGCCCGGGCGGTCGAATTGACATTGATCAAAAAATAAATGCCCGCCGGAACTACCATACCTCCCAGTGCTGCCATCATTGGCAGGGATGCACCCTTGAAATCGGACAGTTCGCCTTCGTATATTTCCCGCTCAAGTTCCAACCCGATAAGCAGGAAAAAAACCGTCATCAGCCCGTCATTAATCCAATGGGTCACCGTGTGACCGGCCAGGGTGTGATTCCATATTTCAAAATACCCTGTTCCCGGGATTAAATTAGCTGCCAGCAGGGAAAAAACAGTACAAATGATGAGAATAAGGCCACCGGCTTTTTCACTGTTGAAAAAAGAAACAAATTGTCGGGAAAGTTTCATGGTGGTTTAAAAAGTAATGACCCTGGCCCCGCTGCCGAGGTAATCAGTAAACGGACCACCCATGTAACGTACGGTGATTCCCAGGTTCTGCAGTGATTCGGTTACACGGTAAGAATCAGTACAGGCCTGGCAGGCCTCAACAGTTATTCCGCTATCCATCACATCCTTTAACTGGCGGTGAATGTCCAAATCCCCGGCAGTCAATTTTGCCGACGGCCCCCATATAATCAGGTTGATTTCATCCCACCACCCGTTTGCCTTTGAATTGATTATATAAGGGAAAACCACTTTCATGGCCACCTCCTTTTCCCCGGTGGTCCATAAGATATGTAACATTTTCAAATCCATACTGATTACTTTAATCCACGACGTTTCAACAAGGGGTCAATAGAAGGTTCCTGGCCTCTGAATTTCCGGTATTGAACCATTCCTTCGTCATTGCCTGATTCTGCAAGGCAGAATTTCCTGAATTTCGCTGCCAGTTCCTTATTATATATATCTCCGGATGACTTAAAGGCAAAAAAAGCATCGGCATCCAACACCGCCGCCCAAATATAAACGTAGTATCCGGCAGCATATCCCCCGCCGAAAATATGGGCAAAGTAGGTTGAACGGTACCGGGGAATGATTTCAGGGATCAGTCCGATTTTTTTCATATCATCCCCTTCAAACTGTATAACATCCATACTTTGTGGTTCGGATATTTCATGGTAATTCATATCGAGGATGGCTGCAGCAAGATATTCTACGGTTTCAAAACCCTGGTTAAAGAGGGCGCTGTTCTGAATTTTCACAATCAGGCTATCGGGAATTGCCAGGCCTGTTTTATAATGTTTTGCGTAGGCTTTCAGCACTTCCGGTTCTCCTGCCCAGTTCTCGTTTATCTGCGAAGGCATTTCGACATAATCCTGGGGAACATTCCCGGCTGTTCTGGAATACTTCCCTTCGGTAAATAATCCGTGCAGCGCGTGTCCGAATTCATGAAACAATGTGGTGGTTTCATCCCAGCTTAACAGGGATGGAGTATCGGCTGTAGGTTTTGTGAAATTACAGGTAACGGAAATTACCGGGTCGACTTTCTTTCCTTTTTCCCATCCCGCCGACTGAAAATCAGTACACCAGGCCCCGCCGCGCTTACCGTCGCGCGGGTAATAATCAAGGTACAGAACTCCCAGGTGGCGTCCGTCAGCTTCCTTCACTTCGTAGGTTTCCACATCCTTCTGGTAAACAGGCAAATCGACTCTTTTCGTGAAGGTAATTCCATATAACCTGGTTGCTACCAGGAACATGCCGTCACGAACGTTGGAAAGGCTGAAATAGGGTTTCAATTCGGTTTCATCAAGGCTGTATTTCTCTTTATGAATGATCTCGGCATAATACCACCAGTCCCATGGCTGCAATGTAAAGTTGCCCTTTTCCCTGTCGATGATTTTCTGCATTTCAG
Organism: uncultured Draconibacterium sp.; assembly: GCA_964628215.1. Lineage (GTDB taxonomy): Bacteria > Bacteroidota > Bacteroidia > Bacteroidales > FEN-979 > CAIVAT01. The sequence goes on from CAZVNF010000031.1 coordinate 17,071, forward strand.
CAGCCTCTTTGCCGGCAACCGGAAGTGCGGCAACCCATAGTTTATTGAGAAATTCATCCACCCTGGCAGGGGTTTTAGCCATATTGTCATCAACGATATAGGCGGCATAACTGGGATAGCCCAGCAATTTTGCTTTATCCACCCTGAGGTTGACAATTTTGGCAACTATGTCTTTATTGTCATTTTTATTCCCATTATTTCCCCGCATAAAATAGGCCCGGTAAATCTGTTCGCGCATTTCACGGTTTTTGGCATACTGAAGAAACGGGATCATGGAAGGTTTTGAAAGGGTAAACACCCATTTGCCGTTCAGTCCCTTCTCTTTTGCGGTTTCCTCTGCGCCATCAATTACGCCCTGGGGCAATCCTGCGAGGTCCTTTTTATCTGAAATTATGAGCGAATAATTTTCATTGGTCTCAGCCAGGAGGTTCTCCCCAAAGGTAAGTGCCAGCATTGCCAGTTCTTCATTCAATTTCCGCAGCTGATCCTTTTTCTCAGGTGTTAAATTCGCGCCCTGCCGCTCAAAATCACGAAAGTATTTCTCAACAACCCGCATTTGCTGATCGTCCAGTCCGAGAATTTTCCGTTTGTCGTAAACTGCTTTTATCCTTACAAACAACTTTTCATTTAAGGCGATATCGTCTCCATGCTTCGACATGATAGGGCTTAACTGGCGTGCAATTGACTGCAGCTGCTTATTGGTTTCGGCTTCGTTCAGGTTATAAAAAACCTTGCTTACTCTTGTGAGCAGTTTCCCTGATTTATCAAATGCCAGGATGGTATTGGCAAAATCAGGGGTGGCTGTATTATTTATTATTGATTCAATTTCGGCATTGTGCTGCCTGATCCCTTCGACAAAAGCGGGCATATAATCCGTTGAATCTATTTTATTAAACGGAGGCACCTGGAAAGGTGTTTTATACTCCGTAAAAAAAGGATTCTCTCTCTCTTTTTCAGGGGCAAAACCGGAGAAAAGCAACATAGTCATTGCTAAAAACGTTAATGAGTGGATTTTCATGATAATATTAGTTATTTGGGACTGCAAAGTTATCGGAAAGATTTAAAATCTTTCCAGATCATGTAACCTTTTTCACATTTTATCATCTATAGGTATTATAATCTTGAAAAATTGCCGGATCAGCGGACCGGAATTACCACATATCGAATAAATTTCTTTGACTGTGATTTATTTTTCAACTTTGACCCATATTTTTAAAGGATGATAAAAATCAACCAGATACATAAATCATATATAACCGGTCAGAACAGCTTGCATGTGCTGAAGGGTGTTGACCTGGAGATAGAAGCCGGGGAGATGATTTCTATCATGGGTGCTTCCGGATCCGGAAAATCAACCCTGTTAAATATCCTTGGGATTTTAGACAATTATGATTCCGGTGAATATTTTCTCAACGGACTAAAGATCAACAGGCTAAGTGAAAGAAAGGCCGCCCAGCTGAGAAACAAAATGCTCGGATTCGTATTTCAGTCATTCAACCTGGTATCGTTTAAAAATGCCATGGAAAATGTAGCCCTCCCGTTGTATTACCAGGATGTACCCCGGAAAAAGAGAAACGTGATCGCTATGGAATACCTCGACCGGATGGGCCTGAAAGACTGGGCGCATCACCTTCCCAGTGAATTGTCGGGCGGTCAGAAGCAACGGGTTGCCATTGCAAGGGCACTTATCGGCAAGCCAAAAGTGATCCTGGCCGATGAGCCAACAGGTGCTTTGGATTCTGCCACATCTCTGGAAGTAATGAATATTCTTCAGGAGGTTAACCAGACCGGTATCACGGTAATCATCGTGACCCACGAGCATGATATTGCCTTACGTACCCGGAAAACCATCAGGATAACAGATGGAAATATCACGGAAATCGTGGTAAATTAAAAAACTGAAGCCATCCGATGTTTGAAATAGATAAATGGCAGGAAATTTACAGTACGATCCGCAAAAACAAATTGCGTACGTTTCTCACCGGGTTTAGTGTAGCCTGGGGAATTTTCATGCTGATATTGCTGCTTGGTTCCGGATCGGGGCTTGAAAACGGGGTGAAGGAGCAATTTAAAGGCGGAGCGACCAACGGAGTATGGATCAGCAGCGGCCGGACCAGTCTCCAGTACAAAGGATTAAAGACAGGCCGGCAGATCAGATTCACCAACGAAGATTACAAAGCAATTAAATCAACGGTATCAGGACCTGATCATATTTCTGCCAGGTTGTTCCTCGGAAACAACCTGATTTCCTTTAAAAATGAGTATGGCTCATTTTTCCTGTCGCCCTGTCACCCCGATTACGGGTTCATCAAGGAGATTGACATGATCCAGGGTCGGTTTCTCAACAACATTGACATCAACGAATTCAGAAAGGTTGCCGTTATTGGCGAAAAGGTAAAATCATCGCTGTTCAAGGGGGTTGATACTGCGGCAATGGGAAAATATATAAAAATCAATGGCGTACTTTTCAAAGTAGTGGGTATTTTCAGAGATTACAGCAGAAATGACGATGAACAGAAACGGGTGTATATACCTATTTCAACAGCTCAAAGGGTATTCCAGGGAGAGAACGTCATTAACCAGATATCATTTACCACCGGCGAGGCATCGGCGCAGGAAGCCGACCTGATGATTAAAAAATCAAAAGCGGTTTTATCTAAATTACACACCTTTGACATTGAAGACAACAGGGCCATCAACGTTTGGAATAAAAATGAGGAAGTTCGGAAATTCAAGGCTTTGTTCGCCGGAATCAGGCTGTTCATCTGGATCATCGGTATTGGAACCATTATCGCAGGCATTGTGGGCGTAAGCAACATTATGATGATCGTTGTGAAAGAACGCACCAAGGAGATCGGTATCAGGAAATCGCTGGGAGCTACTCCCTGGTCGATTGTGGCACTCATCATGCAGGAGGCGATTGTGATTACCTCGTTTGCCGGCTATATTGGCCTGGTGACGGGAGTAGGACTTCTTGAATTAATTTCGAGGAACATGCCCCCTTCCGAATTCTTCAGGAATCCTGAAGCTGATTTTTCTGTAGCCGTAATGGCTACCATCCTGCTGGTACTGGCAGGTGCCATCGCAGGATTTTTCCCGGCGATGAAAGCAGCAAGGGTAAACCCGGTGGAGGCGCTGAGGGATGAGTAATAACACTTAACACTTTTTTGATGTTTGACCTTGACCGCTGGCAAGAGATTTATCACGTTTTGAGCAAAAATAAACTCAGAACGTTTTTAACCGCTTTTGGAGTATTCTGGGGCATTTTCATGCTGGTGATCATGCTTGGTTCGGGCAACGGGCTTCAGCGTGGGGTCACCCAGAATTTTGGCGATATGGCCACCAACAGTGTATTCATATGGACACAGCAAACCTCGATGCCTTACAAGGGATTTCCCCGCGGACGAAGTTACTATTTTGACAATGAAGATATCATTGCAATCAGGAACTCGGTACCGGAGATAAAATACCTGGCTCCCAGGATACAGGCCGGGGGATACCAGCAAACCAATAATGTGATCAGGGGATTAAAAACAGGGATATTCAATATCATGGGTGATTATCCTGTTTACAACAAGATCGATCCTCTGAATTTCATCAAAGGACGTTTTATTAACGACCTGGATATCAAAGAGAAACGCAAAGTTGCTGTGATTGGAAGCCGGGTGGTCGATTTTCTGTTCACCAGTGAGGAAGATCCTATTAACAAATACATCCAGATTCAGGGTGTTTATTTCCAGGTAGTTGGGATTTTCTCATCAAAAAGAAACGGGGAGCAGGCCAACCAGGAGAACCAGAATATTTATCTTCCGTTCACGACCCTGCAGCAAACCTATAATTATGGTAATGCGGTGGGTTTCTTCTCGATCACTTCTCAGGATGACATTCCGGTTTCTGTGGTTGAAGAGAAAACCATCAGGCTTTTGAAAAAAAGACATTCAGTTGCACCGGCAGATGATGCCGCAGTGGGCCATTTCAATCTGAAAAAGGAGTACGACCAGATGCAGGGGTTGTTTTTTGGAATCAGGCTGCTCGTATGGATTGTAGGAACAGGAACCCTTTTGGCAGGAGTGATCGGGGTAAGCAACATCATGCTGGTGGTTGTAAGAGAGCGAACAAAAGAAATCGGCATCCAGCGGGCACTGGGCGCCACACCCTGGAAGGTAATCAGCCAGATCATGATGGAATCGGTTGTCCTGACCACTTTTGCAGGATATTTCGGACTTGTGGTCGGTGTGGGACTGCTGGAGTTGATAAACTTCCTGCTTGGGTCATCCGGGGCCAACACCGAGATGTTCGTACATCCCGGAATTGATTTTTCCGTTGCAGTTACCGCCCTTTCCATTCTCATATTCTGCGGGGCACTGGCAGGGATGATCCCGGCACGGCGGGCGGTTTCGGTGAAACCCATTGATGCCCTCAGATATGAATAATAAAACTAAAAATCAGTCAAACACATAAAGTTTCTCCATGAAAAAAATCATCAAGATCTCAGTTCTGATACTTATCCTGGCCATTTTCGTAATCACGATTATATACCTGTACCGGAAATCACAGGAAAAGCCGGTGGTGTATCAAACAGAAAAACCGTTCATGACCAGTATTATCAAGAAAACGGTTGCCACCGGATCCGTCATTCCTAGAAAGGAAATTGAGATTAAGCCGCAGGTTTCAGGAATTGTGGAAGAGATTTTTGTTCAGGCTGGCAAGCAGGTAAGACAGGGCGACATCATTGCCCGGGTGAGAATCATTCCCGACCTGATCAACCTCAACAATGCGGAGGCCCGCCTTGAGAGGGCAAAGATTGCTTTCGACGATGCCAAAATAAACGCTGAGCGCCAGGAAAAACTATATAACCAGGGAGTCATTTCTGCTGTTGAGAACCAGCAAACCCAGGTCGGCTTTAAAAATGCCAGGCAGGAAGTGGACGCGGCAGAGGCGAACCTTGAATTGATCAGGGAAGGGGTGAATAAAAAATCGGGCAAAACAACCAATACCCTGATCCGCTCGACCATAGAGGGAATGTTGCTGGATATTCCGATCAAAGTCGGAAACAGTGTGATCGAAACCAACAATTTCAATGCAGGCACCACCATTGCCACTGTGGCAGATGTCGGCGACATGATTTTCCAGGGCAAAGTGGATGAAACTGAAGTTGGCAAGATCAAGCCCGGGATGGACCTGCTGCTCATCATCGGGGCAATTGAAAACGACACCTTTCATGCAACACTGAAGTATATCTCGCCCAAAGGGATTCTCGAAAACGGCGCGGTACAATTTGAAATCAAAGCCGACGTAACCCTGAAGGCCGATGAGTTTATCCGGGCAGGTTACAGTGCAAACGCAGATATCGTACTTGACCACAAGGACAATGTACTGGCGGTGAAAGAGGCCGCGTTGCTGTTCCAGGGGGATTCAACCTATGTTGAGGTAGAAACTTCTTCCCAGAAGTTTGAAAAGCGGTTCATTAAAACCGGACTTTCCGACGGAATCAACATCCAGATTTTGTCGGGACTGACAAAAAACGATAAAATAAAGGTTCAGCAACTCAATGGCAACGGAGCTCAGAAATAGCCCTATCAATTGACCGGATAATCGGTCCGGTTCACCGATTATTTCACCCTATTCATTCCCATACTTTCAGATTACCCACTTCCGGGGCACATTCAGCCTTAAATTTATTCAGGTTGCAGATATTATTTGTTTTCAACATGTTAGTATAGGTATCTTTGTATAGAAAGATAAAAGTTAAACATATGTTAAATTCAGTAAAAAGTTGTAACAAATCAAAAAACACTTCGTCAAAAAGACATTGATCCAACCTTATTTTAACCCTTAAAAAACACAACCATGAAAACAGTAAAATTGATCCGGACCCTTTTCATCATCCTGATGATGATTTGCATTTCAGCAATCTCTACTTTTGCCACCACCCCTGAGATTGCACCCGCCCTGCACCTTCAGAAAGTCATTAAAGAAGGTCTTAAATATCCCGAACGTGCTGTTCAAAAATGTTGCACCGGAAAAGTTGACGTGGAATTCACCATCGATGAATTCGGGAAAATAAATATCAAAAATATGTCAACAGACAATACAGATATTGCGCAGGATGTGAAGCTTCAATTAGCAAAAATCAATTGCAAAGATGTCAATGCACCCTCTTATCAGCTGTATAAAATCACCATCACGTTCAAACTTGAGGGATAGTTCGGGCAAAGATCCCAACTCATCATAATACAGACAGCCTGTGGAGAGATCTTCACAGGTTGTTTCATTTCAGGGGGCTAACCGTTCCAGTATCCATGATTCCCCATTAAGCCGGTATCGTAACCGGTCGTGAAGCCGGTGAGCCCTCCCCTGCCAGAATTCGATCATTGTTGGAATAAGCAGGTAGCCTCCCCAGTTTTCGGGACACTCTGGAAGCTTTCCCTCCATATCATGAATAAAATTCTCTCGGGAGGATTCAAGAAATGTGCGATCGGGAATCACCGCACTCTGCCTTGAGATGCATGCACTGATGCGGCTGTCGAAGGGGCGGCTGTTAAAATAGGTTTCCGACTCAGCCCTGCCGGCCTTTACCACCCTGCCTTCAACTCTGACTTGCCGTTCCATGGCATACCATAAAAATGTCAATGCCGCTTTCGGATTGGCTGCCATCTGCAATCCTTTCTGACTCCCGTAATTGGTAAAAAAAACAAAACCATGATCCTCTATCCCCTTCAGCAAAACTACACGACCGGATACATTGCCGTCTGCATCAGCCGTAGAAAGCACCATGGCGTTCGGCTCTTCAACTGAAGCGTGAATTGCTTCATCAAACCATAATGAAAACTGTTTCAGAGGATCAGGATTTACCAATTTCTCGTCGAGGGATGATAAAAGATATTCTTTGCGAAGTGCGGCAATGGTTTTTGTCATTTTACTAAGTATTTTTCCGCTCGAATCATGGGCTGAACGTAAATTATTTGTTATCTTTACGAAAAATTAAATACGCATAATTATGTCAAGCAAAGTTACAAAATCAGAACTTTCTGAGTTCAAAACAAATAAAGATTCTGTCAAGGAATTTTCCAATGGTGAAGTAACAATTTATTGGAAAGCAGATTTATGCATTCATTCTGCAAACTGTCTGATCGGGTTACCCGGTGTTTTCAATAGCAAAAAAAAGCCATGGATCAATGTGCATGCTTCCGACAGCAAGGAGATCATGAAAGTGATAGACACTTGTCCGTCACGGGCGCTTACATACCTGAAGAGCACCAAATTTGTCACTTCCAAACCGCGTGCGACCGCCAAAATGAAATCAAAATTCGCCAGGGTTCATATTCTGAAAAACGGTCCGGCCCTGATTACCGGCAATTTCATCCTGCGTGATGCAAAGAAAAAGAAAATACAGGTTGAAAACGAGGTAGCAGCCATTTGCCGTTGCGGAGGCAGCAAGAAAAAACCTTTCTGCGACGGAACTCACCAGTCAATTGGTTTTACGGATTAAAAGCATCCGGTTTTAACATCATCAATCGCATTTTTCATAACTCTCCAGCGTATGATTATTGGTATATTAAAAGAGGAAGGGCCAGAAAACCGGGTATCCCTTCTGCCTGAATCTGTTGCCACACTCACAAAGATGATGGTGACAGTATTTGTTGAAAATGGTGCAGGATTACGTGCCTTCGCATCTGATTCAGATTATGAAACAGCAGGAGCAAAAATTGCTGTAAAGGCCGATATTATTGAACAGGCAGACATGCTGATTAAAATCAACCCCCCGACAGATTCCGAGATGGGCATGTTTAAAGAAAAGTCTGTTTTTCTTGCCGTACTCAATCCATTTTTCAATACCGATCTCATCAAAACCCTGGCTCATAAGAATATAACCAGTTTCAGCCTGGATGTGATTCCACGCACCAGCAGGGCGCAATCAATGGATATTCTTTCATCAATGGCTACGGTTGCAGGGTATAAGGCGGTGCTGACAGCAGCCAATTCGGTACCTAAATTTTTTCCCATGTTTATGACTGCAGCAGGAACTATCACTCCTGCCAAAGTATTGATTCTTGGAGCCGGTGTTGCTGGTTTGCAAGCGCTGGCAACTTCACGGAAACTTGGGGCTGTAGTGGAAGTTTTTGATGTAAGGGCTGCTGTGAAGGAGGAAGTAGTAGGTCTTGGTGGCAAATTTGTGGAGGTTGAAGGCGCTTTGGACGACAAAGCTGCCGGAGGTTATGCAGTTGAGCAGTCAGAAGATTATAAGAAAAAACAGGCTGCAGCGGTTCATGATCATGCCATTAAATCGGATGTGGTGATATGCACCGCGCAGATCCCGGGGAAAAAAGCGCCGCTGCTTTTAACCAAACTCACAGTGGAATCAATGAAACCGGGAGCGGTCATTATCGACCTGGCTGCATCTACCGGCGGAAATTGCGAAGTAACCCGAAATGACGAAACGATTGTTCACCAGGGAGTGAAAATTATCGGCAATTCCTCATTTCCGGTTGACATGCCTTCGGATGCGAGTAAGATGTTTGGGAAGAATGTGATCAATTTTCTCAAACTGATGATCAGTTCCAAAGGTGAATTCAATCTCAACTGGGAAGACGACATCGTGAAAGGCACATGTGTAACCCACAACCATGAAATCGTTCACGAACGGGTAAAGGCAATCATAACCGCATAAATCAAAAAACTATGACAGATATTTTAACATTTTTCATGGAGTACCGGGAGGCGATCTTCATCATTGTTTTATCTATTTTCCTGGGAATTGAAGTGATATCGCATGTTCCGTCTGTATTGCATACTCCCCTGATGTCGGGAGCCAACGCCATTCATGGTGTGGTGATCATCGGTGCCATTATAGTCATGGGCCATGCAAACAATATGATGTCAATGATCCTTGGATTTATTGCAGTGGTCCTTGGAACGCTGAATGTTGTCGGCGGATTTGTTGTGACTGACCGCATGCTCGAGATGTTCAAGAAAAAGAAAAAACAGCTTTAAGGAGAAACCATGGAAACAATTCAAACACTTACAAAGACTTTCGAATTCTCCGAATACCTATCGGTCCTTGAATTATCCTATATTCTGGCGTCGGTGTTGTTTATTCTGGGGTTAAAAAAACTTGGGCACCCCGATACAGCCCGCAGCGGAAACCTTTGGGCTGCAGCAGGCATGGGGCTCGCCATCCTTTTCACAATTCTCTTTCATAAAACTAAAATGGAGGATGGCTCCTACCAGGGAATCCACAACATCGGATGGATTGCCGGGGCACTGATCATTGGAACTGTTGTTGGATGGATGGCTGCGAAAAAGGTAAAAATGACGGCCATGCCCCAGATGGTCTCCTTATTTAACGGAATGGGTGGTGCCTGTGCAGCACTTATTTCAATGATGGAATTTCCAAGGATGCAGGAAGAACTGGCGGGTCAGCAGGTTACATCCATGCTGAACGGTGAAGCCCTTGCCATTTTACTCGGTTTGATGATCGGTGGCGTTTCGTTTGCAGGCAGCATGATTGCGTTCGGCAAACTTGACGAGCGGATTGGTGATGTAAAAAGCCCTGTTCTGCGGTATATAAACCTTTCTTTTCTGTTCATTCTCTTCGCCTTTGTGGTATTTATCATGTTCAAAGCACCGGTGGCAGGAGAAAATTGGATGATATACACACTCGCGGCACTTGCACTGATCTATGGGGTTACCTTTGTGATGCCGATTGGTGGTGCCGACATGCCGGTGGTTATCTCCCTGCTCAACTCATTTACGGGTGTTGCTGCGGCCATGGGCGGATTTCTTTACAACAACCAGGCGATGCTAACGGGGGGTATCCTTGTCGGATCTTCAGGTACGATCCTTACCATACTGATGTGTAAAGCAATGAACAGATCTTTGCTGAATGTAATCATTGGTGCGTTTGGCGGCAGTTCAGGTACCGGGCCCGAAGCCGGCGATAAAACAGTAAAAGAAATATCACTGAGCGATGCCGCCGTGCTTCTCAGTTATTCACAAAAGGTACTGGTTGTTCCGGGTTATGGATTGGCAGTGGCGCAGGCACAGCATCTTTGCCATGAACTTGAAACCCTGCTTGCATCAAAAGGCGTTGAATTGAAGTATGGCATTCATCCTGTTGCAGGCCGTATGCCGGGACACATGAACGTACTGCTTGCTGAAGCAGATGTGGCCTATGAAAAACTTCAGGAGATGGAAGATGCCAACAATGAAATGAACAATACCGATGTGGTAATTGTTGTTGGAGCAAATGATGTGGTAAATCCTGCTGCAGAGGAGGATCCTTCAAGTCCCATTTACGGAATGCCTGTTATAAAAGTTTGGGACGCAAAAAATACCATTATCATGAAACGCAGTATGGCCAAGGGATATGCCGCAATTGAGAACAACCTGTTCTTTTTACCAAAATCAAGGATGCTGTTTGGTGATGCAAAGGCTACCTTGCAAAAACTTGTCAGTGAAATTAAAAACCTTTAATGCTTTTACCGAATTGATAGCATAAAAAAAGCCCCGGGTTACGGGGCTTTTTTATTTTTCAGCGCGGAGCTTACTATTTTTTGCCTTTGAATAATTTCGGGAATTTCTTCACGGAATCA
>CAZVNF010000032.1:0-26487 GCA_964628215.1 uncultured Draconibacterium sp.
TCCTGGTGGGTCAACATACTCAACTCATAAAACTCTGTAATTCTGACGATTACAGAGTTTTTTTTTGATTTGTCCGTGATTTGGGGCCATTCGCGGATCGCGGGGAGCCCAATAGCCTGGGTCAATAGTACCCTGTGATTTTCACTTTCTGATTGTCATATGCGACGGCACTGCGTGTCCGGTTCCAAATGTAAAGCAACAGGGAACATGTATCGGCACTTCGCAGATAGCTCAACTCAACAAAATCCCTGATGTAATATGTCTGCCATTCACCCGGTTTTGCCGGCTTGCCTTTCAGGCTGGTAAATCTTAATAAATGGAAAAGAAGGTGTTTCCCATTCTCCCCGTAAAGGTCAAAAACTGCCTCAGGGAATTTTGCGGGGTCTGCTTCCGGTGTATGAATGTCAACCATGATCTCAATCTTGACAAACTTGATCTTCGGATCAAGGGCGACTTTATCGAAAAAACTGCGGAATTCGCCGGGCGGATCGATGGGGTTGAACAACTTTGGTTTTTCGATCACCACATCCACGCTGTCAATTACTTTCCCAAAGTAGATCTCAGGCGATATCAGCCTGTTTTGCCTGGTGACATAAGTGTTAAGAATTTTAAAATCGGCCAGTTCACGGCTCATTTTCCCTTCTGTGGTAATATCAGTGGTATCCTTCAGCCAGAGTTCCGGGAAAACCTTGTACAATTGATCCCTGAAAATAAAGTCTGTTTTGCTGATATATTCGATGATCTCCTTGTTGTTGAGAATGAACGGCAGCGAATGGACATTGCGGAATGTGGTGGTGGTATCAAGTCCGCTACCCAGCCATGGGGCGACGATCCGTGTTTTAACCTGGTACTTTGCGCGCATCATGGCAAGAAACGATGGTGTAACATCAAGATGCGATGAAACCGATCTCATCATTACACTTTTTTTAACCATCGGCGAATAAATGATCAGTGGAACATTAAAGCGGGCCAGCCCGGAGAACCGGTGAAGGTTTAATTCCGGCAGTCCATGATCGCCAGTTATGATAAAAATGGTATTGTTGTACCCGGGTTGTTTCTTATAGTTGTCAAAAAAATCCTTCAGGGCATGATCGGTATAGAGGATGGTGGCAAAAATGTTTTTATAATTTTCAATATCGGTCCTTAGCCGGGTCCCCGGAACCAATGATTTCAACCGGTTGTCAACCTGGGCCAGGTAATAGGCCTGGTTGGGCGGAATAAAGGGGCTGTGAAGGGAGAGGGTAAGATAGATGTCGAGCCTGGGCGTCCTGCCAATGGAATCTATGACCTCGAGGGACCGCTTAAAAAGCTCACCGTCACTGTGGCCCCAGTGATAACCATCGATCAGGGTCCTCACATTCCTGTATTTCGGTCCAAATGACCTGAGGATATAATCAACCTCCTGCCGTTTTAAAAAATCTTCCATGTGATTGAATGCAGGGTCCCCGGCATAAAAAAAACTTGCATAGTACCCGTTTTCACGCAGGTACCTGATCATGGTAAGGTGGTAAGGGATCTTTGACACATCATTGATAAAGGTCGGGTTGCCGGGAGGAAGCGACCCAAACAAGGCAGGCAGCACATTGAATGTCCGGTCGGCGGTTGACAGGCAATTATTCCAGTACAGGCCTTGTTGTGCCAGGGAGTCAAGAAACGGCGTGAAACTGCCAAAAATGGAGGTATTCCCCATGAAACAAGACGAAAGGGACTCAACAATGATAAATACCAGGTTTGGTCTTTCCTTACCCAGGTCAAAGAATGGACTCAGAACATCCGGTGTATTGTCAGCATGGAGAAAAGGATACCGGGTGCCTGAAAATTCAAATTCCGGGTGGGCGGCATGATAACGCTGTGCCGCCGCATCAACGGAGTCATTGTTCGATGTTTGTCCCGGGCTGAAACGGAACTTGACATACTTTTCGGTAAAATAGGCCGATTTATTCGTGGTCAGGTAGTATTCAAATAGATTCCTGTACCCTCCGATCGCAGGAGTTGTTGTTTTCCTGAGAAACAAAGCGCTGATCCCCATCAGAAAAAACAGGATCATGATCGTGCGGGGCATGGTCACCTTCTGCGAAACCCGGATGAATACCGCCGTCAATATAACGATCAGAAAAAGCGGCAGGAAGGTAAGGATGTCAAGCGGGGCTGAACTTCGTGCAATAAATATCATTTCCCTGGCCGTGTATGACAATACAACCTGGTCAAGCGGGGTGAGGACAATTTTAAAATATTGAAACAGCGACCACTCCGTCAGCGCAGCCAGAAGGAATACCAGGCTGAAAAAAACCGTTCCCACCCACGACCTGAGCAGGGATAAAAGGAAAAACGGGATCAGCAGGAGCCAGGAAATATTTAACCAGAGCGCAGCGTCCTGGATGAATCCGTGCGATTCCAGCAGCCATGCATCGGGAGGCAACGTATGCAGCAGGGAGAGTGAAACCCATTGACTTGCCCGCAAAATCAGCAAAACAACAAGGACAACGAGGTTGAGACGGACGAACTGGGCAAGTATGCGTTGAAAATTCACAAATCTATCCTTTGGCAGGCAACGAGGAAACTCCGGCAGTCATTATTGTTTACTTAACACGAAAGGCGTTGATCTGGCTTTTTCTGAAAATTGCCCCATTTGAATTTTCGTAGGTATTGTCATCTTTTGAATACAGGGAGGCCATGCTTGTATGGCTGTATTGTATGATATACCAGTTGTCATCGAGAAATACTACGGTTCCGACATCGCTGTTGGAGCGGCTCCATACCTTTGTTGCCGTATCCTGCGACCAGTAGATGACAATGGCTTTGTTACCGCCAATAAACTTCATTTCACAACCGGTCCCTCCCGACCAGGATGCCCAATCTGATTCCTTCAGGATCTTCCATAGTTCAGGGTTTTTGTAAGAGGAATCCCCCGACGATTTGTCGCTGGAACAGGAGGTTGCCTGCATGACTGCCAGAATGATCATGACCAGTCCGGCAATTCTTGCGTTGTTCATAATAGTAAAAATTGATTTGTTGCTTGTTTTTACAAAAAAGATTACAAATATATCAACATAATCCTTAAGGCAAACCAGAAAATGTGCAGGGAATGCACATTCCGGAAAAATTTTCCTATTCTATGGTCAGTTCATAGATCTACCCGACATAATCCCTTTTCAGAAAGGGTGTATTATCCTGCGAATAGGCATAGCCTACCCACCATTTCGTGTTATGGAACTCCCAGGTAATGATAAAGAGCATCTGGTTATTGGGGATGGACCTCCTGTACACACCGCTGGGAAAAAATTACCGGTTGCCAGCAGGCCATGGCCCAGTTGGTGCATGAGACCATGATCTTGTCATCATCGGGCAGGATCTCCTCCGGGAATGGCACATTCCAGTTCTGAAAGTTTTTCTGGTCATCGATGCCATTGCTGTAGGCGGGTGGCAAAACCCACGAAGGGCAAAAGGGGACCGTTTTCAGGATCGCAAAATCAATTTCGGAATAGCCCACGTTTTTCACCCGCTGATCCATTTCGGATCAATAGATAAATCTGGAATGTGAAATCTAATATCTGATATGCGAAAATCCCTGCAATCCGAAAATTCCTCTTGATCCGGATTTTTCAACCATCACCACAGGGTTTCAGCCATTCTATCGCTCCGGAATAATCCGATGTTACCAGTATCCTCAACCCCCTGTTTGTGGCAACTGTTTCATAAAATTTCCCGCTCTCAAGAAATTTCGCATCACAAACTATGGCTATTTTTGCCAGTCCTCTCGCACATTTTGATGCTTTTTCGGCGAGTTTAAATGTATCTGACATTGAAACTTCATAGATCAGATTACGCTCATCACATAATACATTTTTACAATTGAATTTTATTATTGCCTCAAATACTGCCTCCTGGTAGGATAATACTTCCTGTAAATTGTCATCATTACCAGATGAAACCACGCTCAGAAACTCAGCATGGTTTTCAATATAAAATTCTATTGCCATGGTTCACCATTAGTTAACCAGGTTAATCCTGCCATAATAATCAGTGCACAAAAGTTGTTGAGACTAACCAACTGTAACAAATTTACAACTTTTATTAACACAAAACATTTTCCATACGTACATTTTATTACATACTCAAGAGTGCATTTCACCAGTAAGCGATAGAATTCCTCATTTTAACGATTTTATATAGCGGCTCATCCAATCACATGTAACATTTCACCACATGTACTGTCCTACTATCGAAAAAGGCAAAAAACAACCACTAAAAATCTATGGCCATGAAAACAATAAAAAACATCCTGATAATCTTCCTGTTCGCAATTTTTACAGGAATATCCTTTGCCAAAGGAATGCAGCCCGATGGTTTACCAACTGCAGTACTCCATGCTGACGGGATTGAATTAAAATCAAATCCAGAAATCCATTACATTCAACTGGCACCGGTCACTCCCAAAGAGGCTGATTTCGAAGATGCCCAATTTGAAGAAAGCGTTACACTGCAACTTCCTGCCCCGAATGCCCTGGTACCGGTTACTCCTGCCGAGGCAGATTTTTCGGAGTGATCCGGTCATTCCATAATTCCTGGCTGAGACGAAAAGGCTCGCCCGAACTGAGGGTGTTCCAGTCATTTCTGAAAAAGATTTGCAGTTAATAAAAAAATACTTATCTTTGCACACGATTTATTTAAGCTCGATGCGGGGGGACAGAAAGTCCCCTCTTTTATTGATAACACATGATCTCAGAGTTAAAAGTAAGTAAGTTGATTGAAGCGCATCTTTCCGGGGGAAGTATCTTCCTGGTTGATGTAGCCATTAAAACCGGTAATCGCATCTCTGTATTCATTGACGGGGACAACGGAGTTACGATTGAAGCATGCCGGGAATTGAACCATTACCTGAACGAAATACTGGACCGCGATGCAGAAGATTTTGATCTTACTGTTTCATCCGCAGGTGCCGACCGCCCGTTAAAACTTCCCAGGCAGTACAAAAAGAACATCGGCAGATCCCTTGAAGTGGTGACTAAAACCGGTGAAAAACTTTCCGGTGTCATTGTGAACGCAACTGATTCCGGGATCGAATTGGAGATAACTCCCGTTAAAAAGCCTAAAAAAGATCAGGAAATAAAGAAAGTGTCATTGCAATTCAGTGACATCAAATCAGCAAAAGAAGTAATCACGTTTAAACAGTAGAATTACCAAACAATGGAACATCTGAATTTAGTCGAAACCTTTTCGGAATTCAAAGAATTCAAAAACATCGACAGGGAAACCATGATGCGCATCCTGGAAGATGTGTTCAAGCATATGCTGACAAAAAGGTTTGGGTCATCCGACAATTTCGACATCATTGTAAACATTGATAAAGGAGACCTGGAAATCTTCCGCTCCAGGATCATTGTTGAAGATGGTGCTGTTGAGGACGAAAACACCGAGGTACCTCTTTCCGAGGCGATAAAGGTAGAACCTGATTTTGAAGTTGGAGAAGAACTGTCGGAAGAGGTTAAACTCGGCAGTTTTGGCCGTCGCGAAATCCTTGCCATCCGTCAAAACCTGATCTCGAAAATTCAGGAATACGAGAAGAACAATGTTTACGCAAAGTACAGGGAGAAAATCGGTGAAATTATTTCCGGGGAAGTTTACCAGGTATGGAAAAAAGAGATCCTGGTACTTGATGATGAAAATATTGAACTGATTCTTCCCAAATCAGAACAAATCCCCTCCGACTTTTACCGAAAGGGAGATACTATCAGAGCGGTGGTTTCGAAAGTGGAAATGAAAAACAACAACCCGATTATTATTCTTTCCCGCACTTCTGAATCGTTTCTTGAGCGTTTGTTTGAATCGGAAGTTCCTGAAGTTTATGATGGCCTTATCAACATTAAAAAGATTGTGCGTGTGCCCGGCGAACGTGCCAAAATCGCGGTGGAATCTTACGACGACCGTATCGACCCGGTCGGGGCCTGTGTAGG
The DNA here is from genome assembly GCA_964628215.1 of uncultured Draconibacterium sp. GTDB lineage: Bacteria > Bacteroidota > Bacteroidia > Bacteroidales > FEN-979 > CAIVAT01. The sequence goes on from CAZVNF010000032.1 coordinate 5,955, forward strand.
GATGAAAGGAAGCCGTATTCATGGCATTGTTCGTGAATTAAAGAATGAGAATATCGACGTAATCAATTATACCACCAATCCTTCCCTTTTTATCCAGAGGGCGCTCAGCCCGGCAAAAGTTTCTTCGATTGTAATTATTGAAGAGGAAAAGAGGGCGGATGTATACATGAAACCCGACCAGGTATCTCTGGCCATTGGCAAAGGAGGTTTCAACATCAAACTGGCAGGTAAACTTACCGGGTATGAAATTGACGTATACCGTGACACTGATGTCGACAATGAAGATGTTGACATCCAGGAGTTTTCGGACGAAATCGATCAGTGGATCATTGATGAGCTTAAGTCCATTGGCTGCGATACAGCCAAAAGTGTTTTGGACATGGATGTAGAAGAATTAGTAAAGCGTACCGACCTTGAAGAAGAGACTATCAATGAAGTAGTCCGAATTTTAAGATCGGAATTTGAATAAAAAACCATAATTTTGCTGAATGAGTGAAGGTATAATAACTACCAGGTTAAGCAAAGCTGCACGGGAATTTAACATTGGGATTAAGACTGTAGTGGATTTCCTTGTCAAAAAAGGATTTCCTATGGACATGGATCCTAATGCAAAATTGTCTCAGGAGATGTATAACCTTCTGATGAAAGAATTCGCATCAGAAAAGCATGTCAAAGAAGAGGCGAAGAAGATTGGGCTGCAATTTACAGCTCATGAAACCATCACCATCGAAGATAAAAAGACTGCCTTCAAAGATCGCGAAAAAGAACTTGATGACCTGTTTATCAAGAACGTTTCGATGGATTTCGAAAAGAAACAGCATGAAGCTGCCCGGAAACCCAAAGAAGTTGTTGTAAAAGAAGTTGTTCAGGAAGAGAAAAAGGCAGAACCTGTTGCACCACCCGCTGAAGCCCCGAAATTAATTATTCCTGAACCGGAAGAGAAAAAACCAGAACCTGTTGTCGTAACGCCCCCTCCCGTCGTCGATGTACCCGAGCCTGTAGCGGTTGAACCAAGCCCGATTATTGAAACAGCTCCTGTCATTGAAATCCCGCAGGAAATTGCACCGGTAATTGAAGTATTGCCGGAACCTGCACCTTTGCCTGTGGTGGCTGAAGCCGAAATTACCCCTGCACCGGAACCAGACCAAAAGCCCACAAATGATTTAAAGATCGTTGGTAAAATGGATCTGGGCATTTTTGACAAGAAACTTTCCAAAAAAAGCAAGCTTAAACCAGAACCGGAGCCAGAGCCTGCAATTGCAGAGATTATTCCAACTCCCGAACCGGTCCCTGTTCAACCAACAGAAGTTCAAACGCCTGATGTTGTTGTTGAGACACCACCGGTGGCACCAGTTGAATTAAAACCTGAAGAACCCGTAATCCCCAAGGTAATTGCGCCTGTTCAGGAGTCAAATTTTCTTCCTACGGAACGTATTAAACTAGAAGGTCCGACTATTCTCGGTTCAATTATTCTTCCCGAACCAAAGAAATTCGAGAAGAAAAAACCACAGCCGGTTGCCTCTTCTTCAGATGAAACACTGAAGGCAAAGAAAAAGAAGCGGAAACGCATCAAACGCCAGGGAGAGGCTGGAACAGCCTCCACCACAGCAAGTACGGATGCACCACGCCCCGTATTGCATAAGCCCACCCTGGCAAAAGATAAAAAATATCAGAAAGATGTCCAGAAGCCGGAAGTAACCTCTGAGGATATCGAAAAGCAAATCAAGGAAACACTCGCAAGGCTTAGTCCTACCGGGAAATCAAAAGCTTCGAAATACCGTAAAGCCAAACGCGATGCGGTGAGCAGCCAGATGCACCGTGAACAGGAACGGATGGAAGAAGGCAAGCAGGTAATCAAGGTAACAGAATTTGTCACCGCCAACGAACTTGCTTCCATGTTGAATGTACAGGTTACTGAAGTCATTTCAACCTGTATGGCCCTGGGTATGTTTGTTTCTATCAATCAGCGTCTTGATGCAGAAACCCTGACACTTGTGGCTGAAGAGTTCGGTCACAAGGTTGAATTCGTCAGTGTGGAGGTACAGGAGGCTATCAAGCAGAATGAGCCTGACAGGCCTGAGGATATGACCGACAGGCCCCCGATCGTTACCGTGATGGGACATGTTGACCACGGGAAGACCAAGCTTCTTGACTTTATCCGCAGCACCAATGTTGTGGCGGGTGAAGCCGGAGGAATAACGCAGCATATCGGAGCGTATGAAGTAATGCGTGAGGATGGTAAAAAAATCACCTTTCTCGATACTCCCGGTCATGAAGCTTTTACGGCCATGCGTGCCCGTGGAGCCAGTGTAACCGATGTTGCAATCATTGTAATTGCATCCGACGAAACGGTGATGCCCCAAACCCGTGAAGCGATCAATCATGCGCTTGCTGCAGGAGTTCCGATTGTTTTTGCCTTTAATAAAATGGATAAGAACAACGCCAACCCGGAAAAAATCCGTGAAGAGTTGTCTAAAATGAATATTCTTGTTGAAGAATGGGGTGGAAAATACCAAACCCAGGAAATATCTGCCAAGGTTGGAACAAATGTTGAATTACTGTTGGAGAAGGTATTGCTGGAAGCAGAAATGTTAAGCCTGAAAGCGAACCCTTCAAGGCTGGCCACCGGTACTGTAATTGAATCATCGCTGGATAAAGGGCGTGGCTATGTTGCAAAGCTGCTGGTGCAGAATGGCACTTTGCGTGTAGGAGATATTGTACTGGCAGGGGCAACGTATGGCAAAGTCAAAGCCATGTACAATGAACGAAACATTCCGATAAAAGAAGCCGGGCCATCGCAACCGATGCTTATGCTCGGTTTGAACGGCGCCCCGCAGGCCGGTGATGGATTTAATGTAATGGCCGATGAGAAAGAGTCGAAAATGATCGCCACCAAACGTTTGCAGTTGCAGCGTGAACAAGGGTTGCGTACACAGAAACATATCACGCTGGATGAAATTGGCCGTCGTATCGCAATTGGCGACTTCAAGGAACTCAACATCATTGTTAAATGTGATGTGGATGGTTCAGTGGAAGCTCTGTCTGACTCACTGCTTAAGTTGTCCAATCAGGAGGTTATGGTGAACGTGATCCATAAATCAGTGGGAGCCATCACTGAATCGGATGTATTGCTTGCCTCTGCTTCAAACGCCATTATCGTCGGATTCCAGGTACGGCCTTCTGTAAATGCACGGAAACTCGCCGAGGCTGAGCAGATCGACATCCGTTTATATTCAATTATTTACCAGGCAATTGAAGAAATCAAGGCTGCCATTGAAGGTATGTTGTCGCCGGAAATTGAAGAGAAAATACTCTGTAACATTGAAGTACGTGATGTCTTTAAGATTACCAAAGTCGGTACTGTTGCCGGGTGTATGGTTCTTGACGGAAAAGTAACCAGAAACACCAAAATCAGGGTAATCAGGGATGGTATCGTGGTATTTACCGGGATGCTTGGCTCACTGAAACGATTCAAAGATGATGTTAAAGAGGTGCAAACCGGCTATGAATGCGGATTAAATATAGAAAACTTCAATGACATCAATGTTGGCGACATCGTTGAAGGTTATGAACTGACCGAGGTTAAGAGGAAATTATAACCGCAATTACCGCTGAAGTGTTTGAAGCCTGTCGGGTCCAACAGATACAATATCAATTGGCAGGCCTACTTCATTTTCTATGAATTTCACATATTCAGCAAGTTCGGCGGGCATGTCGTCTACATTGGTACATCCGTCAAGCGCTGTATTCCAACCTTTCATCTCCCTGTAAACCGGGACAATATTCTCATCAGACAATTCAAAAGGGAAGCCTGACAATTTAACATTGTCTTTTTGGTAATCCGTGCATATTTGTATTGACGGAAAGGGATTTAACACATCTGCTTTCATCATGATCAGACTGTCGACTCCATTTAACATAATGGAGTATTTCAAGGCAGGTATATCCAGCCATCCGCAACGGCGCGGGCGTCCGGTTGTTGAGCCAAACTCATTTCCGCCAACACGTAATTTCTCCCCGCTTGCGTCTGACAGTTCAGTAGGGAAAGGGCCGCTGCCCACACGTGTGCAATATGCCTTGAAAATGCCATAGATTTTACCAACCTTGTGGGGAGAGATCCCTAAACCGGCGCAAACTCCTGCGGTAATTGTATTAGAGGAGGTTACAAAAGGGTATGATCCAAAATCCACATCCAGCATGGTGCCTTGTGCGCCCTCTGCGAGAATCCGCTTGCCCCGGGCCAGGCTTTCATTCAGAAATACTTCACTGTCGATAATCTTCAGGCTTTTCATTCTCGAGATGGACGCCAGCCATTTCTCCTCATAGGCATCAAAAGTCAATCCGTCGAGAAGATGGGAAGCATAATCAAAGCCAAGATGCTGAACAATCGCCAGGTGTTCTGATTTTAGCTGTTCATAACGCACTCGGAAAGAATCGTCGGTGATATTTCCAACCCTTAATCCGTTTCGTCCATATTTATCGGTATAAGCAGGCCCAATACCCTTCAAAGTAGAACCAATTTTGGAGCTTCCCTTTTCTGACTCAAGTGCAGCATCCAATAAACGGTGCGTAGGCAGGATCAGGTGTGCACGCCGGGAAACCAGGAGGTTCTCTTCCGGTTCCATTCCTGCTTCCCTGAGTTTATCCAGTTCCTTAAACAGGATAAACGGGTCAATGATCACGCCATTTCCTATGACATTCATAGTTTGCCGGTGAAAGATCCCGGACGGAATAGTATGAAGCACAAATTTCCGGCCATCAAAAATAATGGTGTGACCTGCATTTGGTCCGCCCTGGAAACGGGCTATGATATCATATTCAGGAGTAAATACATCAACAATTTTCCCTTTACCTTCATCACCCCACTGAAGTCCGAGAATAACATCAATCTTCATAACCGCAGTTTACTTCTTGGATTTGGAATTTCCATAAAACGTGAGAGCGTAATGTGTGATATTGACATTAAACAATGTCTCTATGTGGGCTTTTACTTCTTCGATACGCGGATCATAAAACTCGAGTACATCGCCGGAATCTTCAAAAATAAAATGATCATGCTGCTGTAACAAGGTTGATTTTTCAAATTGAGCATAATTGGTTCCAAACTGGTGCTTTGTAACCAAACCACAATCGAGCAGCAGTTCTATGGTATTATACAAAGTTGCCCTGCTTACCCGGTACTTGTGATTTTTCATACGGATATAGAGTGTTTCTATATCAAAATGACCTTCGGTGGCAAATATTTCCTTTAAGATGGTGTAGCGTTCAGGTGTCTTACGGTGTCCATGCTGTTCCAGGTAATCTGTGAACATGTTCCGAGCGGTTTCGAAAACATCTTCCAATGGTTTTTTCATCATATTCAAAAATTTGGCATAAAGATAAACAATTATCAGTATTTAGAACGAATAAAAATAGGTTTTTTTACAAAAACTATCAATTTATTCTTATAACGTGTGTGATTCCCTCCACCAGTTTCAATTTATTCAGCGCATCATTCAAATTTCCTGTATTTTTTACATAAAGAGCAATGGCACCTTCTGTAAGTCCTTTTTCAGCATCGATATGAAATGATTTAATATTCAGATTAAGGTCGTTCGATATAATTCGGGTTATTTCATTGGTTAACCCCTGCCGGTCGATCCCGGTCACTTTTATTTCCGCGAGGAATGAGATTGACTCAAGGTTCGCCCAATTCACCTTAACCATTATATTGCCATACATGGACATTTGTTCCTGTGCTTTTGCGCACTTGGTACGATGTATATACATGTGAATCTGATCGTCAGCCAAAAGCCCGATCACATCATCCCCGGGAATCGGGTTGCAGCAAGCCGCTACCAAATAATCCACAGGTTCAGGTTTTTCAATGTCATTCTCTTTCTCAATGATCCGTTTCAAACTTTTTTTCCCGGCTATTGCCTCTTCAACTTTGCCCTGATCCCTGCCTCCCCCGTTTCCAATATAGTTCAGCCATCCATTCCTGACATTCGAGGCAGCAAACAACTTGACGTCTTTAGATCCCAGGGTTCCCTGTGAAACCGCATAATACAAATCGACCAGGCTGTTAAAATTATTGGCCGCCAGGAACTTCTTAATATTACCGGTTGAAAAATCCAGGTTATACTGTGAAAACCAGGTACCAAGCATTTCACGGCCGGACCTGGCGAATTTCTTTTTTTCAATCCTTACAGCCATTTTAATGCTTGACTTGGCGCGTGTTGTCATAACATGGTTGAGCCAATCTTCTTTAGGTGTCTGTTTCATGGAGGTGATGATCTCCACCTGTTGTCCGTTTTTGAGAATATGTGTGATCGGAACCAGTTTCTTATCCACCTTGGCACCAATACAGGTATCTCCCAGCTCACTGTGAATGGCATAGGCAAAATCAAGCACCGTTGAACTGGCCGGAAGTGAGCGCAACTCACCCTGGGGTGTAAAGACAGATATCTCATCAAGAAAGAAAAAACCTTTCACGTCGTCAATAAACGACAGTGCGTCCGCATCAGGGCTTTCAATCATCTCCTTGATGCGGTCGAGCCAGTTGTCGAGCCGGCTGTTCAGGTGCATCGCCTCCTTGTATTTCCAATGGGCGGCATACCCCTTTTCAGCAATTTCATCCATGCGTCGTGATCGTATCTGAATTTCAACCCATTGACCGGTATGGCTCATCACGGTAGTATGCAGGGCTTCGTATCCATTGGCCTTTGGAATGGAAATCCAGTCACGCAGCCTGTCCATATTCGGACGATAAAAATCTGTGATGGCAGAATAAACTTTCCAGCAATCGGATTTTTCGGTTTCTATGGCAGAGTCAATGACAATTCTGATAGCGAAAATGTCATATATTTCTTCAAAAGGAACCTCTTTTTTCTGCATTTTCAGCCAGATTGCCGCAATTGATTTTTCACGGTCATGAATTTCGAAATGAAACCCTTTATCTGTAAGAGCCTTTTTTATAGGGTATACGAACTTATTAACAAAGCGGATACGGCTCCTGGCAGATTCCTTTAATTTCCTGGATATTGTATCGTATACGGCAGGTTCAGTGTATTTCAGGGCAAGATCTTCAAGCTCGCTCTTGATGGCGTGTAACCCAAGCCGATGGGCCAGGGGAGCGTAAAGGTAAATGGTTTCGGACGATATTTTTACCTGTTTTTCATGTGTCAGCGCATCCAAAGTCCGCATGTTATGCAGCCTGTCAGCAAGTTTGATCAGAATGACCCGGACATCATCGGAAAGTGTAAGCAGGATTTTTTTAAAATTCTCAGCATGAATGGAGGCTGTATGCTGATTGAAAATTCCCTTGATCTTTGTCAGTCCATCAATAATGGCGGCCACTTTAACGCCAAACAGACCCCGGATATCTTCAATGGTGTATTCAGTATCTTCCACAACATCGTGCAATAATGCACATACAATTGAAGTGGCACCCAGTCCAATTTCTCCGGCGGCGATGGTTGCCACACTCAGGGGATGATAGATGTATGGTTCACCCGTTTTCCTGCGCATGTCCTTATGCGCTTCCAAAGCCATCTTGAAAGCCTTCCGAACAACTTTCCTGTCGACCGGATTGCGCGGTTTCCAGAGACGAAGCAGATTCCGGTATCTCTTTAAAATTTCCCGTTTTTCAACTTCTGAATCCGGTTGATACATCCTTGATTTCTCGTTTTTTAATATATTGCAAAAATAATTAAAATTTAGAATGAATTGAAATAAAGTACCATTATCTCATTCAGGGGGGAGAAAATTATTACTTTTGACGAGAGATTCCGAAGCGACGCCATATTCATGCACCTACGAGCCAGATTACCTCTTCTTATCCTGTTTCTGACAGCATCCATTGTTGCTCCTCTTTGGGTATTTGCAACCCATCAGCGGGCGGCAGAGATCACCTTCAGGCATATTAAGGATTTGACCTATGAGATCACCCTGGTTTCATATACATTTACCCCGAGCCCGGCCAATGCATATCGCGATTTCCTTACGATCCAGTGGGGAGATGGTACATTTAAGGATATTCCGCGAATCGAGATGACCAACCTTCCGGGCGACATCACCTACAATAAATATGTCGGACAGCATGAATTTCCCGGCCCGGCCACCTATACGATTTCCTGCGAAGATCCCAACAGAAACGGGGGGATAGTAAATATTCCGAATTCAATCAACACGCCTTTATATATTTATTCTGAATTAACAATCAGTCCCTTTCTCCTGGGTTATGACAATTCTCCGGTACTGCTGGTACCCCCGGTTGACAATGGTTGCGTAAATGAAATATTCTACCATAACCCCGGTGCCTTCGATGCCGACGGAGATAGTTTGTCGTACAGGCTGGTACCCTGTCGCGGGGGTCTTGGCCAGGTAATTCCGGGATACACATATCCGGAAGCCTCTGACAATCTGACATTAAATGCAGTAACAGGTGATCTCATCTGGGATAGTCCAAAACAACAGGGGGAATTCAATATTGCAATCCTGGTCGAAGAATGGCGGAATGGCTTTAAAATAGGCAGTGTGCTGAGGGATATGCAGATCATCGTCGTAGCGTGCAATAATCATCCTCCTGAAATTGATTCAGTGTTTGACACCTGCGTCGAAGCCGGAAAAATCCTGAGATTCCCGGTCATAGCGCACGATACCATTATCGACAAAATCACCCTGACCGGTACCGGGGGGCCGTTTATCCTGAAAGAAAACCCGGCAATCCTTGACCCCAATCCGGCAACAGGATATGGCGAGGTTCGGGCCTTATTCCGATGGAATACAATATGCAACCACGTTAAAAACCGTCCGTACCAGGTTTTCTTCAAAGCCCAGGACGATTCAAAACCCGTGAGCCTGGTGGCTTTCAAATCTGCCAGTATCCGTGTGGTTGGTCCCGCACCAAAAAACCTGGCTGCAGTGCCGATGGGCAATACCATTTCCCTGAGTTGGGACGGCTACAGTTGTGCAAATGCTTCAGGATATTATATTTACCGGAAAGCCGATTCAACAGGATATATCCCCTCCTACTGTGAAACCGGAGTACCCCCCTATCTTGGTTATTCCAAAATAGATGTTTTAACAGAAATATCAAACACAACATATCTTGACGACAACAAGGGAGCCGGGTTGATGCGCGGGCTAAAATACTGTTACCTGATTGTGGCGTATTATCCCGACAAGGCTGAGAGTTATGCCTCAAATGAAGCTTGTGCCACATTGAAGAAAGACCTTGCGGTAATTACCCATGCCAGCATTTTAACAACAAATGAATCCTCAGGTTCCATTTACGTGGCATGGGCAAAACCAACAGAATTGGATACTATTCAAATTCCCGGACCCTATAAATATGTAATTGTCCGCTCACGATCCGATTTACCCGACCAGTTTACAAAAATCGATTCACTTTCCGGTCTCAATGACACAGTGATCACCGACCCTGGGTTAAATACGGCAAGGTACAGTTACCTTTACCGGATCGATTTATACAACGACACTCCCGGGAACCGTTTTCTCGTTGGATCTTCCCAGGTGGCTTCCACTATCTATGTGATGCCGGTGCCTACAGATAAAATGATCAAACTAACCTGGAACAATAATGTTCCATGGACCAATCATGAATTCGTTATTTACCGGAAAATTCCCGGAGGAACATCGTACGACTCAATAGGAACCAGCACAGTACCTCTGTATAATGATAAAGGACTTGTGAACGGGCTTTCGTACTGTTATAAAATCAAGACCATCGGCAACTATTCTGCGCCGGGCTTTATTGATCCCATTGTGAATTTCTCGCAGGAAAACTGTGCAATTCCACTCGACAATATTCCGCCGTGCCCTCCCCTGCTTACTATCCAAACAATTTGTGAAGAATCTGTAAACGTTTTATCATGGACCAAACCTGCAGACAGTTGTCCGGCCGATATTGCCAGGTATTATATTTATTACACCCCGGTTAACGGACGGCCGGTACTGATTGATTCGATTTACAACTCAGGTGATACAAGTTACACACATAAACCGCTCAATACTGTTTCAGGGTGTTACGGGGTATCTGCCATGGATTCTACAGGTAACCTCAGTGATACCAGCAACATCATTTGCATTGAGTACACCAATTGTCCGCTGTATACCCTGCCAAATATTTTCACGCCAAATGGTGACGGGAAGAACGATTATTTTGTTCCGTTTCCAGGCTATACCTCTGTGAGTGAAATTACTATGAAGATCTTTGATCGCTGGGGCAAATTGGTTTTCGACACAAACAATCCTGATGTTCAATGGGACGGGAAGGACAAAACCACCAATCAGCCCTGTAGCGACGGAACCTATTTCTATGTGTGTGATGTATATGAAATTACACTCAAAGGAACCCTTAAAAGAAATCTGCACGGGTCACTGACCATTCTCCGATAGTTTGATTTTCAAATGATTTTCTTATCTTTGCCCCCGTGAAAAACATCCGCAACTTTTGTATAATTGCCCATATAGATCACGGTAAATCAACCCTGGCCGACCGGCTCCTGCAATGGACCGATACTGTTTCTGAACGCGATTCGAGGGAGCAGGTACTTGACGACATGGACCTGGAACGCGAGCGGGGCATTACGATCAAAAGCCACGCCATCCAGATGAACTTTCTGCATAACGGTGAAGACTATGTACTCAACCTCATCGACACCCCGGGACATGTGGACTTCTCCTATGAGGTTTCGAGGGCCATCGCAGCGTGCGAAGGGGCACTCCTTGTTGTTGACGCAACTCAGGGCATCCAGGCGCAAACCATATCCAACCTTTACCTGGCCATTGAACATAATCTGACCATCATCCCGGTATTAAATAAAATAGACATGGATGCGGCCATGGTGGAAGAGGTGAAAGACCAGATTGTGGATCTGCTTGGTTGCGAGCATGATGAAATACTTGCTGTAAGCGCCAAAGCAGGCATCGGAATTGACCAGGTGCTTGATGCCATTATCAGCCGCATCCCTTGCCCGAAAGGTGACCCCGCTGCACCCTTGCAGGCGCTTATCTTCGACTCCCTGTTCAATCCTTTCAGAGGTGTAGTAGCCTATTTCAGAATTTTCAATGGCTCAATAAAAAAGGGTGACCACGTAAAATTTGTAGCCACGGGCATGGATTATCGTGCCGACGAGGTAGGAATATTGCGCATGAAACAGGAGGTTAGAAATACTGTTTATGCAGGCGATGTAGGTTATATCATCTCAGGGATTAAAAACAGTAAGGAAGTACAGGTTGGCGACACCATCACCCATGTAGCAAATCCATGTACTGAGATCATTGAAGGATTTCTTGGGGTGAAGCCGATGGTTTTTGCCGGCATTTACCCTACCGATGCCGATGATTATGAAGTATTGCGCGATTCGCTGGAAAAACTCAGGCTGAATGATGCCGCGCTTTCGTTCGAACCGGAGGCATCTGCTGCGCTCGGGTTTGGTTTTCGCTGTGGCTTTCTCGGACTGTTGCATATGGAAATTGTACAGGAACGCCTCGACCGGGAATTCGACATGGACGTAATAACCACGGTACCAAACGTTTCCTATAAAGTTTATACTACAAAAGGTGAACTGCTCGATGTGTACAATCCGTCAGGGTTGCCCGAGCCGAATCATATCACCAAGATAGAAGAGCCTACAATTACCGCCAACATAATTACCAAATCGGAATACATCGGCCCGATCATGACCCTTTGTGTAGGAAAACGCGGCATGCTGAAAAACCAGGTTTATCTTACCACCGACCGTATCGAATTAACCGTTGAACTACCCCTCGGAGAAATTGTTTTTGATTTTTATGACAAATTGAAAAGCATTTCAAAAGGGTATGCATCCTTTGATTATCACCCGTCAGGGTGGCAAACGGCTGATCTGGTCAAACTGGATATCCTGCTTAATGGTGAAATAGTGGATGCCTTGTCGGCCCTTATCACCCGCAACAATGCCTATGATTTTGGCCGCCGTTTCTGTGAGAAACTGAAAGAATTTATCCCCAGGCAACAATACGATGTGGCCATCCAGGCTGCCATCGGTGCCAAAGTCATTGCACGGGAAACCGTGAAAGCCCTCAGAAAAGATGTAACTGCCAAGTGTTATGGCGGCGACATCACCCGGAAACGCAAACTGCTGGAGAAACAGAAAAAGGGCAAGAAGCGCATGCGCCAGATCGGCAATGTTGAAGTCCCCCAGAAAGCTTTTCTCGCTGTTCTTAAACTTGATTCCTGATTTCCGGTTCAAGTCTGTAACATTTCCTGTTTCCCTTCGTCCTATGGGCCACAATGTCTAACCAAATCTATTTTAGTTATGAAAACCATAATGAAGATTACTCTCTTGTTATCTTTCTTTGTATTAGTATCTGTCCAGAGCAATGCGCAGGACGAAAAAAAATGCCCGTTACACAAGCATGGCTGGCACATGGGCGACAGCACCAATATGGATGATTTCTCATTTGACATGGACAATTTCAACATGAGTGACTTCCCTTTTCACAAGAATAAGAATAAATTCAACGGGCACTGGGCCGGATTCGAACTTGGATTCGGAGGATACCTTACACCTGATTTCGATATGAACTTTAAGGATTACCCCTATATGAACATGAATACAGCCAGGTCATTGACTGTAAACTTCAACCTGGTTGAATTTAATGTAAACATTTACAAGAACAAAATCGGATTCACCTCGGGGCTTGGGTTTCAAACAGGCAATTATTACTTTACCGACAACTATGTCATGATTCCTGACTCTGCCACCATGGTTGCCTACAAAGTTCATGACGCCCAGGGAATGCCGGTGAACATGAAAGTGAATAAAATGGTGGTAAGTTATCTTAATGTACCCCTGTTATTTGAATATCAAACCAACCGTTACCGCCGTTTGAACAGTTTTCATGTTGCGCTGGGGGTGATTGCCGGTGTGCGTATTGGTTCATATACCAAACAGGAGTATGATAACAAAGAAGAGACTTATTCACTGGTTGACAATTATGGCAATACTGTTGCCACCTTTGACGTGGAGCATTACACCGTACGCGATCGCGGATCGTATCACCTGAGCCCTTTCAAGGTTGATGCAGCATTCCGTGTTGGCTGGTCGCACCTTAACCTTTTTGCAACATACTCCTTAACTCCAATGTTCCAGAAGGAGCAGGGTCCGGAGTTATATCCGTTTACTGTCGGGATCTCACTTTTGGGATGGTAAGAAAAACCGGTCTTCGAAATTAATCAGGAACAGCTTTTTTGTTGCCCTGGTGACCGCAGTGTAAAGCCAGCGTCCGAATTCAACATTCAGCATCGTATCATTGAGATATCCCTGGTCTATAAACACAGTATCCCATTGTCCTCCCTGTGTTTTATGACAAGTGAGCGCGTAAGCGAATTTCACCTGAAGTGCATTGAAATAGGGGCTGGCTTTCACTTTCTCCATCCTTTCGCTACGCGATGGGGTATCCTGATAATCAGCCATAACAGCCTGAAACAACCTGTTGTTATCGGGTTGTGACAATGCGGCTGACTCCGACATCAACGTGTCGAGAATGATTTTCACATCAAGTTCTTTCTCTTCAGGGTAATCCAAAAAGCGTATGGTAACATCGGCAAACCGGAACCCATACAATTCTTCAATATTGCGAATGCGCCTTAACTCCACGATATCCCCGTTGGCAATAAAGCCAGCCGCTGATTCAAGAGGCAGCCAGAAATAGTTGTTCTTTACCGCCATCAGGTAATCTCCGGTAGAAATTTCCTCTTCCAGGAAAAGGATTCTCCGGCGAATTTCCTGGTTATAAATGTTAGCCCTTTTATTCGACCGGCAAATGACTACATTATTTTCTTTCTGGGCCCCGGAATATGCATGATTCAATGCTTCCTCCAGGTCCTGGCCGTTCAATCGTGAGATGTCGCGGTAATCTTTCAGCGTAAACAACGGTAATTCCAATTCACTTGCCTGTATATGCTGCCGGATACGGGTTGCATTAACCAGTATGCCCGATTCTTTGGCCTGCCGCACCACCTCGGTAAGCTCAAAGGTGTCGATGCTGAGGTGGTACGCGTTTTTTAAAAATTCGTGGTCAAGCGCAGGGCTATGGTCCAATCCCACGGGAGGCAGCTGTGCCGCATCTCCTATGAAAAGCATCCGGCAATTCTCCCCGCTGTAAACAAACTGAAACAGATCATCCAGCAGGTTCCGGGTCGAAAAAAGGGTTCCTTCTGTCGACATGGCATGCTGAATCATCGAGGCCTCATCCACAATAAACAGAGTATGCTTGTGATAATTGACCTGTAGTTTCAGAACAATCTGTCCCTCTTTATTGGTACGGGCAAAGTAGATTTTCCGGTGTATTGTATTTGCCTCTTTCCGGGTATAGGTTGTAAGCACCTTGGCGGCCCGGCCGGTAGGGGCAAGAAGGGCGGTTTTTTTCCCGATCTGTGGAAGTACATCGACCAGTGCCTTCACAACAGTCGTTTTGCCTGTACCGGCATATCCGCGAAGAATGAACAAAGCATTTTGCTGTTTCCAGGAGATCGTAAGAAATACAGCCAGTTCACTCAATAACTTGTCCTGGCCTTCAGTAGGCTCATACGGAAACTCCTTTCGCAGCATCGCGATGACCCCGGTCAGATCCATGGAAATGTTATTCGTAACGAAGTGACTCGATCGGATCGAGGTTGGCTGCCTTCCGGGCAGGGATAATCCCGCTGATAAGGGCAACAGCAAAGCAGAGTACCACCCCTGTTGCTATCCAAACCCATGGTACAATGAAAGCGCTGCCAATAAGAAGGGAGATCACATTTCCGACAAGAATTCCCAGTACGATACCCAAAAGCCCCCCCAACTGCCCAATCACAATCGATTCAACCAGGAACTGGTTGCGGATAACCCGTTTGGTAGCTCCAATGGCTTTGCGGATCCCAATTTCACGCGTACGTTCGGTAACAGATACCAGCATGATGTTCATCAACCCGATGGCGGCCCCCAGCAGGGTGATAAACCCGATAATGGTGGCTGCCATGGTTACATATTTAATGTTTTCTATCAGCATTTTGGCAATATTGTCACTTTTGGTGATCTCAAAAGTATCCTCCATACCTACAGGCACTTTACGGATATTCCTGAGGATGGCGGTTGCTTCACCGGTTGCGGCATCCACAAGCTCCGGCCGTTTGGCCATAATATTGATATTGAACGACATGTTTGGCCTTGGAAAGTTAGTACGCACATTGCTTACCGGTATGAAACAGGTCCTGTCGCCGCTAAAACCCATGCTTGAACCCTTGGATTTCAGCACTCCTATAACTTTAAACTTCCCGGGTCCGATTGAAATGATTTTCCCGACGGGGTCCTCATTGTTTTTAAACAGATCTGTTACCAGTGAGGCGCCAAGGATAACAGAGCTGAATCCGTAATAAATTTCGTTTGGTGTAAAATTCCTCCCGAATTCAACTTCGTCTCCTGATGTCATCAGATAATTTTCATCTGTTCCCATGACTCCTACATTCGGATTGGTCTTATTTTCCTCATATTTAAGCGTTGCCACCCCGGTTGCCCGGGTAAAAACAGAAGTAAACGCCGGAAAATCAAAACGTTCTTTAAATTCAAGAGCCTGATTATAGGTGATGGGTTCGTACCGTTTTTCCTTATGGTTGTTCCCTCCCATGTGCAGGTTCATCGACCGGTTACGTATGGTAAGGGTATTGGAACCCATCATGGAAAAATTCTGGGTAAGATAGAATTTAATTGAATCCGTGGCAGTAAGAATGCCTACCAGCGCCATAATCCCGAATGAGATAATTAAAATGGTAAGAATGGTACGCAGCAAATGGCTCCTGATGGAAACCAGCGAAATATTAATATTTTCAAGAACCAGCGTGTTTTTCATATAAAATCTCAGTGTTTTTTTCCGTAGGCAAGGTCGCCCGCATCACCCAATCCGGGTACAATGTATGACTGTGCGGTCATTTCATCATCCACCGCCCCTACCCACAGTGTAATATCCTGTTTGGAAATATTCTTTTTAACATATTCAATGCCTTCCACGTTGGAAACAGCAGCTACAATGTGCGTGTGGGAGGGCTTTCCATGAGAAACAAGTTCCTTGTATGCAAGTACCATGGACGATCCGGAAGCCAGCATCGTATCGCATAAAATCACTACTTTGCCCTCAATTTCAGTGACAGAGGCATATTCAATATTGATGGAAAAGGTTCCATCCTTATGATGACGCCGAAATGCAGAAATAAAGGCATTTTCCGATTTATCAAAAAAGTTCAGGAAACCCTGGTGGAAAGGCAAGCCGGCCCTGAGGATCGTAGCAAGCACCGGGTATTCAATCAACATGGGAACATTGGCAATTCCCAGGGGTGTAATCACCTCCCGGGTTTCATATTGCAACGTTTTACTGATTTCATATGCAAAGATTCCACCCAATCGTTCCAGATTGTACCGAAACCGTAAACTGTCTTTCTGAATTTCAGCATCTCTCAATTCAGAGAGATATTGGTTCAGAATGGAATTGCCCGTTGATAAAACGTTGACCATGGTTTTTATTTTTGTTGTTATACTCTCACAAAAATAGCATTTTTTCTCTATTTTCTAAGGTTACGTATTAAATAAAGACCTTTTTCAGCCACTTTTGAAAGCCGGCTGATTCTCAAAGCCGGATAAGGCACTTCCGAGGAACCAAAACCCTTATAAAATCTCCCCAGGTTAGGGTCATTACCCCCCTCAAAATCAAGTATACGTTCAGTTTCAGCGTGGTCCGAAATAAACCGGTCGATCAATACAAACATAGCCCCATTCTCTCTTGCCTCAGGGGCGGAGGCTGCAAAAAGAAAGTAGATATGTGACTGATCAAAAAGAAAAAAGGCAGCAGCCGACAGAACACCTTCTCTGGTCCTGACTCCCTGTATATTGCCCAATTTCCTTTCTTGCGCAACGTTAATCAATTGCTTTAAAGTGGCATAGTGGGATTCCTGCAGTTTCCCTTCTTTTTTTCCATAATTTTCCCGGAAAAGGTCAATGAGTTCATCAACCATAATGTTACGATTCAGGGTAAGGCCCTGATCCGATGCTTTCCGGATATTTCGCCGGGTGTTCTGGGCATAATTCGCTGACAGTAAATTAAAAGAGGGAGACAGATCAAGTTCGTAATTCATGCGCATGCTTGTGGCACCATCAATACCTGCAACTGTGTTCAGGTGATTCAGGTGAATATCCACATACCTGAATTTCTGTGGAATAGCCCTGATGAATTCAACAACCCTGGTTTCTGTGATACACTCCGCGGAAAATACACCAAGTTGCTGGGTAAAAAATGGCTGAGCCAGGTAACTTATGGCAAATTTCCGATAATGCGTTAAGGGAAAAACACTTACATAGTCATCCTCTACCAGCGCATCCCAATCGGGGCAAACCACATCGAGGTACCATGCAAATGCATAGATTCTGCGGTTAACCGACTGGCTTACACAGTTATTCCATTTGGGAATATCGATTTGATTATGCCGGATAAATTTAATCATGGGTAACAATCATACAGACGCCATTTTAACCATCTCTTTATAAACCTCCCGCCAGCCCTTCCAGCGACCGGAATCGCCCAGGCTTTCATTGTGCCAAAGACTGACAAATTCTCCATGAACCGATTTAACGATTTGAATTACGTCAGCGATTTTTTCAAGGCTTTCAACTGTGTTTAGACGAAGATAATCCTGCAGCGTTACATCCATGACCGAAACAGGATGAATGGTAAGTGAGGTGGCTTCATTTATGCTCAAATCAAAAAACGGATATGGAATGGCGATACCTGCCCTGAATCCGATGTGCGAGGCATAGCCCATGGAGTAATCATCGGCAATGCCCAACTGAATTAACCTGCGAAATGTATCCGGCATGGAAAATTTAAGAAAATGCTGCCGGCTGATGGTCACATCGCGCTCAATGACCCGGGATAATCCCTTGAATTCCTCCTGCAATCTTACCTGTTGCCTGCCTGATGAAATCGAAGGATGGATTCCCACATTCCGGTGCCGGTCCAAATCACGCAGCAAACGGTGGAAGTTTTTCGAAGTTACGGTTACATTGTTGTCATTCAACCCATAGTTGGCAAACAGGATGAAGTACAGTGGAAAATCAGAATAAAGTTCATGCGTACTTTTGATAAAAGCATAATTATCGTAAGGATCCGCAGCAGCACCTGTCAGCACCCTTGCCCTTTTTGCGGCCTCGCGGAAACGACCGTGAATCAGCGATCTTCCAAAGCCACCGAGGGTGCGGGTAAGCGAACGCCCCAGGAAACACCAGGCATGATCCACATCAATGGTTGGAACATACCTGAACGGGGTATGAGTGAAAATCAAACCCGGGAAATGGCTCCTGAGCAATTCCTCAATTTTCGCGGCCCAGAGATGAACGACGGGTATTTCGAGGAAATGAGCTTTCCAGGCAACACTTTCGGTAGCGGGGAATCGCCCGAAGCTATCCCTTGTAAACGGCAGATACTCCTCATACCGGCTAACCATATAGAAGGCAGCTGCCAGCGGGTCAAAAGGCAATGCTGAACGGGGATGGGTACTGATAAAGATAGTTGGTACCCCTTTATGTAAAGAATTTGTCACCTCGCGGAACGACAATGAAGCCTCAAACAGCAGCCCGGATGATTCAAAAAAAAGCTCATCAGACACCGGATCCAACCCATACGACATTTTTGGACCCTCACAGGCGATGAATTCTTCCCTGGAAGTTGTAAAACTGATCCCGATTCCAAGCAACTCCCCCACCATCAGATCAGCTATGTACCTGAGCCGGTTTGTGATGGCTTTTGTAAGGATCAGAAGCATATTTGCAGTGCCTTTAGTTGCAGCCAAATTACGCAAAAAACAAAAACTTTCGTACTTTTGAATGATATTTAGATTTGTAACGGACAAGTACATGGAGAACTTTATCGTATCGGCAAGAAAATACCGTCCTCAGACTTTTGACACTGTAGTTGGGCAGAAATCCATCACGAACACCCTTAAAAATGCAATTAAGAACAACCAGCTGGCACAGGCATTTCTTTTTTGCGGGCCGAGGGGGGTCGGGAAAACTACCTGTGCCAGGATCCTGGCCAAAACAATCAACTGTGCCCGGCTTTCGCCAAACCTGGAGGCCTGTGATCAATGCCAGTCGTGTGTTTCCTTCAATGAAAATGCTTCATTTAATATTTATGAACTCGACGGCGCTTCGAATAATTCAGTGGATGATATCCGCACCCTGGTTGACCAGGTACGTATTCCCCCGCAGATGGGCAAGTACAAAGTCTATATCATCGATGAAGTTCATATGCTCTCTGCATCTGCATTCAATGCATTCCTTAAAACCCTTGAAGAACCTCCTGCTTATGCCAAGTTTATCCTGGCAACAACCGAGAAACACAAGATACTCCCAACCATTCTGTCGAGATGCCAGATATTTGATTTTAAAAGGATTACCGTAGATGATATTGCCGGGCACCTGCATCATGTGGCAGGCAAAGAGCATATTACGGCCGAGGATAATGCGCTTCACATTATCGCCCAGAAGGCTGACGGAGCCATGCGCGATGCCCTCTCCATCTTTGATCAGCTGGTCAGTTTTGCAGGAAATAACCTGACCTATGTTACCGTCCTGGAAAATCTGAATGTACTTGATTATGAATATTTCTTTAAGATAACTGAGCAAATCCTCTGTGGCGACATTTCAGGCACCTTGCTCACAATCAACGACATCATTGACAAAGGTTTTGAAGGACAACATTTTCTGATCGGATTCGGCGAACATCTCCGGAACCTTTTGGTTTGCAAAGATGCAGCCACCGCCAGGTTGCTGGAAACTGCACCTTCTATCCGGAACCACTATGTTGAGCAATCGGGCCGTTGCCCGATCGGGTTATTGCTTTCGCTGCTTGACATGAACAACCGTTGCGACCTGAATTATAAAACCAGTAATAACAAGCGTTTGCATCTTGAGCTTACCCTGATGCAAATGTGCGCCCCGATGATGGGCCAGGAAAAACTTCAATCCCCTCCTGCTGTGGCGCATCCAATGCCTACGCCAGCCGCTCCCCCACCATCTTCAATACCTGCCCCTCCTGTGCCTGCGAAGGAACAGAGTCCGCCAATTCAGGAATCCACCAAACCAGCCGAATCGATTCCTTTAAAAAAACCCGCGGAAACGGTGAAAATGAGGGATATCAAAAACGATTT
Source organism: uncultured Draconibacterium sp. (assembly GCA_964628215.1). Taxonomy (GTDB): domain Bacteria; phylum Bacteroidota; class Bacteroidia; order Bacteroidales; family FEN-979; genus CAIVAT01. The sequence continues at coordinate 26,179 of CAZVNF010000032.1, forward strand.
CACCAGTACCACTTCCATTAAACAACCCTTGTCAAAAACAACCAATCCGGAACTCACTGACGAGGAAGACCTGGCCAGATCGGAGATCGCCACACCTTTTACACAGGCTGACCTTTTTCGCTATTGGGATGAATATGCCGAAAAGCTGAAAAACGACTCGCCACATCTGTATTCTACATTGAAAAGCTCCAGGCCGGTTGTTGAAGATGACTGGGTTATCGGTTTTTCGATAGACAATAAGGTGATGGACGACGAACTTACCGTTAAAAAAACCGAGATGATGGAGTTTTTGCGCAACAACCTGAACAA
>CAZVNF010000033.1:0-17550 GCA_964628215.1 uncultured Draconibacterium sp.
TGATATATCGCCCTTTCAGGGCTTGATAAATAAGGGTAACTGTTGGTTTTTCGAATCAAAGACATGATTAATAATAACTTACCTCAACTATATGCAACAAAAAAAGAGAGAACACCCTGTTGAAAAAGCCAGGTTACATCCCCGCAACAAACACCGGGCGCGTTACGACTTCAAGCAACTGATTGAAAGTTGTCCTGATCTCGCTCCATATGTGAAGCTGAATATTTATGAGGATGAATCGATTGATTTTGCCGATCCTGAAGCAGTGAAAACGCTCAATAAGGCACTGTTAAAGACCTTTTACGACATCGACCACTGGGATATTCCGGCAGGCTATCTGTGTCCCCCCATTCCGGGAAGGGCAGATTATCTGCATCACATGGCCGACCTCCTTTGCAGCAAGAATTACGGAAAGATCCCCACCGGAAGCAAGATCCGCAGCCTTGACATCGGATCGGGGGCCAACTGTGTTTATCCATTTATCGGGACACGGGAGTATGGCTGGTCGTTTACGGGTTCAGAAATCGACCCGGTTGCCATGGAATCTGCCGGTAAAATCATCGGGCTGAACCCTTTTTTGCAAGAAAGAATTGATCTCAGGCTGCAGGTTCAGCCGAATGATATTTTTTTCGGGATCATACAAAAGGATGAGCTTTTTGACCTGACTGTCTGCAACCCGCCATTTCATTCATCCCTGGCAGAAGCCCAGGCCGGAACTTTACGAAAGCTGAATAACCTCAATTCTGAAAAAACCAGTGAGCCGGCCTTGAATTTTGGAGGTAAAAACAGTGAGTTATGGTGCAAAGGAGGGGAGGAGCGTTTTATCAGGGACATGGTTCGCCAGAGTAAGTTTTTCCCGCGATCGTGTTTCTGGTTTTCCACGCTGGTTTCAAAGCAATCGCATCTGAAAGGGATTTATGAAGCCCTTAAAATTGCAAATGCCGTTGAAGTGAAAACCATTCCGATGGGTCAGGGAAATAAATCGAGCCGGATTGTTGCCTGGACATTTCTCACCCCTGAAGAACAGGGGGAGTGGAGGGAGTCCAGGTGGAAATAGTTCACATACACACATGTTTTATCGTTCCGGGATTTTGAAAATGTGATATTTATCCCTACATTTACACAATAAGCATTTTTTTTAGTCCGAACAATGTTCTTTTAAAATACGCCTTTCCCGGGAAATTGTGAAACTTTACATCAAATACATGGTGAGTAACCGCTGCAAGATGGTGGTTAAAAGTGAATTAAGGCGAATGGGTTTGCATTTCATCAATGTTGATCTGGGGGTTGTGGAAGTCATGGAGGAGATATCCCATGAGCAGCGGGAACATTTAAAAACAGCATTGTATCGTTCCGGGCTGGAACTCATTGAAGACAAGAAAGCCATCCTTATCGAAAAAATCCAGAATGTAATTATCGGGATGGTGCATTATGAAGATGAATTGCCAAAGACTAATTTTTCCGATTACCTGAGTGAAAAACTTGACCATGACTATACATACATGGCAAACCTCTTCTCCGAAACAAAAGGGATCACCATTGAACATTATATTATTCTGCATAAAATTGAACGCGTAAAAGAGCTGATCGTATACAATGAACTCAACCTTTCAGAAATTGCCTGGAAACTCCATTACAGCAGTGTGGCGCACCTTTCGTACCAGTTCAAAAAGGTTACGGGCTTAACACCTTCCTTTTTTAAATCCCTCAAACTTAAAAAGCGGAACACGTTGGAAAATGTGTGAATGATGTAATTTTTATCAAAAGTTGTGTAACACATCCCGGGGGTAAAGGAGGGACCTTTACCGCTGGATAATAGTTACATAATTCAGGATGAAAAAAACATTATGCTTGCTTACTTTCATGATCTTTTCAGTAAGTGGTTTTTGCCAGACTGTTGCAGATTCAACCATTAAAACTACCAAAAGAGTCAAGATCTATCATGTAAATTACCCGGTTACAGGGAGTATTATCGCAGTGGGGATGGTTTCCGATTTTTTTGCCATAGGCCGTTTAAAGAGCAAGCCAAAAATTACCACTGAAGAATTGACATTTATAAATTCAGATCAGCAGAAGAATCTGATCAACTCCATCGACCGTTGGGCTTTAAAACTGGATGTGGCTGATCGTGATCTGTATACAAAGGTATCAGACTATGGGGAAATCGTGATATTTATGCTGCCCGCCTTGTTGATCATTGACAAAAAAATGCGCAGGGACTGGCTCGACCTGTTGTTAATGTACGTGGAGGGTCACACGATTACTTTCAGTTTTTATAACTACAGTCCGCTCGGGCCTGCGTTTGTGAACAGGGTCCGCCCTTTTGTATATTATTCTGAGTTTACCGATGATTACCGGATGAACAATAACAACAGCAGAAACTCATTTTTCAGCGGGCATGTAGGTTCCTGCGCCTACAGTACTTTTTTTATGGCCAAGGTGTATAGTGACTATCATCCCGACCTGGGGGCGAAAAAATATCTTTTATATCTTGCTGCTTCTGTTCCCCCATTAATTATTGCCTATGCGCGGATTAAATCGCTGGCACACTTCCCCTCCGATGTTGCCGTGGGCTTCGGGCTTGGTGCATTGATCGGAATTGTTGTTCCTGCCTTGCATAAATTATCGTACAGCAAATATCTCTCTGTAGGGCTTTCAACTTCGCCCGGTGAACTGGGATTGAGTATAGCCTGGAAACTGGATAATAAGCGGATCAATTGAAGAGAAAAACCACTTATTATGCCACTCTTCACCATTTTAATCGTATTAGTCGTAGCCGGTATTCTACTTTGGCTTGTCAATACCTACATCCCGATGGATGTCAAGATCAAAAGAATTTTCAATGTGGTTGTTGTCGTTGTTATTGTTGTATGGCTGCTTAAAGTTTTCGGCCTGTTTACCTATCTTACGGCAATCACTGTTTAATACCATAATGTATTTCATATCTTTGTACTTTAACAGATGAAGCATGAGAGCAAAGAATGGAAAGTAAAAAATGGATCATCGGAATATTTTTTATTTTCCAGGTTTTTGTGGCAAAAATTGTTGTTGCACAATCTGATCACGAAAGGGAGGTGATGAGTGCTGAAGGATTCGACAGTACCTATCTTGCCGATTATACCAACCTGGTAACTGCCCGCATGTATCTACTGTATCAGAATGCATCGCTTTTAATCAATACAGCCGATGAAAAAATTCCAAAAATCGTTTACCGGCCTAATGTCACTGTGCGGGTTGGACTCGCCGGTTTCTGGAAGTGGCTGGGCCTGGGACTTTCCATAAATAACCCATTCTATAAACCAGACGAGGAAATTTATGGAAAAACCACCACCCTCGACCTCCGGGCAAATGCATTCGGACGGGCAACCGCCGGCGAATTTTTTCTGCAAAAATATAAAGGCTTTTATATCAGTTCGCCATTGCGCCAGGATGGGACCCATTATATAATTCCCGACATGGAAATTTTGTCCATCGGGATAGGCGGATACTGGATTTACAATGCAAAAAGGTTTTCTATGCGGGCGGCTTTCATCCAAACTGAGCGTCAGAAGAAAAGTGCAGGAAGCCTTTTGGTCAAGCCGTCATTTCTATACTTCAGAATTTCCTCCGGAATGGGGATTATTCCTGAAGAAGTTATGAACGATTATGGAATTCCACCCGCCAGCCTGGTTCACCGTGGTGAGGTATATTCCATCGGACTGTCACCGGGGTATGCCTATACTTTTGTTTTCCTGAAAAATTTTTACCTTACGGCAGCTATTTTCCCGGGTGTGGCTGCACAATTTTCGTCATACAGCAACCAGCTTTCCCATTATTCCGCCACTGAGTTTAACTTTACGCTAAGCGGCCGCTTTGCATGTGGATACAATTCTGATAAATGGTTTCTCGGAGGTTCTGTGCAAACAGGGTTTAAAGAAGTTCCCGACCATCTCAGTAAGGCGCTGTTTATTTATGACCCGGCACAATACCGGTTTTGGGGCGGAACCCGGTTGGACATTTTCAAAAAGAAGAAGAAGAGGCCTGCGGCCTATTAATGTATGAATCATGTTAATACTTAACCTGATTAATTCAGGTTAAATAATTTTAAGAAAGTAGCACAGATGATCTCCAGGGTACTTTTAACTATTCTTCTCCTTACAATTATGGTGATCAGGGCAGGTGCACAGGAGAAAAAAGACACCCTGTCGGTTCAAGCCAATGATACAACCGCTATAGCGCCTGATACCCTCATCATAACCGCGGAGCCTCAGAATATACTGCCCACAAGTAATTTTTCCAGGTCTTATGCCAGTACCTACTGGACTGATACCAAGTCGGTTTTCACCAACCCATTTCGCTGGAAGAAAGGGCAGATCATTGCCGCAGCAGCGGTAACTGCCGGAACAATCGGACTCATTGCTTACGGGGATGCGCCAATTCAACGGTTTTTCGCCCACAATCAATCCGTGTTTATCAGTAAAAGCTCCTATTACTTTTTCAGTCCCCTGGGAACCGGCCTGATCGGGATCCCCGCACTGGGTGTTTTTTATGCCTGCGGAGTGATCTGGAAGAATAAAAAGGCAAAGGAAACCGGGATGAAGGGACTGGAAGCCTATGTGATTACCGTAGTTTTAACCAATGTGATCAAGCAGGTTGCCCACCGCCATCGCCCTTACCAGGATGTTCCTCCCGATCCCCACGTTTGGGATGGACCTTTCAGCTGGGGTGGTCCCTATGGAACCTTTGGTTACAATTCATTTCCTTCGGGACACTCCTCGGCCATTTTTTCCATTGCCACAGTAATCGGACTTGAATACTGGAGCACAAAATGGGTCCCTGCAGTGAGTTTCAGCCTGGCCGGTTTTACCGCGCTTTACCGGCTGGCCGTAAATGACCACTGGGCATCGGATGTGTTGTTTGGTTCTGCCCTTGGATTTGCTGTTGGCAGCACGGTGTTTTTTAATGCCAATAAAAAGGTTGAGATCATCCCGGTAAGTTCGACAGGACCCGGGGCCACCCTGATTTATCATTTCTGATTTCAATGATAACTGCCGCGACGTTGCCTGTCTTCAAGGAAAAATAAAAGAAAAATTTTCTGCTCTGTCTGTACTGCATGGATGGCCGGATACCCCCTGAGGTACCGGTCGTTGTAATACATGTAATTCTCCACCCCGATGCTCAGGTATTTGTAGAGTCTTACCGTGATCCTGGGTTTCAGTATATGAACGAAGTTGTTGCCATTTACCCCGATATAGGTGCGGATCCAGTAAAAATAATAGACCAGTGACGCGGTAGCATATTTACCCAGGTTGAAGGTTGTTTCGAACTTTGATTCCAGTCCTCCTCCATAATTATAGTCCCTTACCTGCGATGTGTCGGGCCCGAAATGGGTACTGTTTCCCGCAAATGGCACCAGTGCCAGATCGATGCGGGTGTAGAGGTTGCTTTTCTTACTCAGCGGGAGTTTTGAAACCACTCCTCCACCGAATCCGATCGTGCCTAATTCAAATTTTTTATTGTCCCAGTAATCATAGTATTGAAAACCACCGATGAGGAGCGCCAGTTTGCCCAATTGTTTATTCGTGCCGAATAAAATACCGGTGCCCAGGATGTTATCCACAAATTTTCTACCCACACCGATGTTGATATCCGCTCTCAGTTTAAAAAAATCGAACGGTTTTCTTTTACGCAGTTCAAACGGGTTGCCATAATCAAACTGTGCGTTGATCATGGCATTGTATGTGCCTGCGCCAAAAAGACTTGTGCCTTCCGTATCTATTTTTCGGGCCCCGGCGAAAATTGATATATTAACAGGCTCTTTTTCATATACTTCCCTGTTGGTTCTCCTGAATGATTTTCCCTGGATCAGCCTGTTGAAACCCCTCATCGGATCAATTATTCCGGCAGCTATCTCCCGGAACACCCTTTCTCTGCCCCTGGTACGGTCATCGAGAAGATTTGAACTCAAGCGGTAAAGAATTTCTCCCAGAAAAGCGCCGTTGATGGGAGTGTTGATGATATCATTGTAAGACGGGCGTGTGTTTTCAGCGAAATATTCCCACATAAGGCTTCCGCCCAGTGCAAATCCAAAGGACTGCCAGTAGTTATAACCGTTTGAGCGGCCTGCATTATAAGAAAGTGTTCCCGAATACGGATGTCCGATAAAGTTGACCCCAAACCGGTCCATATCCCATTCCCACCCTTTTTCAATATTATAGGTCCATGTTTTGATCCCGATGCGGGCATATTCAGCATTTAACAGGTACCTGTCGAGCGCCCAGGTAAATGCCAGGGCTCCCAGAACTTCGGTTGCCGGTATCCAGAGGGGATATTTTTTATTGTATGCCGTATCATCATCAAGCAGATCACCATATTTGTTTTGAAGGGTGGTATCAATGAGGGCGCTTTTTTTTGGTTCGTTACCGATGGAATCCGAGAGTAATTTTATTTTAACATCTTCTATCTTTTTAAGCTGATTTTCCCGGGAGCCCTTGCCCGGTACGATTGTATCGTTGGGAGCGACTTTTTTGGGATTCTGCGGCACCACCTCCTGGGCGAATACCCCGGATGAAAATAGCAGAAAAACAGCCAGTATATGGATTGTTTTCATTGGATACAAATATAGATGCATACCCTTCATTCAGTGTTACATAACTATTTGAAATAGTTACATCATTCACACATATGGGACGGGAATGCATGAGGTAAGAAAAGGGGAGGGGAACGGGTTTTTTTGTCGTTTGGGAAACAGGGATTACTCATTCACTTCATAGAGACGAAGCTTGTTTTTGAGGGTCGTGACCTCCTCCTGCAGTGCATTGATCCGCTGCAACAGGTGGGCGATGGTTTCAATTCCTTCGAGGTTGATGTCGAGGTCATAATAGAAGCGGAGGAATTTTTCAAGCTGCAAAAGCTGACCGGCATCGATAAACCCGGTTGTGCCTATGGTTGAAATTTCAATTAACCCCGTTTGCTGCAATGAACTGATGAATGAAATCTCGATTTGGTGGCTGGTACAGAACTCGTCCAATGCGATTAAATTTCCTGTTTGCATGGTCGCAGATTAAATTACGATTTAGATAATTCTGTAAATAGTGCTTTCTGTTTTTCCGTCAGGCCGGTAGGGATTGTAATTTGATAGGTGACATATAAATCACCGAACTGGCCCTCTTTTTTATACACCGGAAAACCCTTGCCTTTTAACTTTACTTTACTTCCGTTTTGTGTTTCCGGTTTCACCTGCAGCTTTACTTTCCCATTCATAGTATCGATTGTGATTTCTCCACCCAGCACTGCAGTGTATAAATCGAGCATGACCGTGGTATGCAGGTTGTCGCCCATTCGTTTAATGGTGGGGTGATTCTCAATTGAAAAAGCAATGTATAAATCGCCGTTTGGCCCGCCGTTGATGCCCTGGCCTCCATGGCCGGGGATTTTTATGGTTTGCCCGTTTTCAATACCGGCGGGAATCGTGATCCTGATTTTTTTATTATTTACTGTCAGAGTTTGCTGATGGGTTTTGTAAGCGTCGAGGAGTTCGAGGTGAAGTTCGGCATTGTAATCTTCACCCCTGTATTTAACCTGTCTGCCCCGGCCTGTGTTTCCGGATCCGCCAAACATGGATTCAAAAAAATCGGAGAAATCTCCGCCGGAGGCTGATTCTGCATATCCCGGGCGGCGGTTGCCTGAGGATTGTTCGCGTTGCTGTTTGGCCCTTTCAAACTCCTCCGCATGTTGCCAGTTTTCGCCATGCTGATCGTATTTTTTTCGTTTTTCGGGGTCGCTCAGCACTTCATTGGCCTCATTGATCTCCTGAAACTTACGCTTGGCATCCTTGTCATTCGGGTTTAAATCGGGATGGAGTTTCCGGGCCAGTTTGCGGTAGGCACTTTTTATATCCTTTGGTGAGGCCGATTTGTCTATCCCCAATATTTTGTAATAGTCAACGAATACCATGATGCTTTTTTGTGCCCGTTTTTTTGTTCACTTTGTTTTTTTTGTGGGGATGATGAACAAAGGAATGGAGGTATGATGCAACACCTTTTCGGTTACGCTCCCCATGACGATGTTTTCAAGCCATTTATGGCTGTGCGAGCCCATTACAATAAGGTCGGCGTGTATTTTTTTTGCTGTTTTTAAAATAGCATCGGCGAAATCGCCTTCCTGCACGATGGTTTCGATACTTTTATCTCCCAGGTGGAGTTTTGTTTTATCCAGGAAATTCTGAGAAGCCTTTTCCAGTCCTGCAATACTGTCCAGTTGAAATTGAGCCATTTCCATGTTGCCGGTATAACCCATGATCGGGGAATATTCCGTGGAGGAATAGTAAACCGGATCGGAAATCACATGCAGCAGAGTTACTTCGGCTTTCATACCTTTGGCTAAAGAAAAGCCTGTTTCTGCTATTTTTTTAGCTGTTGGACTATAGTCCAACGCGATCAAAATCTTTTTCATTCAGATTGTTTTAAATTGATTTACTCTTCCCGGCAGGCAGGATACTTTTCAGACTTATTTATCCTCTTTCCAAAATTGATGATCTTCTTCAGCTATGCTGTAAAACTTGTATTCGATTTCTTCTTCGATCCCGTCAGTTTCCATATTTTTTAGTAATTCCGGGCCGTAAATGTCACGTATCTGCCAATCGGGGATGAACGTGTAACCTAGTTGCTTTTCCATTTGATTTCTGATTTTTGAAAGGACTAAGTTAAGCATGTCTCATGGGAAAACTGTTACATGTTTTTTGAAAAAATTTATATAATTCACACTTTTTCGAATGCTGCTCCTCTGGTATGTTCTATGTCTTTTTACCTTTTACTTCGTGGTTCTTCGTGTCTTCTTCGTGTAACTCTGTGAAATAAAATTACACGAAGGTCCACGAAGAAGACACGAAGGTGATTTTACTGCCGGTGCTGTTTTAATAAATCGGTAATATCTACCACAGACAACAGGCATTTGCGGTCGTCGAAGGTAAGAATGCCTTCTATATAAATGTGGCACATAGGACCATTGTCATAGCCAAGGATAAGTTCACACGACTCCTTGGTTTTACCGGTATAAACTTTGGTAAAAAAACTGTTAAAGGTGGCTTTTGATTCATCGGCGACGAAGAGTTTGAAGTTGCTGTTTACCAGGGCAAATCTTTTTTCTCCCAGCATTTCTGCGCCTGTGAAGTTCAAATCGCAGATTGTGCCATCGTAATCGAGGGTAAAATAGCCCATGGGAGCGAAATCATACAACATGGTGTATTTTTTCACGGCAGCTTCCGCTGTGTCGTTTGCCTGCCGTAGCTCTTCGTTCTGCATCTCCAGTTCGATCTGATGCACCTGTAATTCGTGCAGGAGTTTTTTTACATCAGTTTCCAGCACAGGGGTTTCTTCTTTTTTTTGCTTCTTGCTGAGTTGTTCTTCGGCCTTGATCCGCAGTTCCGTGATATTGGACGGATTCAATTCTTTGCTATTCATGATAGGTGTTTTATTTAGTGCCCATGATGATTCCTGTTGCCTGATTCAGATCATTACGCAAAACTTTTACGGACCATTCAACCTCTGGCAATAATCCTCCGGAAGCATTGACCTGCATAATCACTTTGCCATCGTTTGCTGTTTCGATCAGGTTTAGTAACTTGGTTCCCGTTTTTTTTTGTTCCGCCCGGGGGACAAGCAGATCAATATAATTTTGGTTCAGCATATCCGCCCGTTTTTTGTTGAAAAATTTTTCAGCCCCGGGGCTGAAATCTTTAATTTTTAAATCGGCTGACAGATGAATGATTACCTCCGGGGAGGAATTAAAAAGCAACTGGTTGATTTTTTCTGTTTCCTGTAATTTTATTTCGAACTGTTTGAGCATGGAATAATTGATAAATGTGATCACCAAACCATCAATTCTGTCGTCGAAGGTGCGGTAAGGCATAATTCTGATAATAAACCACCGTCCGTCTTTCGTTGGGATCTGTTTCTCAATAAAAATGAGCGTATGCAGAACTTCAAGTGCATCGGCAGCCAGGTTGGGGTAAACAAGGTCGGATACCTGGTCGGTAAAGGGCCTTCCGATGTCGCTTTTAATTAGTTTGAAAATTTTTGTTGCCTGGTTGGTGTACCTCCTGATATTTAACTCCTTGTCGAGAAATAGGGTGGCGATATCTGTGCTGTTGAGCAGGTTTTTCATGTCGTTGTTCACCCGTGAAAAATCATCCACCTTCGACTGCAATTCCGCGTTCAGGGTTTGAAGTTCTTCATTCAGACTCTGCATCTCTTCTTTTGAAGTGGTCAATTCCTCATTGGATGACTGCAACTCTTCGTTGGTGGATTGCAATTCCTCGTTGGTTGATTTCAACTCTTCCTGAGAGGTTTGCATCTCTTCAAGGGTGGTTTGCATCTCCTCACGCGTGTTTTTCAACTCCTGTTCGAGTTCCGATTGCCTGATATTGTCCGGATTTTCAACCCTTTTTTTTGATCCGGGCTTGATGTGTGCAACTTCCGCAGCATCGGTAAAAATGATCATGACCATGCCGTTCAGGGGTTGCGGTTTTTCTATCCACTGGATGCTCACGTTAATTGCCTGCGTGTTGCCATTGGCCCCCAGACTGATGTTTTGCAGGCTGGCTGTGCCTTTCGACAGGAGGGCTTTACGAAATGCCATTGGAAATTCGTTTCGCAACCCATCACGCAGCATGGCGAAAATATTCAGGTTTGCTTTGCCAACCGCGGGCTCAAGATATTTTCCTGTACGGCCGCTGAAGTAAACTATATCGCCACTTTCGTTAACCAATACACCTGCCGGGGCGAAATACTGTAAAAGCAGCTGGTCTGCCAGGGTTTGAATATTTGCGGGTGATTTTGCGGGCATTTGTTTTTCGATAAGAACAGGTTTGATTCTGGAAAAGGAGGACGGAAAATCTAAAAGTTCAGGCACAATTGCAGGAACCACCCGTTTATATATTTTCAATTTGGAACTTACCGGTGAAAACAGATGATTTTGTGCACCGGGGGTTTCGGCGCCGCCAAGTACCATCATCCCTCCGGGATTCAGGCTGTAGTAAAACAGCCCGAGTAATTTGTACTGCAAATCGGTATCCATGTATATCAATAAATTGCGGCAGCTAAGAATGTCGAGTTTGGTAAAAGGAGGATGCATGATGATATTGTGCTGTGCAAAAACAACAATCTCCCTTATCTCCGTCTTGATCCGGAAACCTTCCTCCGTTGCAATAAAAAACCTGTTCAGCCGGTTCTGGGAAACATCTTTGGCAATATTTGCCGCAAATTCGCCTTTTCTTGCAGTCTCAATGGCCACGGCATCGAGATCGGTAGCAAAAAGCTGCAGGGTGAGCCCCCCGTGCGGATTAATTTTCTCCAGTGTTTCCTTGAGCACAATGGCCAGGGTATAGGCTTCTTCACCGGTAGAACAGCCCGGGATCCATGCCCTGAATACTGAACCGGGTTTTAAACCTGCAAACATAGCCGGGAAAACCCTTTCTTTCAGATGTTCCCATACCAGCGGATCCCGGAAAAAACTTGTTACCCCGATCAGCAGTTCTTTGAACAGGATATCCACCTCTTTCGGATTTTCCTGTAAAAACCTGACATATGAGCGTATTTTTTCAATTTTATGAACCCCCATGCGACGTTCGATGCGCCGGTAGATGGTGTTTTTTTTGTATAATGAAAAATCATTGCCGGTGAAGTTGCGCAGCAAAATGATGATCTTATCAAGCGAGCCCTGATCGTTAAACTCTTTATCCGGGGGCGCTTGTACAAGTGGCAGGTGGCTTAGCAATGCAATGAGTTTCTCAGGCAGTTCAGCGGCCGGGGCAACTATGTCAACCAGTACCGCTTCGATGGCATTGCGGGGCATGCTGTCGTATTTGGCAGTGGCCGGTTCCTGTACCAATACAATACCGTTTTTTTCTTTTATCGCCCGGATGCCGGAACTGCCATCGGAACCCATGCCCGAAAGAATAATCCCGATGCCCAATGTCAGTTGGTCGCTGGCGAGTGATTTAAAGAAAAAATCGATCGGAAGGCGCAATCCTCTGGCTTCGATTGGCTCAAAGAGGTGAAGAACCCCGCCAAGGATCGACATGCTGGTGTTCGGAGGAATGACGTAGACACAGTTTGGCTTGACAGGCATGCGGTCTTTGACCTGGAAAACTTTTATTTTAGAAATCCGCTGAAGTAATTCCGGTAATATTCCTTTATGAGTCGGATCCAGATGCTGGATGACTACAAAGCCTATTCCGCTGTTTACGGGAACATTCCCCAGAAATTGTTCCAGCGCTTCCAGTCCGCCGGCCGACGCACCGATCGCCGCGATTGGGAACTTACCGGGCACAAGTTCAGAGGTTTTTTGCCTGGAAGGCGCCGTCGTTTTTGGTTTTCCTGTTTTCACCTGGCTATTATTAATCTGAATTATCTGTTATAATAATCTCTGTATACCTCTGTGACTTCTCTGTGGTTCGCTGTGAAACAAAATTACACGAAGAACCACGAAGAAGACACGGAGAACCACGAAGTAAAAGAGAGCATTTCAAAAAAATGTGAATGAATTTGGTTGAAATTTTATTACAATATTTACTACAAACATAACGAAAAACATTTTTATTTCTTCAGAATAAAAGCTTTATATATTTCAAACCAGATAATGCTCGAAATCCCGCAGGCAATGCAAATGGCAATATTGAGCAGGGAAGGCTGGTTGAACTGGAACAGGTCAAGGAAAAATGGCATGTTCAGGATCAGCGCAAGAAAGAAAATGGCGCCCCCGACCACCCACAATACTGCTTTGTTGGGCGTTGCGATAATTTTAAAAATATTGTCGGACCATGACCTGTTGGTTAAGATAATGGCGATGTTCGACACAATGAGGGTGATAAATGCCATTGCCCTCACCTCTTTGGCATCATAACCGGCACGCAGTCCCAGCAGGTAAACAGCAAGCGTGATCAAGAGGATTGACAGGCCCTGGAGGCAACTGAAGAGGATTTTTTTCAAGCCGAAAAATGGCTCATCAATTTTTTTAGGGGGGCGGCTCATGGTATTCTTCTCTTCTTTTTCAGCTTCAAAGATGATGGAGCAGGCCGGATCGATGATCAGTTCGAGGAATACAATGTGCACCGGCCAGAGAATAATTGGAAAATTGCCAAGCAATATCGGAATCAGTGACAATCCGGCAATGGGTACATGAATGGCGAAGGTATACCCGAAGGCTTTCTGAAGGTTGTCGAATATCCGCCTTCCCATTCTTACCGCTGCCACGATCGATGAAAAGTTGTCATCCATAAGTACAAGCGAAGAGGCCTCCCTGGCAACATCCGTCCCGTTTTTTCCCATGGCGATGCCGATATTGGCCGATTTCAGTGCCGGGGCATCGTTGATGCCATCTCCGGTCATGGCCACGATTTCATTGTTTTTCTTCAGCGCGTTGACAATTTTCAGTTTCTGCTCAGGCACCACCCTGGCAAAAACATTGATATCCCCGATCTGCCTGCATAATTCCGTCTCCGTCATTGACTGTAAATCCTGTCCGGTGATACATTTTTCAGGATTCTGAAGGCCGATTTCCAGGGCGATGTGTTTTGCCGTAACCGGGTAATCACCTGTGATCATGATGACCCTGATGCCCGCCTTGTAACATTCGCGCACCGCCTCTTTGACGTTTTTGCGTATGGGATCCGATAACCCGATTAACCCGATAAATTCAAAAGAAAAGCCGTGCTGGATTTCGGGCAAATCTTTCGTGCTGATTTTGGCTTTGGCTACGCCAATTACCCTCAATCCCGCTGAGGCCAGTTCTTCAACCGCAATCAGCATTCTTTTCTTACCGGCTTCATCGAGGTGGCACAGATCAAAAATAGCTTCAGGGGCCCCTTTAGTTGCAATTGTTTGTTCATGGGTTCCCTTGAATGAAAATACCCGCGACATGGCCAGCAAGTCTTTCGACAGCGGGTACTCTTTGACCATCTCCCAGTTTTTATGGATATGCTCAGTTCCTTTCAGGTATTGGTCACCCATTCCTGTAATGGCCTGTTCCATCGGATCGAAAGGGTTTGTTTGACTGGAAAGGATTCCATATTCAATGATTTCATGAAATGCCGGGTCAAATTCATTGGTTTTGGTAACTGTCAGGAAATCCTTGCCATTATAAAGCCTGGTCACCGTCATTTTATTCTGGGTGAGAGTGCCGGTTTTATCGGTGCAAAGTACGGTGGCGGAACCCAGTGTTTCAATTGCGGTTGGCTTGCGGGTGAGTACCTTCTTTTTTGACATGCGCCAGGCACCCAGTGCCATAAACACGGTGAGGATCACCGGGAATTCTTCGGGCAGCACCGCCATTGCCAGGGTAATTCCTGCGAGGATCCCATTCAGCAGGCTCCCGCGGGTGAGGGTGTAGCCAATGATAACCAGGATACACAGCACTGCTGCGATGATTGTCAGTTTTTTAACGAGTTTTCCCATTTCCTGTTTCAGGCGGGTTGGTTCTTCAATTACCCCTTCCATCGCTTTCCCGATCTTCCCGATTTCAGTATTGATCCCGATGCTGGTTACCCTGGCTGTGCCGTTGCCCTGAACGATCATGGAACCGGAATATACAAAAGGCAGGTCGTCGCCACCGGGCTGAATGATCTTAAGTACCCCGTCCCAGTCGTTTTTACGCACAGGTACCGACTCCCCGGTAAGCAATGATTCATCGGCCAGTAAATTAACGGAATTCAGCACCGTGGCGTCGGCAGGAACCCTGTCGCCTTCCTGCAACACAATGAGGTCGCCGGTTACGACTTCAAAACCGGCTATCCTGGTTTCCACACCGTCTCTGATCACCAGGGCCCGTGGACTGGCCATGTCTTTTAAGGCACTGAGGGCTTTTTCGGTCTTTTTCTCCTGGAAAAATTCGATGCCCATGATGACAAAAACAAAGCCCATCAGCATGAGACCCGACTCCAAATCGCCCATTACCAGGTATAGTGTACCGCAGGCAACCAGCAGGATGAACATGGGTTCTTTAACAACCCCAATGGCAATGGTGAAATAATTCCTGGGTTTGGATGAAGGCAGGCTGTTTGGACCTTCGGTGCGTTGTTTTTCTTTCGCCTCGTTTGTGGTTAATCCTTTGAACATCGCCGTTACATCCTTTCCATATACCAATTCAACTCCTTTTCCATTTTTTTGTACCGGAAAATGGTTGTAATGATTTTTTGCAGGCGAATGAAGGCTGTTTCGCTTTTTACCACATAATCAAATGCCCGGTGGTGCATGCAACTGATTGCAACTTCTATTTTATCCTGTGAGGATAATATCACCACAGGGATATCCGGGTTGTATGCTTTGATTTTATCGAGTGTTTCAATTCCGTTCATTGCGTTCATTTCGATACCGTCGAGCATATAGTCGAGGATGATGACATCGGGGCTGTGAGATAAATTAGCCAGGCATAGTTCACCAGTTGCATAGGTCTCAACAGTAAAATCAGCATGCAGGAGAAATTCTATTTCCAATGACTTTAAAAACAGGGCATCGTCATCGACCAGGAACAGTTTTATTTTGTTTTCGTGTTTCATTTGGTTGTGTTTTTGATCCGGGAGAACTCCACTTTCAATTCCTGGCACGCCTGGATACAAATGTTTTCTATCTGGAAAACCATGTCGTTGATGCCGTCAGATTGTTTCTGGGTGCTGGCATATTCCTGTACTTTTTTAGCCATAACTTCAAAATCAGCACTGATGCCCATGATGGAAAACGACGGGATCATTTTATGCACGGCTGCATGCAATGAATGCCAGTCTTTTGCCTGCCAGCTTTGTTTCATTTTATTGATCAGCACCGGGGTTTGTTCAAGATACAACGATATCATCTCCATCATCAGTTTGGGATTTGATTTTGTGCGGTGGACCAGGTAATCCAGATCGATGCATTTTAATTTTGCGTTTGTATCTTTTTCACATTCCTTCTGATCCTTGTATTTTAAGGGTAAAGGTTTTTTTACCAGCCCGACAATTTTACTGTATAACAGCCTCTCATCCACGGGCTTTGCAATGTAGTCGTTCATTCCGACAGCCTTGCATTTAGCCAGGTCAACCGTGGTCACATCGGCGGTGAGTGCAATAATGGGGATTTTTGAGTTCATTGTGTTACGGATGTACTCTGTCGCTTCAAACCCGTTCATTTCGGGCATCTGCAAGTCCATCAGAATGATATCATACGACTTAACCTCCAGTATTTCCACGGCGATTTTTCCATTGGCCACCACATCGCGCTCAAACCCGAAGTCATCAAGCAGTGTTTTCATCAGCAACTGGTTGAGCGGGATATCTTCCACTACGAGTACCTTGATGTTTTTTATTTCGGTATCGAGGTCGACAGGTTCTGTTTCCAATTCAGCCGGTGCATTCGTTTTCAGGAAACTAAGTATAAAACTAAAAGTAGATCCCTGGTCGATTGTGCTTTGAACCCGGATGCTGCCACCCTGGGGTTCAACCAGCTGTTTTACAATTGCAAGCCCCAGACCGGTGCCACCATACAATCGTGAGGTACCGCTGGAAGCCTGCTGAAAGTTCTCAAAAATCTTTTCAATTTTATTTTCCGGTATCCCGATCCCGGTGTCAGCAATGGCAAATTCAATGGTTACTTTCTCGCTGTCTTCACTGAGTAAATGGGCACTTACAGTGATTTTACCCTTGGTTGTGAATTTAACCGCATTGCTGACCAGGTTCAAAATAATCTGGTGGAGCCGGACCGGGTCTCCCAGTAAAACCGAAGGGATGTATGGGTCGTAGTCTATAATCAGTTCCAGGTTTTTCTCCTGTATTTTGGCCTCAAACAAATGGAGCATAGCCGAAATGGAAAGCGACATGGTAAACGGGACCTGTTCAAATACCATCTTTCCCGCATCCACTTTTGCCAGGTCAAGAATGTCGTTAATGAGCACGATCAGGGCATCGCCACTCATTTTAATTGCGGTTAAATACTCTTTTTGTTTTGCCGAAAGGTCTGTTTTCAGCAAAACCTTAGTAAAGCCGATGATCGCATTCATTGGCGTGCGTATCTCATGGCTCATATTTGAGAGAAACTGCTGTTTTGCTTTCACCGCATTTTCTGCGATCCGTGTGGCATCTTCGGCTTTTATTTTTGCTTCCTCGGCAATGGCCGTTGCAAGTTCGGCAAATACAATGGCCTCTGTCCTTTCGGTTTCAATTCTTTTCCGTTCGGTGATGTCCCTTGCCACTACAACCACGCCAATCACCCGCCCGAGGTCGTCTTTATAGAGGGACCCGTTCAACAATACATCGGTAAGTTTATGGTCTTTGATGGTTAAAGGATAATCTGCAACAAACCCCTTTGCAAATACTTCCCGGTAAACCTGCCGGGCCTTCTGCGGGTCGGTAAAATAATCGAAGAAATCGGTTCCTGTCAGTGTTTCGCGGGTGCTGCCGGTGATTTTTACCGAAGCATCGTTCATGTCGGTAATTTTACCTTCTGTATTGATGGTGAATAAAGGATCACGGCTTGCTTCAATGATACTTCGTGCATAATTTGCAATGAGTAACTCTGCTGCCCGTTTTCCTTTCTCATCGGTTTG
>CAZVNF010000033.1:17650-26010 GCA_964628215.1 uncultured Draconibacterium sp.
TCATCGGTTTGGAATGCGAGTTCAATGTTCGCAATTCCTAATTCAGCCGCCCTCTTTCCTTTCTCTTCTTTTTGAAAGGCAAGCTCTAACCGTACCATATTCAGGGCGGCCTCCAGTTTTGCATTTTCGGCTTTCTGGCAGGCCAGTTCACTGAGTGTATTTTCTAATATGTCATTTATAGCCATGTGTTATACTCCTTTCATTTGGTAACATGATGAAATTCATATTCAACATTGCCAATGTCTTCCAAAGGGCTCCGCCTTTTTACTTTCAACTGCTTAAAATGAGAGGGTGTAAGCCCGGTCACTTTTTTGAATTGATTCGATAAATGAGCTACACTGCTGTAATTCAGTTTCCAGGCAATTTCTGTAATGTTCAATTCATCATAAATGATCAATTCCTTGATGCGTTCAATTTTATGAGAAATGATGAAGTGTTCTATTGTTGTTCCCTGGATCTCTGAAAAAAGGTTTGCCAGGTAGGTATAATCATGTTGCAATTTCTCGCTTAAGTAATCTGAAAAGTTGATTTTGATCGCTTCATCCGTGTGATGGATCATTTCAACCACCGCGTTTTTAATTTTTTCGATCAGCACAGCCCGCTTATCGTCCATGAGTTCAAGCCCTGAACTGAGCAGGGCGAGCGTAAGTTCCCTGCGCTGTTCCGGCGTGATGGTTTCCATGATCTCCACCTCTCCCAGGTCAACTACGATAAAATGGAGGCCAAGCTCTTTCAACGCCTGCTTCACTGCCATTTTACAGCGGGTGCTCACCATGTATTTAATATAAATTTTCAAATTGTGTGTTGTTCATGAGACTGATAAAAATCTTACCGCACAAATATTGCAAAGTTGGTTGCCTTTTACCTGCCGGGATTTATATAATTATTAAAATAAGTTACATAATTCACACATTGCATCGGACTGCATGTTTGAACAAATTTCAACGAACTTTAAGCCGAAATTACCATGGGAGAATGAAGTAGTTTGCCGGCTTTATTGTAAAATGTAGTATGTAAAGGTTTATGGGGTTGCTCCTGTTGTTCCATGGTTAACCTTGCCAGCAGGTAACTCACAGTTGATTCTGCACCCTGGTTTAGATTTACATGTGTTTCTTCAAGGCCGTCGTAGCAACCTCCTGTGCATGGATTATAGATAATCTGGTGTAACCGGTTTTTGCCCAGAAACCAGTTAAATGCGGTTTCCATTTTTTCTAAATAAATTTCCCCGGAAAACACATTGTGAAATTTACCCAGGGTCATTATCGTGTAGGCCACATCAATGGGTTGTTCGCCATAATGCCCTGCTACATCGCCTTTCTGCAGCCAGTTTTTGTTCGAGATCACCTCTATGCCATTTTCATTAAATGTTTGTGATAACAGGAAATTAAAGGAGGACACGGCTATCTCCTTGTAAACCGGATCTCCGGTTAAAAGCCACGCGTACAACATGGCCTCTGGTAAAATGCTGTTGGCGTAGGTAAGGTATCCCTCGAACCACTCCCATTGTGCATTTGATTCATGCCTGTACATCTGAACCAAACGGTTGGCGAGTGTTTTAATAAGTGTGAGGTTTTCAGGCACTTTGATGGTGCATTCATAATGGAATAACCCCTTGATTGCAAAAGCCATGGCCCTGGTAGAGTGTATTGATTCGACATGCATAAGTGATTTTTCAAGAATTGTTTCGGCCTCTGAGATGATTCTCAATGGCAGGTGTCCAAAAAGTGAAACCACATACCCCAGTGCCCAGATTGCCCGGCCATTGGCATCGTCAAGGTTGACCGTTTTATTCTGATTGGTGAAGTTGTTGTCCTGGTCTGTGTAATTTAAAAAATCGCCTCCGGGTTGCTGACAATGTTTGATATACCTGAGATATTTCTGAATATCATCCAGGGATTCCTCATCGCTGGTTAGTTTAAAGTACATGCAGGAGGCAATCAGTGCCCTGGCGTTGTCGTCGAGGGTATACCCGGTTCTGACATCGGGCTGGTTGTTTTTCGAAAATTGAATGATCCCGGTACCGGTTGTCATGTGTTTAATGTGGTCGAGGTTGATCACCGGGAGGTTGTACTGCAATTTGATTGTGTTGTCCGCAATTTTTTGAAATAATGCAGCATGTGCCGTGGCCGAATTTTCCCAAACGGTGGAAACGATCTTTTCCAGGGTGTTCGAACTGAGATTCCTTCGCAATGGATTATCATTGAGCAACCTGTTCACGCTGCCTGCCAGTTGGCTGGCATTGCGAAAATCAAAAATTATCCCGGTTTCAGGTGTCAATAGTTCTTTGGCGTGAGGAATTGGGGTGGAAATGATGGGGCATGCACAACTCATGGCATATACGAAGGTTCCGCTCACCGCCTGGTTCGGATCGCTGGAGGTAAACAAATAAATGTCTGTCATTTGCAGGTATTCGAGCAGATCAGGCAAGGCAAGGTATTTGTTTACGAAGATCACATGATCCTGCAGTGAACTGTCCCTGACTTTTTGTTCCAGCATCTCCCGGTATTTTTCACCCTCTGCTTTTACCACCTCCGGATGAGTTTTCCCGATTACCAGGAATACGACCTCCGGGTTTTGTTCTATAATGCCAGGCAGTGCTTCGAGTGTGGTTTCAATACTCTTTCCGGAGCTGAGCAAGCCGAATGTGGTAAGTACCTGCCGGTTTGTCAGTCCGTATTTTGTCTTCAGGCTGTGTTTGCTGACATGCGGAACCAAATGGGTTCCGTGGGCGATCATTGACATTTTTTTCCGGGGAACACCATAATCCTTTGCCAGAATTTCAACGGAATTGCCGGTCATCACGATCACCGACTCACACACCGCTGTGATGTTCCTGATTTTTGTCCTCAGGTGTTCATCGGGGTGGGGCAGTACCGTATGAAAAACAATGACCACAGGTTTCGACAATTCATACAGGAACTTCAGGAATGGTTGTTCCTGTTTGTGATAAAAGCCAAACTCATGCTGGATCAGCACCACTTTTACCGCTTCATCGTGGTTGATTTTCCTGGCCAGTTTTTCATATTCTCCCGCCTGGGATGTTTTCAGGATATATTTTACCTCAGCAGGGTAGGGATAAGTATTCCCGTTTGACTCCAGTGCACAAACCTTTATTGATAAGGAAGTGCTGAATTTGTTGTTTATTGCGGTTATCAGGTCCTGGGAATAGGTGGCGATGCCACATTCTCTCGGGGGGTACGACGTGATCACAAGGATCTCGGGCAGATTGGCAAGCTGGGTTTTATTGTTCATTTTTTCTGGTATAAGTTAACAATTCAGCAATAAGTTCAGGCAGGTTAACCGAAGCACAGGCAATAAGGCTGTCGGCAGCACCATAATAGATAAAGAGCGTATTCCCGAACAGGGAAGTCCCCGTTGGGAAACAAACATTATTGACCTCGCCGATTAATTCCCATTCGTATTCCGGATAAAACAACGGATAAGGCAAACGGGCAATTTCCAGCGAAGGATCTTTTAAATCGAGCAAAGCGGCGCATGCGGAATACACACGTCCTTTTTTTGTTTCTTCCACGCCATGATAGATGAGCAGCCAGCCATGTTCGGTTTCAATCGGGGGGCATCCGCCGCCAATATAACTCGACTCATGTTTATATACCGGATCCATGACGATATCGTCCTGCATATTTTGAAAGTATTTTTCCCAAAAAGCTTCTGTAAGGTCTTTTAAATTATTCACCGCAACAATCTGGATTCCCGGTCTGATCCTGTGGAGAAACACAAGCTGATCATTGATCCTGCGGGGGAAGAAGATCACATTTTTATCCCAAAGCATCATCTTTTTATCAGGATCGGCTTCCTGGTAATAAAATTTATGGTTCCGGTAGTAGTTTTCGTTTACTTTCCCGGACGATTCGGCGAAATAGACAAACTGAGCGTATGTGATCGGGGGTACGACAATACCCAGCTTTTTAAAATGCAGCAGGTCTTTCGATGTGGCCAGGGCTCCCCTGGCATTTGTTCCGTCGTACCCGGTATAAGACATATAAAACAGGTCGTCAATTTTGACCACTCTCGCATCCTCCACACCCTGTGATTCGTAATCGAATTCGGGAACCATGATGGGTTTATCCCAGCGTTCGGCAACGGTAAGCGGGCCATCCAGCCTGCAATAACCGATGCTTGAATAGTTGCCTTTTCTCACGGCCCGGTAAAACATGTGAACACTGTCGCCCTGGCGGATTACTGCAGGATTCAGAACCCCTTCATTTTCAAATTCCAGGTTGGTTGATGTAATCAGGACGCCTGTTTTTTTTACTTCTATCATTTAGATTTCAGTTTGATTATTTTTAAAATAGGGGGTAATTTTAACCGGGTGGGCATGGTGTCGCCCAACAAAAAACCCCAGGGTTTCAACGGCTCAATGTGATCGAAAATGAGTTTAACAATGGCCAGTAGGGGGATGGAAAGAAACATCCCGGGAATTCCCCATAAAGCATTCCCGGCGATCACCACGATGATGGAAAACAAAGCATTAATCTTGACTTTTGAAGAAACAATAATCGGAACAATGTAATTATTGTCTATCAACTGAATAAAATAATAGGCCGCGAGAACGTACAGGGCATACCAGGCCGTTGATTTGGTTGCCACTGCGATCATCATGGGCAGGGCTACGGCAACAAGTCCGCCGATGTAAGGGATCATATTGAGCAGTGCCCCGATGATCCCCAGCAGGATTGCATATTCAATTCCCAGGATCAACAGTGCGGATGCATCCAGCACCGCTACGATCACCGCCTCTATCACCAGGCCAACCAGGTAATGCTGTATCACGGTTTTCGACTGGGTCACTACCTCACTTACCTGGCTTTGATGGTTTTTTGCAAAGAGCCTCCTGATAAAATCAAGCAGCAGGGGCTGGTAGTACAATATCATAAAAACATAAACGGGTACCAGGAACAGGATAACCAGGCCACTCCCAACCGTAACAATTGTTTGCCCGATGGCGGCACTGCTGGTATTGATGATCTCGCCTTTGGTTTTTATAACCCACTCATGAATCTTTTGGGGTTTTATATCAAAATAGCCTGAAGCCCAGGTGATGCTGTCGTTCAGGATAAGGGTGAATTTATCGACCAGCAGGGGCCAGGATTCACTGAACCGGCTTGCCTGCGAAAATAAAAAGGCACCAAGCGCTGCAATGACCAAAAGCGTCAGGAGCAAGGTAATGGCGATGGATAGCAGCCTGTTGATTTTGATTCTTACAAACAGATCAACTACAGGCTGCAGCAGGATGGCAATAATGATTGCAAAAACGATAGGAACTACAATGCCCCGGGCGATGTACAACATCGCCATCAGGGCAAAAAACCCGAGCAAAAAGAGAGTTGCCCGGGCGTAAAATGGTAGTTTCAGGTCTTGATCTTTCACGGTTTCAAATTGCGCTTCTTCCCTGAATGACCCTGAATATTATTGCAATGAGCGCAATGACAAGCAGAACGTGAATGATGCCACCGGCACTGTAGGCGAAAAATCCTACTGCCCATGCAATAACTAGTATGACCGCGATGATGTAAAGTAAGCTTCCCATGACTTTTGTTTTTTAAGTGTGAATATTGATTGCTAAAACAAAGGTACGTTTGGGGTTACGGGGTTATGTTATATAATTTTGGGAATAACTTACATCATTCACACTTTTAACGCAACTCGCCCCCTGCCCCCTCTCCTGAAGGCGCAACTAGTTGGACGGTGGTGTAATTCAAAGTACGAGGTACGAATGACAAAGTACAAAGTTTGGGACTCGCCGGCCGTTGTTCGTCCTTTGAACTTTGCACTTCCCACTTTCGTTTGTACTTGTTTTAGGTGGATAGTACTTATTTCTTTTCATCTCTTTTTTTCTGCCTCGCCTCTTTTTTAGCTTCAGCAGCTTTTTTCTTTTGTGCTTTTAGCGCTTGTTTTTCTGCCTCTTCCTTCGCTTCCAGTGCGGCTTCTTCCTTTTTATTAAAATATCCCCTCAACAGGAAGTTATGTTTGGCCGCCTCCATGTTTTCATCCAGGCCTTTGCTGCTCCTTTTTATATTCACCATGGTCTGGCTGAGATTGTTGGCAATACTTGTATCCTGTATCAACCGGCCAAGGGTCCCGTTTCCGCTGTTGACCTTGAACATGATTTCAGCAAGTTCCCCGGAAATAACCTCAGCATTGGCCGCGGTAACCTGTAAACTGCCCATGATTGCATCTATTTCAACAGGTTCAGCTGATGCAAGGTGCTGTCCCTCTTTTACTGGGGGAGCATGGGTGCTTCCCTGGGCTATCATCAGGAGTTTGTCGCCGATAAGTCCTTCGGAACCAATGGCCACCTCGCTGTCGGACTTGATAAATTTCCTGACATCTTTCTTGATCAGCATCACTACATGCACCGTCGAATCGTTTTTTATAGTGATCTTGTCAACTGTTCCAACAGTAATACCCGAAAACCGGATGTTGTTGCCAACCTGCAGCCCGCTTACATTTGAAAATGTGGTAGAAAGCTGGAAGACCGGATCAAACAGGTTTTTTTGTTTTCCGATAATAAAAATAGCCAGGACAAAGAGTGCCAATCCCCCGGCAATAAACAGCCCTAGCCGGACTTTGAATTTTTGAGTCTGAGTATCCATGGGGTTGCGGTTTTGATATGCGATTTATAATTTATTGAAGAATGGCAGGATTAACGGGTCTTTTGAGTTTTTAAAGTCGGCAATTCCCCCTTCCTGGTAAACTTCTCCGTCGGATAACATGATGATCCGGTTTGCGGTGCTGAGGGCGCAATTGATGTCGTGGGTTATGATGATCGAGGATGTTTTGTATTTCTTCTGCACTTCATTGATAAGGGTGCTTATTTCGTCGGAGGTAACAGGGTCAAGGCCGGTTGTAGGTTCGTCGTAGAGCATGATCATCGGATCAACGACAATGGTGCGTGCCAGGCTGATCCTTTTGCGCATCCCGCCCGAAAGCTGGGAAGGCATTTTGTTCAGTGCATCGGCCAGGCCCACATTTTCTAATACTTCATTTACTTTTTCACGAATTTGAGCTTCAGTCAGTTCCTTTTTAATTCGCCGCAAAGGAAATTCCAGGTTCTGTTTTACTGTCATGGAATCATACAATGCCCCACTTTGAAACAGAAAACCTATTTTTTGTCTCAATTCGCCAAGTTCCTTCCGGTTGAGAGAGTTTACATCTTTGCCGAACACGCTGATAATGCCCCTGTCGGAATGCAGCAACCCTACGATGCATTTGATCAGGACAGATTTACCTGAACCGGATTTGCCCAGCACCACGAGGTTTTCGCCTTCAGAAAGGGTCAAGGAGATGTTTTTCAATACCTCCTGTTTGCCAAATGATTTTTTAAGGTTGCTTATCCCGAGAACCACATCATTGCTCATGGTTTTCAGGGGAGCGGCTGCTATAGCGTCTGAACTTCTTGTTTTCATGGTGTCAGCATGTCAGTGATCTGAACTGCAATCATGTCAACCACGATCACCAGCAGGGAGGCCAGCACTACGGCTGAATTTGCAGCGATGCCTACACTTTCTGTTCCGCGGCCTGCATTGTATCCTTTATAACACCCGGTGAACCCGATTACCGCGCCGAAGAAGAATGACTTGATCACTGCAGGTAAAAAATCCATGAATTTGACGTTACTGAATGCCTGGGAAAAAAACAAAACAAACGACACATCCCCTTTGATGTTGGCACCGGCCCAACTTCCTAAAATGCCGAACGCGTCGGCATACAGGATTAGGATCGGGATCATGATCATGGCTGCCCAGATACGGGTAACGACCAAAAACCGCATGGGGTTGGTAGACGACACTTCCATTGCCTCAATTTGTTCGGTTACCCGCATGGATCCTAATTCAGCACCCATTCCCGAGCCTATTTTCCCGGCACAGATCAGCGCGGTGATCACCGGGCCTATTTCCCTGATCAGGGAGATGGCGACCATGCCGGGGAGCAAGGTTACCGCACCGAATTTAACAAGTACCGGGCGCGATTGAATAGTGAACACCAGCCCCATGATGCCGCCGGTAATGGCAACGAGGGGCAATGATTTATAGCCTATCTGAAAACACTGGCGCAGAAATTCCTTGAATTCAAAGTTGCGTGAAAATGTTTCCCGGAAGAATTGGGTTATGAACAGGAAAACATCGGCAATGTCGGTGAGGAAATTATTCGCAATGGCAGTTTTCTCCATTGTTTTCTCACTGAGCCTTACCGATTGCTTTGTGGCAAACCCTTTTACTTTGATTACCGGGGTGAATTTTTTCATTGAACCGCTTCCTTGTATGGATGCAAAATTAGGGGTGCCATACGCTAAAAGTGTTACATAGTTTTTTTGATTTCTTACATGATTCACACTT
>CAZVNF010000034.1:0-25942 GCA_964628215.1 uncultured Draconibacterium sp.
CAAAAACAAACGCCAGGATCGCCCCTGCAGGAATAGGAATGTTAAACAGCATGTTAAGCGCCACAGCTGCGCCAAGTATTTCAGCCAGCGAGGTTGAAACACTTGCACCCATGGCAGAAAGGAGCACCGATCGCGATACCCACACGGGGGTATGCTTGTTGGCCGCTTCAGAAAGGCACAAACCGGTGGCGATCCCCAGGTGGGCCACATTGTGCTGAAGAATGATCAGCATTATGGTTGAAAGGGTGACCATCCAAAGCAGCTCATAGCCGAATTCAGAACCGGCGGCAATGTTAGACGCCCAGTTGCCCGGATCGATGAACCCGACCGTGACAAGCAGTCCCGGCCCGATATATTTAAGTATATCGAGTCCGCCAAACCTTGGTTTGTGGTCGCGCCGGCGAAGATCTTTAATGAAATCGAAAATCATATTTAATCTGAATTCAGACTGGTAAAATTAGGCAAAAAAAACATCGTCCTGCATTCATATGTTGAAATGCAGAACGATGTACGTTCTTAAGCAAAGGTTAATCCTATTCGTTGTCAAATCCGAATTTCCATGCCACACCAGCCAGGATGGCACCAAGTATGGGGGCAACAAAGAATAACCACAACTGCATGAGGGCTTTCCCGCCGGCAAAGATTGCAGGGCCAAGGCTGCGTGCAGGGTTTACCGAGGTACCGGTAACGGGAATGGCAACCAGATGAATCAGCATAAGGGTAACCCCGATGGCCAGTCCGGCCATGGTTCCGTTTCCGAATTTGGAAGTTACGGCAAGGATGACAAACAGGAAAAGAAACGTCATAACCATTTCAATAACAAATGCACTGGTCATAGTATATGCCCCCAGGTAACCTTCTCCCCATCCGTTTGAGCCCAACGCCCATTCCCCCATTGTAAAACCCGGACGGCCGCTCACGATCAGATACAGGACTGCTGCGCCGAAAATCGCCCCAATGCATTGTGCTACAATATACATGATGGCATCTTTCATTTCGATTTTGCCCGCAACAAGAACTCCAATAGTGACCGCAGGGTTCACATGGCATCCTGATATGCCGCCTATGGCATAGGCCATGGCAACTACGGTAAAACCAAAAGCAATCGAAATTCCGAGGAGGCCAATGCCATATGCACTTACTCCTTGTGGTCCAACAACATTGCTACTTGCAATAACGGCAGACCCGCAACCAAACAGCACCAGGCTGAATGTGCCGATAAATTCAGCTATATACTTTTTCATAGGCTTATAGTTTTAAAAAAAGTTAAACCAAGATATAAAAATTTTATTTCTTTCCGGCATATTTCAGCAGTCCGTATTTCTGCCAGTCGGCATAAATGTACTGCGCAATATTTACGGCAGACTGATCAACATACTGGGGGTCAGTAACCGTAATTTCACCGGTCCATAATGCATCTTTGGAACCCTGGGTATACAAACTTGCCGAAAGGTTGATCACCGCTGTGGTAGTCCAGTAGCCTCCGGTTGAAACGACGCCACCATAATAAGCGCCGCCGCCGTAGTAGCCGCCGCCCCAGTAGCCGCCGCCCCAGTAGCCGCCATATCCGCCGGTAGCATAGGTTGTCGGGGGAATGTAGCTTTCAGTTTTGTCCGTTCCTTTATACTGAAAAACCAGAATCCCGTCTGCACCCAGGCTGTCGCATTTCCGCTTGATATCATCAAGAGGATATTTGATACTTGGATTCAGAAAATCCAGAGAACCAATGCACTTGAGCCCTTGTTTTTCAAAATAGGCATCCACCGACTGTTCAAATGGTTTCATGTATTCCAGTTTTTCAAACAATGGCATAACGACAATGTTCGACACCAGCGATTTATTATCCGGGTTCTTCCAGCTTGTCAATGTGACAGGTGAACCGCATGATGTTAAAATAAAGGCAGTTACAACCACCATGAGTCCTAAAAATAGTTTTTCTGTTTTCATAGATTTGATTTTTTAGTGTGTAAAGATAATTAATTAATTCAGGAACTTCATGATTTTCTCTGTCGCACCACAATTCTCCGCCACATAATTACTGCAGATGGCTGATATGCGCTGATGTTCTTCGGCACTTCCGGTTATTTCCACGACCTTTTTCATCAATTCCTCAGATGAAATAACACTAAAAGCTCCTCCCAGATGCACCAGGTCCCTTGCTTCCCTGAATTTGTGATATTTGGAACCAAAGAACACCGGGACACCAAAAGTAACAGGCTCCTGGATGTTGTGAATACCACTTCCAAAACCTCCGCCGATAAAGGCCACCGTGGCATACCGGTACAATTGGGAAAGTATCCCGACACGATCGATGATCAACACGGCTGCACTTCCTGCATTGCCTTCATTCAGCTGCGAATAAAGGATCACGGGCTGTTCGATGTGTTTGATTATATGCCCTGTACGTGCCGGTGAGGTATCATGAGGGGCAATAATATATTTCAGGTTCATCTCACTGTTACGGATCAACGGAATAAATATCTCTTCGTCCGGTTCCCAGCTGCTACCGGCAATAAAGACCGGTTTCCCGGCACAAAACAATTCAATAAGCGGCATTTGCAATGGCTGCGCTGCAATGGCTGCTACCCGGTCGAACCGGGTATCGCCGGTTAAGGTAACCTGCCGGATACCCACACTGTGAAGCAGTTCCTCCGATTCCCGGTTTTGGACAAAAAAATGGGTTACCTGCCGAAGGTGCATCCGGAACCATCCTCCGTACCAGGTAAAAAAATGTTGGTTTTTCCGGAAAAGGGCAGAAATAAAATACAGGGAAATATGTTGTTTATGAATGGCTTTCAGGTAATTAAACCAGAAATCGTATTTTACGAAAAACACCATTTCAGGCTGAACGGTTTTCAGAAAACGTCGGGAATTGGAAGGCGTGTCGAGTGGAAGGTAAAAAACGAAATCGGCCTTGTCATAGTTTTTCCGCACTTCATACCCCGAAGGTGAAAAAAAAGTCAGGAGGATTTTCTTTTCAGGCCAGCGCTTTCTGAATGCTTCGATAACAGGCCTTCCCTGCTCGAATTCACCCAGTGATGAAACATGAAACCATACAATGGGATTCTTTTCCCGGTTTACCTGCTTCAGCGCTGTTTCAATCTGCAGGAGCAACCCGCTCCGGCCTTCAGTCCACAGCCTTGCTTTACTATTGAACATGGAAGCAATCCGCAGAAACACCCCATAACAAACAATAAAAAAACTGTATATCACCCTCATTTCGCCATTTCGCTATTTCGCCATTTCGCTACTTCGCTATTTCGCTACCTCGCTACCTTAATAAACATAAAACTCCTTCGGCACCCTCCTGTACAACGGAATCATCCAGCAAACCCTGATGGTATAGAACTGGCTGCTTAACTTCCGTGTATCTTTTAAGCCCGTATCAAAATTTCGTTCCCGGTAGGGGTTGGTCCAGGCCTGCATTATCTCGAGCGATGCCGAAAAATTCAGCAACCGGGTATTGCTGAGGTACATATATCCCAGGGAGCCGGTGAGGGCTAAACCTCCATTTAAGCGGTCGTATCCTTTTTTATAATCTCCAAGAATCTGCGGCGCGGTATTCCCGGGATTGTGAATCCTGATCTTATCCTGAATATAACCCGCGCCGGCAAGGATAGTAAAACCACAGTTTGGATTCGGAGAGAGCACCGGAATCACCTTTCCAAACCGGAAGAGGAAATTATACCCGCGCTCATAATACACCATATCGGCATAAAAACCATTGGCATCGATCAGAAAACCATCACTGGTTGAGATACTCTTCATCAGTGAATCACTGTTTTTCACCGACTGGCCGAACATGAAATTACCTTCCACGCCAAACATCCAGTTATGTTTGGTTTTAAACATAAAGCCACCCCCAATGCTTGAATTACTCCCAAATTGCTTCGCCAGGTCACCGCCCGGGAACTGATAACCGTAGGTGGCATAAATCAGGGAGGTGAAAATTGTGGAGTCATGAATATTAACCTGGGCAAACAAAGTTGAAGAGACAATCAGGAGCGTAGCAAACAGGGGAAGGGTTTTACGGCAAATCAGTTTTTTCATAGTCATCCGGTCTTAACAGCGCAAATTTACAGATTTTCCGGCACTTCCCTTTCGCATTAATTTCGTCATCCATAACAGCTGGTAAACCAGTCAAGTTTTTTTGTAATTTTGACGACGGGGAAAGGGCGAATAGTAAAATAGCGAGGTAGCGAGGTAGCGAGGTAGCGAAATAGTGAAATTCAAGTATTAATCATTTAATATATACATTTTTATGCGTAAAACTCTGTTCTTTTTGTTGCTGCTGCTGGCCGGGTTTAGTTATCATTCCATGGCTTGTACCAACTTTATCTTCACCCGGGGAGCCACCACCGATGGTTCTGTGATGATCACCTATTCGGCAGATTCACATACCCTGTATGGCGAATTATATCACTGGCCTGCCCGCGACTGGGCTGCAGGCACAATGCTTGACGTTACAGAATGGGATACCGGTAAACCATTGGGAAAGATTCCCCAGGTGAAGCATACCTTTAATGTAATCGGGAATATGAACGAGCATCAGCTGGCCATCGGAGAAACCACCTTTGGCGGCCGTGAAGAGCTTGGAGAACAGCCTGGGGCCATTGTTGATTATGGAAGCCTGATCTATATCACCCTCCAGCGTGCCAAAAATGCGCGTGAAGCCATCCGGATTTTCGGCGAACTGGTAGCCGCACACGGATATGCCAGCAGTGGTGAATCTTTTTCCATTTCTGATCCGAATGAAGCCTGGATACTGGAAATGATCGGCAAAGGCAAGGTGGAAAAAGGAGCCGTGTGGGTAGCCATGCGCATTCCTGACGGGTATGTAAGCGGCCATGCCAACCATCCCCGGATCACCCAATTCCCCATGAATGACCCGGAAAACTGTATTTACGCTCCCGATGCAATCTCTTTTGCCCGTAAAATGGGATGGTTTGCCGGTGAAGATAAAGAATTCAGTTTCTCGGATACTTACGCCCCTCTTGATTTCAGCGGAGCACGGGCTTGCGAAGCACGGGTTTGGGCCATGTTCAACCGTGTAAATTCAGGGATGGGCCAATACCAGGACTATGCCATGGGACACATCACCAAAGGCAAATTCGACTATCCAACGAACAGGATGCCGCTTTGGGTAAAGCCTGATAAAAAAATCTCGGTTCAGGATGTGATGAACCTGATGCGCGACCATTATGAAGGCACGAAAATGGACATGACCAAGGATATCGGCGCTGGTCCGTTCGAATGCCCTTACCGCTGGCGTCCGATGACTTTCAAAGTCGACAGTGTTTCCTACATTCAGGAACGTGCCACATCAACCCAGCAAACCGGATTTGTATTTGTGGCACAATCGCGCAACTGGCTGCCCGATCCCATTGGCGGAATTCACTGGTTTGGCGTCGACGACACCTATACCATGGTGTATTCACCGATGTACTGCGGCATGACTGAAATTCCTGAAGCTTACAAAGTTGGAAACGGGGACCTCCTGCATTTCTCACCCACTTCCGCCTTCTGGGCTTTCAGCATGGTGTCAAACTGGGCCTATACCAAATATGATTACATGATCAAAGATATCAGGCCGGTACAACAGGAAATGGAACTCAAATACGTTACCGAGACAGCAGAAATCGATAAAAAAGCAGCCGAACTGTATAAAAAAGACCAGGCCGCAGGGATCAAATATATTACCGACTACTCTGTAAATACCGGTCAGGCCACGGTTAAACGCTGGCAGGAAATGTTCCAGTACCTCCTGGTAAAGTACATCGATGGAAACATCAAGAAGGAGAAAGACGGAAAATTTGAGACCAATCCCTACAACCAGCCGGTCATGCCTTCACAACCCGGTTATCCTCAATGGTGGCTGAAAGAGATTGTAAAACAGCATGGAGACGTACTGAAACAGATTGGACCTTCCGCCCACTAATTAAGAGGATTCGGAATACAGGAATGTTACCGCCTGAACTTAAAACAGGATTTAGCGATGGCTAAATCCTGTTTTTGTTTTATCTTTGCACCCTAATTCAGGAAAATTCTGCATCGCATGGAAGAACAAAACCCGTCATCCCGCAACTACAAAATTTACTTTTCAATTTTCGCACTCCTTTTACTGGTATTGCTCTTCTGGCTTTTCATACAGCGCTCACAGCTGATGAAACTGGTAAAAGAAAAAGAGGTTGAGAAAATTGAACTTCAGCGCAACCTCGATTCACTGATGACCGAACATAACAACATCAAACTTTCCTATGGGGCGCTATCCGATTCATTAAAGGCAAAAGACAGCCTGATCCAGGTCAATGCCCTGGAAATCAAAAAACTCCTGGCAAGCCAATGGGACTACAACACCATCCACAAAAAATTTGAGCGATTACAAAAAGTAGCCCAGGGATATGTTCACCAGATGGACTCTTTGTATACGGTTAACCGTGAGCTTTCAGCCGAAAACGACCGCATCCGCCAGGTGGTTAAAACCGAGCAAAACCGGAATCAGACGCTGATGAAGGACAAGGAAGAGCTTAAAGAGAAGATGAACCAGGCTGCGTTTATCAAAGCGTATGATGTCACGGCCACCCCTTATAAATTGAAATCGGGAGGTGCCAAACAACAGGTAACCGATAAAGCCAACCGTACCGACAAAATCAGGATTTGCTTTACCCTGGGTGAGAACCCTCTTGTACCTGCCGGGAAAAAGAATATTTATATCCGTCTCGTTCGCCCCGACAATGTGGTAGTGATCAAAAGCAAGTATGACACTTTTGTTTTTAACGGGCAAACATTACCTTTTTCTCTTCGTGAAGATGTTGACTACCAGGGAAAAGCCATGAAAGTGTGTGTGGACTGGACTAAGAAAGACACCGACAAGCAGGCGATGAAGGGGAAGTATATGGTTACCGTATTTGCCGATGACAAGGAAATAGGAACCGGTTCATTCGACTTGAAATAAAACCATCCACATGCGTATCGGCATCTTAACGGCCGGCGGCGATTGCCCCGGTATCAATGCAGCCATCAGGGGCGTAGGTAAAACAGCGATTCTCGAATATGGCATGGAAGTCATTGGCATATCTTCGGGTTTCCTGGGCTTGATAAATGAAGAATATATAACCCTGGATGAAAGTGTATTGTCGGGCATCCTTACCCTGGGAGGAACCATTTTGGGTACTTCAAGGGAGAACCCATTCAAGAAAAGCAGCACCTTCAATGCCATTGACAAGCCAAAGCTTATTAAGAAACATTACCAGGAACTTGGGCTTGATGCCCTCGTATGTATCGGGGGAAACGGTACCCAGCGCACTGCAGCCCAGCTTTCGGAGGTCGGACTGAATGTGATCGGGATCCCGAAAACCATCGACAATGACGTATGGGGAACCGATATCACCTTCGGGTTTGATTCGGCTCTGTGGATTGCCACCGAAGCCATTGACAGGCTTCATACTACCGCAAACAGTCACAAACGAATCATGGTGATCGAAGTCATGGGGCATCATGCGGGATGGCTGGCGCTTTATTCGGGTATGGCCAGCGGAGGGGATGTGATCCTGCTTCCGGAAATTGATTTCGACATCAACATGGTTGCCCGGTGCCTGAAGAAAAGGGCCATCAATAAAAAACCCTATTCCATTGTTGTGGTAGCCGAAGGAATTCCCACTCCGAAAGGCGAATCAGCAGCCCATTATGTGGCAAACAGCATCAAGGAATTAACCGGGCTTGAAACCCGGGAAACCATTCTCGGGTATATCCAGCGTGGCGGAAGCCCGTCGCCGATGGACCGTGTTTTGGCCACCAGGTATGGAGCTTTTGCCGTTGAGTTGATCGCCCAGAAACGCTTTGGAGAGATGGTTTCTCTCAAGGGCAATACCGTCACCTCTGTTCCACTGGCAGAAGTTGGAGGAAAACTCAGGCTGGTTCCAGAAAACCATCCGCTGATTGAAAAAGCACGCCGGATGGATGTATGCTTCGGGAAAGAAACCCGTTAATCAGCAAATTTTATATCCTTGATATTGAGCTGGAGACTTACTGATCCGTTCCATTCGTTTTCTTCAATATGATAACAGATGTTGAACGGGATCTGTTTTTCGATTAAACCAAACCGTTCACCCTGCTGAAAAGCGATGGCTGAAAATGGGCCTCCTGCAATTTCAGGATGGACAACAGACAGCTTCAGGTGATTTTTTCCCACTATTCTTGACCCACCGGCATCTACCAGTCCTTTTGTCATGAACAGCGGAGCCATGTTGCCCGGTCCGAAGGGGGCAAATTGTTTAAGTATGGAATAAAACCGCGAATTGATGGTATGCAGGGGGATCATGGCATCCACATCCAACACCGGAACCAGTTCAATACCTTGCAGGCGCATCCGCACAAATGATTCAAATCGTGTGCGGAATGCTTCCAGGTTTTCCGGTTTTAGCGACAGCCCGGCCGCAAATTTATGTCCGCCAAAGTGTTCCAGCAGGTCGCTGCAGTTGTCCACCGCCTCATAAATATCAAAATCCCTTACACTGCGGGCTGAACCGGTAATCAATCCATTTGAAAGTGTCAGCACGATGGTAGGGCGGTAGTATGTTTCGGTGAGGCGCGACGCTACAATTCCAATCACTCCTTTATGCCAGTCGGGATGATAAATCACGGTGGACATTGCATTTTTAAGCTGTTCATCCGCACCAATCATTCCAAGAGCCTGCTGTGTGGCGAAGGTGTCCAGTGTTTTCCGTTCGGTATTGTGGGCATTGATCTGAACGGCGACCCGTTTTGCATCCTCCAGATCCTTGGTAATTAGCAGTCTGACAGAATTTTTCCCGCTTTCTATCCGTCCCGCGGCGTTGATGCGGGGTCCGATCATGAAAACAAGATCGGTGATGGTAAGTTCCCGAATGAACACACATCCTCCTAATCCGTCGTCATTTTTCATCATGGCAGAATAACGCAGCAACGCCTCCAGCCCGGGTCGTGGCCGGGTGTTGATCAGTTTAAGCCCGAAATATGCCAGGATGCGGTTTTCTCCTGTGATATCCACAATATCCGATGCGATGCTGATCGCCACCAGGTCGAGATATTGCCGCAAATTTTCAAAAGGCAGGTTGTTCAGCTGCGAGTAAGCCTGTATTAACTTAAAACCAATACCACAGCCCGACAGCTCCTTGTATGGATATGGGCAGTCGGGCTGCTTGGGATCAAGAACCGCAACAGCTGCAGGTATTTCCGCCCCCGGGCGATGATGATCGCAAATAATGAAATCGATGCCCCTGGTGGATGCATAAGCTACTTTTTCCACGGCTTTTATGCCACAATCAAGGGCGATGATCAGTTTGACATTATTTTCGGCAGCAAAATCGATCCCTTTGATGGAAATACCATATCCTTCTTCATAACGGTCGGGGATATAAAAATCGATCTCTTCATGAAAACTTTGAAGAAAAGTATACACAAGTGATACTGCAGATGTTCCGTCAACATCATAGTCACCATACACCAGTATCTGTTCTTTTTTCTCAATGGCAATAATAATGCGCGCAATGGCTTTATCCATATCCTTCATCAGAAACGGATCAAACAGATCGGTCAGCGAGGGCCTGAAAAATGTTTTTGCGTCATCAAACGTTGTTACACCGCGTTGCACTAAAAGACTGGCCAGCGACTGGTCAATCCCAAGCGCCTTAGACAATTCTTTAATTATTTCGGGATTTCCCGGTGGTTTCAGCACCCAGCACTTATCCATCATTCTCTTTCTTGATGCTAAATTACGATTTTTTCCCTATCAGGCAAGATTACATGTAAGAAAATAGTAAACGCTTCCCCCGTTTACCCGCTTACCTGTTTACCCGCTTACCTGTTTACCTGTTTACCCTTGTACCCTAAATCTTACTTTTAAAACTCAGCATTTTTAGGAGTCCTCGGGAAAGGTATCACATCCCGTATGTTGGACATACCCGTGACAAACAGGATCAGCCGTTCAAAACCCAGTCCGAATCCTGCATGGGGGGCTGTCCCGAATTTTCGGGTATCAAGGTACCACCACACATCCTTTTCAGGAATGTTCATTTCATGAATCCTTTTTAACAATGCGTCGAGGTTCTCTTCACGCTGGCTTCCGCCAATGATCTCCCCGATCTTTGGGAACAGCACATCCATGGCACGAACCGTGCGGCCATCCTCGTTCATTTTCATGTAAAATGCCTTGATCTCCTTTGGATAGCCTGTGAGGATCACCGGTTTGCCAAAATGCTTTTCAACAAGGTACCTTTCGTGCTCCGCCTGAAGGTCGGTGCCCCAGTCAACAGGAAACTCCCAGGTTTGCCCCGATGCCATGAGTATCTCAACTGCTTCGGTGTAGGTAAGCCGTTCAAATTTACCGGCAACTACCTGTTTCAACCTGTCGATCAGTTCATTGTCATATTTGTTATTCAGGAACTCGAGGTCATCATAGCAATGATCCAGCGCATATTGCATGAGATATTTGAGAAAGTCTTCGGCAAGATCCATATTGTCGTGGATATCATAAAAGGCCATTTCCGGTTCGATCATCCAGAATTCCGCCAGGTGACGCGGGGTATTTGAGTTTTCAGCCCTGAAGGTCGGGCCGAACGTATAAACCAGCGACAGCGCCATGGCGCCAAGTTCTCCCTCAAGCTGCCCGCTCACGGTAAGTTTGGTCTCCTTGCCAAAAAAATCCTGGGTGTAATCCACATGCCCATCGGGTAAAAGCGGCGGGTTTTTATCATCGAGGGTGGTCACACGAAACATCGCTCCAGCACCTTCCGCATCTGACCCTGTAATGATGGGGGCATGAATGTAGAAGAATCCCTGGTCATTATAATACTTATGAATGGCAAATGCCATGGCATGACGGATACGAAGCACGGCGCCAAAGGTGTTTGTACGTGGCCTAAGATGGGCTATTTCACGTAAAAATTCAAGGCTGTGTTCTTTCTTTTGCAATGGAAAGGTTTCAGGGTCGGCAGTTCCATAAACTTCAATTTTCTTTGCCTGTATTTCAACACTCTGACCCTGTCCCTGCGACTCCACCAGGATTCCGGTCACGGCGATACAACTTCCTGTTGTGACCTGTCTCAGCATCTCTTCATTAAAATTAGCCACTTCTGCCACCACCTGAATATGATGAATAACCGAGCCATCGTTGAGGGCGATAAAATTGATGTTTTTATTTCCTCTTTTGGTTCTGACCCAGCCTTTTACCAACACTTCACTTCCGTATTCCTTCGATTTCAGCAAATCGACGATCTTATTCCTTCTTTTATGTTCCATTGATTCAAAATTATTTAAACCGCAAATTTACTGAAATATCAGGAAATAATAACCACAAGAACACACAGAACACTAAGAAACACTAAGGAGCCGTCGCATCTTAGTGGTTCTTAGTGCCCTTAGTGCCTCGGTGGTTAAAATTAGTACATGGAGTCTCCTATCATATTTCGTAACTTTGTGTCAACTCATACGTCAAATGAAAAAATTTACCGGATTATGAACCATCATCAATGTGAAAATTCCCCTTCCTGGGTCAGGAAAATCGATTCATTCAGCCGTAAAAAAGAGATGAAAATGAAGGCCCGCCGGGGTGAATACATCGCGGCCATCATTTTTAACCTGATCTTCCTATGGATCATTCACCATGTATTGGATTGGAACCCCGGATTCATTCGCGATAACTTTTCGGTTGTCATCTGGATCCTGGATGTGAACATACTTATTCAAATAGCAGGCAATATGCTTATGCTGATGCTGGCTCTTCCGGTTATCAGGTACCTCTCCCTGGCAGTTATGGAATCAGCCAGCTTTGTTACCCAGATGGTGCTTTTTTACATTTATCCCTTCGATTTCAGCCATTTTCACAGCCTGTCCTGGCTCGACCAGGTTATACCCATTGTGCTCATTATCGGCATGGGGGTTTCGGCACTCAAAGTCATTTCAAATCTGTGGAAATTGGCATTCCGGAGAAGTTGAAATCCGTATCTTTGCCGGATGACCTCAACCCTTAACATTACTCCATTTTCGGAATGGCTTCCCGTTTCGGCACATCCCCTGGTCATTGCCGGCCCCTGCAGCGCTGAAAGCGAAGAACAGATCATGGAAACCGCCTTTGGAATAGCATCAATTCCGCAGGTGAAAATTTTCCGTGCAGGAATTTGGAAGCCACGTACAAGGCCGGGAGCTTTTGAAGGAGTAGGAACCATCGGCTTAAAATGGTTGCAAAAAGTCAGGGAGCAAACCGGATTGCTGGTCACAGTGGAAGTTGCCAACCCCAGACATGTTCAGGAGGCACTTGACCATGGCATTGATATCCTGTGGATTGGCGCCCGTACTGTGGTAAATCCGTTTTCTGTGCAGGAGATAGGGGAAGCCATCGGGGATCACGACATTCCTGTTATGATAAAAAACCCACTGAACCCCGACCTGACAACATGGATTGGCGCCATTGAGCGGTTGAACCAGATGGGACTGAAAAAGCTGATCGCCGTACACCGGGGATTTTCTTTTTTCAACCGTTCTCCCTACCGTAATGCCCCCATGTGGGAAATACCTATTGAGCTCAAACGATTGTACCCGCACCTGCCTGTTATGGTCGATCCGAGTCATATTTGCGGAAACCGGGAACTGATCCCGGCCACCATGCAAAAAGCGCTCGACCTTGAGATGAACGGACTGATGATTGAAACTCATTTCAATCCGTCGAAGGCGCTCACTGATAAAAACCAGCAGCTCACCCCGGCACGGTTGCAGGAGTTCATTTCAAAACTGATCCTGCGGCGTGAATGCGGCAACACTGAGTTTTCCTATAAACTTGAAGAGTTAAGGTCGGAAATTGATAAACTGGATGAAGAACTGATCGATATCCTGGCGCGTCGGATGACGGTGGTTGAGGAAATCGGAACCTTTAAAAAGGCAAATAAGATCACTATCCTGCAGCTTAAAAGATGGAATCAGCTTACCAGTGACCGTATTGAAGCAGGGGTTAAAATGGGACTAAGCCGTGAATTTATCCTGAAATTACTTGAATCGGTTCATGAAGAAAGCATCCAGCGCCAGATCGATGTCATGAACAAAGAAGAGAACTGATAACCGTTACATCCACTTTTTCATTTTAAAATAAATGAACATCACGATGGCGATGCCAACCATCGACCCGGAAACAATAAGAAAAGAATATGCATGTTCCTGGAACGGGAGTGTGATATTCATTCCGTAAAGGCTGGCAATAAATGTCAAGGGCAACAGCACTGAAGAAACCAGAGTGAGGATTTTCATAACCTCGTTGGTTTTGTTGACCTGGAGGGAATCAAAAGTCATGGAATAGCCCTTGATCAACTCACCGTCATCCTCAACCATATCCCATATCTTCTGGTAATAGTCCATGATATTCCCCCAGTAATCTTCCATGTTTTCAGCAAATCCTTTGATCACGCCGCTTTGGAGCTTGTTGAATAAAACCATTTGCGGTTTGAACATGGTGTTAAGCAAGATGACATTCTTACGGGTCATAGAGATTTTTTCGATGGTTGACTCAGCCTTTCTCGAAAAAAGAGATTTGCCGCAATCATCCACATCCTTGTCCACCTTTTCAACAAGCCGCTGGGTATCCTTCATCAGATGGTCAAGAATCTCATAGAACAACGCATCGCTGCTGCCTACTTCCATACGTCCTGAAGCTGGTGGTTTAGCCTTCTCCCGGTTAAACAGGTCTTTCAGCATCCACTGCGACTTACCGATACTGATAAGATAATCTTTGGCCCAGAAGAACTTGATTTCCCGGATTTCAACAAACTGTTCGGTTACCCCGAAGTCAGGGAAATGAAGGATGATAAAATGGTAATCGTCATAAATGTCAATCTTGGGCCTAAGGTTCACTTCCGTACGGCAATCTTCCAGATCGAGCGGATGGAAATGATACCGGTCCTTCAGTGCCAGCAAATCATCTTCGGTTGGCCGCACAATATGCGACCACCTGAGTGTTCCGAATTTGATGGTTTCAATCACAATTATTTACCTTGTTGAATGGTTGATCACTAGTTTTTTCACTTCCGTGGAGCCAAAGGTACCAATTATCCGGTAACAATAAAGCCCTGTGGCGAGATCTTTCACATCAATGGATATACTTTTCTCCAGGGGCGTTAACGGGTAGGTTCCGGCGACAATACCCTGTGAATTGACCAGTACCAGGGAAGTCATTGCGCAGTTGAGAGAAAGGTTCTCATCTGCAGACAATTCATACCGGATGACGACAGTACCGGCAGCCGGATTCGGAACCGCATCAAATATTTTCATTTTTGGGAGGGAGAGTTGACCCGTTCCCACTTTGGTCATATCCACCACGGTAACGGTTACATCGTCAAAGTAAAAACCATCAAAGTTGAGCCCTGCATCACTTTTCAGCAAAAACTGCATCTTCAGCAACTGGCCGGCATAACCGGTTGTAACAATCTGCTCATGTACCCATGAAGACTGGCTCCCATCATATAATGGCTGCCCTTCCGCTTCGAGGTAAAACCCTGTTTTAGTGTACCTTCCTTTCTGAGGAACCCATTGTCCATTATTTCCCGACAGCTTGAACTGTACAAAATCATACCCTTGTTCAGTTTTCCATTTAGCCCAGTAATTGATCACAGCTACCGGCGAATTTTGCAGGTCCAGCCCGTTAACCGTGCTAACGGTTGCGTTGGTATTATTGGTGTAATTTCCTGTTCTTGAATCGGTTATTGATCCCGGAGGTGAGTGGTATTGTGTTTCCGACACATTCCATTTTGTCGAAACCCAATTGGTCATAGTGGAGGCACTGTCGCTGAAAATAACCAGCGGCGGACCAAAATACTTTGTAATGGTATCCCGAAAGATATAATTGCCGTTGTCAACCTCATACACCCATCGTATCGCATCTCCCGACGTAATATCAGGCTTCAGCAGGTAACCAATTGAATCGGGATAGGATAACAGCTGAACCGGGTTTGTATAGGTCCTCGGACTCCCGGATGAAATAAACTGATCAGGATCCAATGGCCGCAAGGTCACCGTATAGGATGCCTGACTATCCATTCCCAAACGGATAAAATCAAAATTGAAATATCCCTGCCGTTCTGAAAGAATCACAGGCGACCGGTCGCGGGCTTCTGCATAATGATAGGCAAAATGGGCCAGCATCAGGTTCGAATACATGTTCTCCCGGGCCAGTGGAATAATCCGGTTGGCAAAGGGCCAGAAACCATCGGCCTGTGTGCCGATCTCGGAGGTAAAACAAATCACTTTCGGTTTAATGAGGGTATCCCCGTATTGCCAGTCGAGGGCATCTCCGTTGGTGTTGTATAATATCTGCCCGGGCATTCCGGTCAGATAACCGTTTTGTTTGGTCAGATAGTTTGCGTAGGTTACCTGGAGGGCACTGTCGGGAGTGAATCCGGTTTGCCAGCACCATGGGTAGAGTGTATAATTGCTGTATGTGTGGTAATTTAAAGAAAGGCTGAAGTTATTCTCCGCACAAAAATCGCGGATCACCTGGGTTTCCGGTTCTGAAAAGGGAGTCGTGCCGCGATAGGTTTCATCGGCGGGGAAAGGGGATGAACCAATGTCGTCATACCCCCATTTAAAGCTGAAATTTCGGTTCAGGTCAACCCCATATTCACCGCCGCCGCTTACCCTGCGGTTCTTTCGCCACTGTCCTCCTCCGTTGGGCTCATTTTCGTGATTGAATTCGTACCCGTCGGGATTGGCGACCGGGATAAAACAGAGTTCGAGGTTATCAACCAGGTATTTAATCTCCTCGCTGTTTTCATAGTTCTCGAGGAGGTACCACATGAAGAAAATCAGCTGCTGCATCCCCATGGGTTCACGTGCATGGGCAAGTGCATTGTAAAACACCTTGGGTTTACCGGTAACCTGGTTGGGAGTATTCGAAATTCTCACATAGTAAATGGGCCTTCCTTCAATCGTGTTGTTGTTCCCGGCAGGCATCTTCTCAGAAATGAGGTTTGGATAAAGCTGCCGCATGAGGTCAAGTTCGTCGAGCACTTCCTGCAAATGAAGGTACCCTCCCATGGATCCAAGATGGAAATTCTGCGGAACTGCATAATTGCTTAAACCGGTATTGCTGAATTCGTTTTTATGTTCATTGATGTAGGCTATCTGACTGCGCATCCGCTGATTGCGATCGGATATGAATTGAGCATAATCTTCATGTAAAATTTCGACCCTGAAGCCGGCACGCCGGATTTTTGCCAATTCTGTATCAGAGATAACGGTTGTAAGGGTGCCGTCTTTCCCATGAAATCCGTCTTCCAAAGCCAGTCCCAACCGGGCAAGTTGCCCTGCCCGCTGCGCGGCATCATATATTTTCACTTCCGGCCAGGACTGATTTTGTGCACCGGTTTGCATGGCCAGGAGGATACAGGTGAACAGGAGAAAAAGGTTCTTCATTTCCAGCGAAAGGTATTAATCATGTGCTCCATGTCTTTTTTTAAGAAATCAATGACCGGTTCAAGTGAATCGTTATTAGGGATGTGATTGAAATAGAGGGCTCCCCGCACAAATTCTGAAACACTGTCTGTCAGGTAGAACTGGTAAGGCGATGCGGCATCGGCACCCCGGATATCATACACCAGACCAAAAACCCGGTGAGCCGGATCTAAAAACTCACGCTGACTGATCGCACTGGCTTTCGGAATGTGTTTATTAACAAGTGTGTGCGCATCATTCAGGTATTGGGGAAGGTTCCCTTTGATCACCTTATAGCTGAAATGAAGGGTTGCATTCAATGGTTTATACCGGATGTTGATCCAGTAAGGTTCTGCCAGTTTGCTGCTGTCGGCCGTGATATCTGCATAAACCGGGTATTCAAACGTATATGGAAAGGCTGAATCAAAAACCCGGTATTCCCTTACGGGCAGGTCAATCCGAAAATACCCCCGGGGTTTCGGCGTATAGGAATCACTGCAGGAAACCAGGAGCAGGAGAAGAGTGAAAAGTGCGGGAAATCTCATAAAAACAGGTAGCGAGGTAGTGAGGTAGCGAGGTAGCGAAATGGCGAAATTTCGCTACCTCGCTACCTCGCTATTTTTTAAAAGGGTAAATCATCTTCCGGACCGCTCTCTAATGAACCTTCGGCTTTGGAAGTTTCTCCGGCCTGGGAAACACCATTTCCCTCTTCCCTGCGCGGGCCATTGCCAAGCATTTGCATGGAATCACCAAGAATTTCATAGATGAACTTTTTCTGTCCCTCCTTATCCTCATATTCGCGCTTGCGAATACGGCCTTCAACATAAATGGTGTTGCCTTTTTTCAGAAAACGTTCAGTTACATCGGCAAGTCCGCGCCACATAACAATGTTATGCCACTCGGTATGGGTTGTTTTTTCCCCGTCTTTTCCTTTGTAAGCTTCGGTAGTAGCCAATGTGAATGTAGCCTTCTTTACTCCGTTTTCGAAATTCTGAACCTCCGGATCCCTTCCCAGATTCCCTATCAAAATTACCTTGTTAACTCCAGTTGCCATGATGCATGAATTTAGATTAATAACTCCGTGAACAAAAGTACTCATTTTTCATGCTTAATCGGATTTGAACCCAAAAGGTGATACGTAAAATGGAAGTTTTTTTTATTTTTCTGAATAATTTTCTCAAATTTGCACGAATCTGCCCATGCCATAAAATCACGTACAGGCTACCTGCATCATGCATTAATCTGAATTATAACCTATTACAATATATAATGAATCAAACCAGCCGTATAATTGCCGGAATACTATTTTTTATTTTGTCGGTAGCCGCCATTTCGCTGATCAGAATCAACCCAACCTCAACAACCCCCACCCGGTCAACAGAAGTTCGCACTGCCGGCATCATGGAACGCATTCCACAGGGTGTGATTATCACCCAGGAATTCCCCGCCGTTAAAGATTACATAAGTGGTATTGATCTGATTTTCACACATGGAGGAAGAAATAACTCAAATTCCAATACCTTGTTGCTGCTGGATGCAAATTACCAGCTTCTTTACAGGATGAATTTCTCCTCCACCATGGTAAAAGAAGGCGACTTTACTTCCTTCCTGTTTGATAAATCCGTGTTTGCAGGCAAGGGCAACCTGCTGCGGGTATGCCTTTTTTCGCCCGACGGAGCCCAGGACAATGCGGTATCCCTGTTATTCAACATGAAGGATTCAATCGGAGCTTTGTATGCATCACAGGCAGATGAAAACGACCTGATCGGTTCCGTGAAAAAAAAAGCAAGGGAATATCGTGGCAGTCTCATCATCAGAACCTATGAAACTGAGGCAAGCCAGTTCTGGCTTATGAAGGTTTTTCTGGGTTTGGTGGCAATGGTCATTGCCTGTGTCATTATTTGGTTTTCTATTGTCCGAACCACCCTGGCCAGGACGAGGATTATTCCCGAATGGGTTTTCCTCATCATTGCGATTCCTGTCTCAACGGTGTTTGCCCTCATTACGCCGCCCTTGCAGGTTCCCGACGAAGGAAGTCATTTTTACAGAACCTATGAAATAGCTGAATTCAACTTTTTAAAGCAGGAGCATTCAACGCCGGTTTCTATACTGAAACTCGATTCGGTCTTCGGGCGGTTACACTTTATGTCGGGTCAGAAAACCAGCATGGCCGAAATCAGCAACCACTTTGGCACTAAACTGGAACCCCGGAAGAGAGCCGCCACTTCACCGCCAAATTTCACCCTTCCCTATTTGCCCCAGGCGCTGGGTGTGTTTATTGGTAAA
Source organism: uncultured Draconibacterium sp. (assembly GCA_964628215.1). Taxonomy (GTDB): domain Bacteria; phylum Bacteroidota; class Bacteroidia; order Bacteroidales; family FEN-979; genus CAIVAT01. Next base: position 18,736 of record CAZVNF010000034.1, read on the forward strand.
ATTTTCAGCTCCTCTCCGCTCACCCTGATGTACCTGGGAAGGATATTCAACCTGCTGATTTCCATCCTCGTCATGTTCTTTGCGATCCGCATCATTCCGCAGTTTAAGTGGATATTCCTGCTCCTCGCGCTGATGCCTAAAACATTGTTCCTTTTCGGGTCCCTTTCGTACGACAGTCTTACCATCAGCCTTTCATTCCTGACCATCGCCGTCTTTTTTTATTATGCCTTTGCCTGTGAACGGAACCTTAATTTTAAAGACCTGGCGATCATTGCTTTTCTTGTACTTTTACTGTTATTCTGCAAACCGCCCTATTTCCTTCTTGGGCTGCTTTTCTTTTTTATCCCCCCTAAAAAATTCGGTCACCTTTACAAATATATCATGATCTCCGCCGGGGTGGCAGTGATTGCTTTGCTTATCCTGAAAGTTGTACCTGCCACGTTAAATTATATGGCGGCAAAGGATACCGTTCAGCAGGTGCAGTCTGCCGTTGCAGGCGAGGAACTTCCCCTGTTCAGGCCGGATGAACAGATAAGGAATATCCTGAATGATATTCCTGCGTATTTAAAACTCATTGTTAAAAGCGGGTTCGACCTGCACCGCGATTATATCGTGGAGAGTTTCTTCGGTTATCTTGGGTGGATTGATGTACTGCTTCCCGACATGCTGACCTATTCCTACCTGATGCTGATTCTGTTGTGTGCACTGGTTCTTTCCGGCGAAAATGTCAACCTCGGCATCATGAAAAAATCATTGCTGTTCCTTCTGCTGGTTGCCACATTTATCGCAATTCAAACGGCGATGTATGTTTATGCCACCCGTCCGGGCCGCGACCATGTTTTCGGAGTTCAGGGGCGCTATTTTATTCCCATGGCTCCGCTCTTCTTCATGTTGTTTTACAACAAGTATCTCAATCCAAAACTCAACCTGCTTTTCAGCCTGCGCCGCTCAGAATACAAAAAGACCAAGGTAAAAGCACAACCCGTTCTTCTTCAGGAAATCGTTCAGAAGGAACAGCTTTTCGATAAATCCCTGTATCTTTTCCTGATCCTGGTTTGGAGTTTCACATTACTTTATTCCATTTACATCACCCTCATCCGGTATTATAATATCTGACCCCAATTATTGACAAATGGAACCTGATTCCCAGTTAACGGTTATTATCCCTGCATTCAATGAAGTTGAGAACCTGAAGGTATTTCTCCCTCCACTGGTCGACCATTGCAGGGAATACAATTGGCGGATTATTCTGATCAACGACGGCTCTACCGACCTCACAAAGGCATACCTCCGGGATTTTGAACAGGATCCGGTAATATCCATCGTGCACCACAAGCTGAACAAAGGATACGGGGCAGCAATAAAATCAGGGATCAGGGAATGCGACACCGAATACCTCATCACATTTGATGCCGACGGGCAGCACTGCATTGAAGATATTGACAAATTGCTGTGTACCCTGTTGGCGAAGGATGCAGATATGGTGATCGGGTCCCGCAAAGGCCTTAAGTCTTCATCCCATTTCAGGGGATTAGGCAAAAGCATCATCCGGCTCATTGCCAATATCATGATGACTGTGCCGGTGCACGACCTCAATTCGGGAATGAAAATTTATCGCACAGACCTGGCAAAAAAATACCTTTACCTCACAACGGATACCATGTCGTTCAGCGATGTGATTACACTGGTTTTCATCAACAACCGGCATCTCGTACTGGAAGAACCTATCAGCATAAAAGAAAGAACCAGCGGGAAAAGCACCATCGGGTTTCAAACAGCCTTTCAAACCGTGATGGAGATCCTTCACATCGTGATCCTGTTCAACCCCATGAAAATCTTTCTTCCGTCGTCACTCCTGTGTTTGTTTCTTACATCGCTTTGGGGAATCCCGCTGGTGATTGAAGGCCGGGGGCTCAGCACCGGAAGCCTGCTGGGGCTGATCATGACTATTTTACTTTTTCTCCTTGGCCTCATTACCGAACAACTTTCCCTGATCCGTAGAAACCTGCATCAATGAGAAAAGAAGACATCAGGGATTTCTATAACCGCACTGCCGGTTCACGGGCAAAATGGAAAAAAAGGAACAGATTCTATCATTCCTCGTTGCAGAAGTACTTTTCATTTATCGTGGCAGAACAAAGCAGGGTGATTGAAATTGGCTGCGGACTTGGCGATCTGCTGGCATCTGTAAACCCGGAATATGGTGTAGGGATCGATTTTGCACCCGCCATTATTGAGCAGGCTAAATTGAAATACCCGGATCTTCATTTTTTCACGGAGGATGCCGAAGAATTATCCATTCATGAGCCATTCGATTATATCATTTTATCTGACCTTGCAGGAAGTTTATGGGACGTACAGCGGGTGTTCAAAAATATCAGGAAACTGTGCCATCCCCAAACCCGGGTGGTTATCTCCAACTACAATTACCTGTGGGAAGGGGTGATGAGTCTTGGGGAGAAACTGCGCATTAAACTTCCGCAACCCAGGCAAAACTGGCTATCTACCGCCGACATGGACACCCTTCTGCAGCTTGAAGGATTCCAGGTGGTTACCGTACAACACAAGTTGTTTCTGCCCAAATATATCCCGGTGCTGAATTTCCTGTTCAACCGGTTTCTCGCCAATCTTCCCCTGCTGAACAAATTGGATCTGGTAAACATCATTGTGGCAAAACCCATGAAAACCGATGAGGTTGATTACAGTGTGACCATTGTCGTGCCAGCCCGGAACGAGCGGGGAAACATTGAAAATGCCATCAGACGCACTGCCGCTTTCGGCAGTTCCCAGGAATTTATCTTTGTGGAGGGACACTCTTCCGATAACACCTATGAAGAGATGCTCCGTGTGCAAAAGGCCTACCCTGAAAAAAACATCATGGTGATGAGACAAACCGGGAAGGGAAAAGGAAATGCGGTAAGAGACGGATTTGATGCAGCTTCCGGGGAGATTTTAATGATCCTGGATGCCGACCTTACCATGCCGCCCGAAGAACTGGAAAAGTTTTACCTTGCCCTGCAACAGAACAAAGGTGAGTTTATCAACGGATGCAGGCTGGTATACCCGATGGACAAGGATGCCATGCGGTTTTTAAATTTCCTGGCCAATAAGTTCTTCGGGGTGTTCTTTACCTATTTGCTCGGACAGCGTTTAAAGGACACGTTATGCGGCACCAAAGTTCTTTTTAAAAGAGATTACCTGGCAATTCAGAAGAACCGTCATTATTTCGGCGACTTCGACCCGTTTGGTGATTTTGACCTGTTGTTCGGGGCAGCAAAATTAAACCTTAAAATGACGGAGATCATTATCCGTTACCGCGACAGGGAATACGGTTCCACACAGATTAGTCGCTTCAAACATGGCTGGCTGCTGGTGAAAATGAGCATGTTTGCCGCCCGGAAAATGAAATTTATCTAACGCCCACAGTATTTTACAATTCAACAATAACCTATGGATCAGCGATTAGCCCATGAAATTGAACATGGATTGTTTCTTGCAAGCCACGGTGCCGGAGAAATCTGGAACTGGGAGTCGCCTGCCGGAAAGAGAAGATGGCAGCGAAGAGTCAACATGCTAACCTCATCCATTACCCCTGAAATGTCGGTACTGGAACTTGGGTGTGGTACTGGTTATTTTACCCGCGAAATAGTGGGTACCGGGGCGAAAATCACCGCCATCGATATTTCTCCCGACCTGCTTGATGTAGCGCGGAAAAACATCACCTCCGGAAATCTCACATTCTGCCTGGAGAATGCCTATGCTATGAGTTTTCCCGACAGTTCATTTGATTGCGTGGTTGGCAGCTCTGTACTCCATCATCTTGACGTGCAGAAAGCGCTTGGCGAAATATACCGGGTTCTGAAACCCGGAGGCAAAGCGTATTTCACGGAACCAAACATGATGAATCCGCAAATTGCGGTTCAAAAAAATATTCCGGTTATTAAACGTAAGCTGGGCGATTCGCCGGATGAAACCGCTTTTTTTCGTTTCCCGCTGCGCAGATGGATGAAAAAAGCCGGATTTCAGTTCGTTGAAATCACCCCTTTTGATTTTCTTCATCCCGCCATTCCTGAGAAAGGGGTCAACTTCATTGACAGCTTCGGGAAAACACTGGAGAAAATCCCCATCATCAGGGAGATCGCCGGATCGTTGTATATCAAAGCAGGGAAATAGGTACCCTCTTACCTGGCTGATTTTCATACAATTGAGACAACCTTATCTCAACTACCGGCTGCTTTTTTCAACTGATTGAAATACGCATCCTCCACCTTCAATCCTGCATTCCGGGCAGTTTGCACATCATTGAACGCCTCCGTGTATTTCTTCAGGTTGAAATAGGCCTGCGACCTCCGCAAATAAAACACAGCGTTCGACGGATTCATCGCCATCCCCTTGTTTAAATCTGCCAGTGCTTTTTCCGGTTCATTCATCTGGAGATAGCAAATACCCCGGTTGAGGTAAACATCCGGTTTATTGGGCTGCATCTCAATGCACTTGCTGAAATCGGCCAGCGCCAACGACGCTTTTCCCGTTTGTGCATAGGCAATCGCACGGTTGGACAAGGCTTCGTAATAATCACTTTTTATCCGGAGGGCATTGTTAAAATCGGCTATGGCTGAGTCAAACTTCCCTTTGATACAATAAACGATGCCCCGGTTGCTGTAGGGTTGTTCATACTCGGGATTGTACCTGATAGAAGCCGACAGATCGGTCAAAGCCCTCGGAATGTCGCCCAGGTCATTGCCATAATATTTACCACGATTGTTCAGGGGCATGGGTGCATGCGGAAATTGCCCGAGCGTGTCATCCCACAGGGTCAGGCTTGTTTGCCATACATCGCAACGGGCAAACGTAAGGTAAAACATCCACACCAGGTATAACCCGGTAGCCCCGTAAAAAACATTTTTAAGATCAGGAAACCGGTTGATCAGATACCAAATCCCGGTGGCCAGCATAAACGACAGGGCTACCGCCGGAATGAGAGAATACCGTTCATTGAACATGGCCGGACCGATAGCCACATATTGTAAAACCAATGCCAACGCGGAAAAGAAGAATCCGATGCCGAAAATGAAAACCCGTGTTTTTTTATACGACCAGATAAAAGCCGCAAGCAGAAGCAACACAAAAACGGGTGCAAAATAAAACTCTGCCGGCCAGGGTACACCGGGCGACCGGTCGGGATAGGGATAGAAAGCAGATAAATTAACCGGTACCAGGATTTTATAGAAATAGAACATGAAGTTTCTGCACACGATCAGCAAGCGATCCACGAAACTGAACAAATCACTTTTGTCAATGGTGCCTGAGGAAGCCACAGCATTGATTTGTGTTAACCCGATAATCACACTGACCACCACAAAGGGAATTTTTTCAAGGACCAGGCGAATGCTGAACTTCCTGGCATAATAAAAGTCAAGCATCACCATCGGCCCTACGATAGATACCGCCATGACCTTTGAAAATACTGCCAGGATGAAAAACAGAAAAGCGTATATAAAGTGTTTGATTTTTAATCCTTTCACCGGTTCCTTCAGATGCAGGACATACTTGACATAGGCAATCAGCGAAGCCATATAAAAAAGTGCATACAGGGTATCCTTTCGCTCTGCCGCCCAGGCCACCGACTCAACACGCATGGCATTTACTGCAAAAAGCAGGGTGGCAATGAGGGCAACTACTTTGTTCTTGTTGCTGATCTGAAAAATGAAATAGTAAACCAGCCCGGTGGTAATTAAAAAAAGCACCAGGCTCATGGCATGATAACCTGCAGGATTGAGCCCCCAGAAATGATATTCGATGGTATAGGAAACAAGGTGCAGCGGCTGGTAATTTCCGAAGTAAAATGTGCTGAAAATATTTTTAATCCCCTGGATGCTGAAATCACGGATGAGCGGATTGTCAATGATCAGGTCGGGATCATCCCAATTGGTAAGTTCATTGTTTAAAATCGGATAAAATGCAAAGAATACGATGGGAAGTATCACCAGCAAAGGCTGCAGCACTTTGAAAATTGATTCATCCTGAACCGCGATTTTTTTCTGCTTCACCTTTTGAGGTGGTGGAACCGTTGTCTTTTTGATTTGATTTTTTTGCATACCTGTTTAGTTTTTCAGTTATGTCCCCCTGGCCTGAATTAATCAGGTTAGAAATTTCCGTAGTAAATTATTTAATGAATAGATGAAAACGATCAGCCGGATATTGATCCGGTGGATGAAAAGCAATCGCCGGTTCCGGTCATATTTCTGATGGATCCGGTACTGTTCATCAAACTGTGCTTTATAATTTAAAGAACTGATCGAATCCTGGTGTACCCTGAAACAGGCAAGGTCATGGTCGATGTACCCGGGTGTTCCCAGCTTTGCCAGCCTCAGCCATAAATCATAATCCATGGCAGTGGGAAGTTCGAGGTCAACCGGGCCAACCTGCTTCAGTGCGGTGCGGCGCATAAACACCGTGGGCTGCGAAATGAAATTCTCCAGCAGCAACCGTTCAAATTTAAAATTCCTGGATTTTCTGTTTTTATAGCGTGTGATCCACTTTCTGATCTCATTGTCTTGATCGTCAATGATCCGGCAGTTCCCGTAAAGCCATAAACAATCAGGATGCTGATCGAAATAATCTGAAACTTTCTGCAAAGTGCCCGGAAGATATATGTCATCGGAGTTAAGCCACCCTATGATCTCCCCGGTTGCCATGGAAAACCCTTTATTCAGTGCATCTGCCATTCCCCGGTCGGGTTCTGAAACAAACCGGATGGTTCCGGAATGCTCCCGCAATATGTCATGGGTATTGTCGGTAGAGACCCCGTCTACCACAATGTGCTCAACCAGAAAATCTGATTTTTGATCCAGCACACTTTGCAGGGTCCGGGATAAAAACCCTCCCTGGTTAAATGAGGGGGTAACAACAGAGAACTTACACCTTACCTGCATCTATCGCCTCCTGGTAAATTTGGATCATTTTTTGAGCTGCCACAGCAGTGTCAAAACTGCTGATCGTTCGTGCACGGGATGCTTCACCCAACCTGATGCAGCGGTCTTCATCGGCCAAAATCCAATCGATCCCCACCGCAAGATCCTCCGGCAGAAATGGCGTCGCCAGATACCCTGTCTCCTTGTGTACAATGATATCCTGCAATCCCGTACTGTTAAAAGCGACCACCGGTGTGCAGCAAGCCATTGCTTCGGTAGCTACCTGTCCAAAA
>CAZVNF010000035.1:0-7718 GCA_964628215.1 uncultured Draconibacterium sp.
ATTGTTAAATCAAAACTCAAAAAGCTATATTGAAATTCAAATCTGCGGGACAAAAGTACAACTATTTTAGCTTTTTAATCAGGGCACCCCATTTCTTGTCAACCTCGAAGAAGTGTTTCATGTAGTAATTTCCGAAAAGAAAATGGGCTTTGACAACCTCTATGCCCCTGGCAGCCATGCTTGCAAAGAAATTCTCGATCATTCCGGATGCAATACCTTTTCCCTGGAGGGCAGAGGTTACAACCAGTCCATCGAGCAGAATATTGTGGTCTTCAATATGCCGGAAGGTAATGCCCCCGACAATTTTTTCGTTTTCATCCGTAAGTACATATTGATGGTCATTGCCTGTAATTTCCTTAGGATAATTTTCACGGAAGAACAGCTGATATAACTGGCCGATTTCACGCGCGGCAACAGGTTCCCGCAGAATATACTTTCTTCCGGATTTGTCTTCGAATGAAAATCGAACCACCATATGTTCTTTTTTATTTTCACCCACCTTCATGAAATCAAATCCCTGTTCTCCCTGCAGGCGTGGGAATACCATCCGGCTGAAAACATTTTTATCATCAGGATCAAGTATATCGGATTGCAGATCAGAGAGTTCAATTAACTGGATTGCCAGGCCGCCGGGATGATCGGCCATTCTGGCCAGTAATTTGTCAAATGCAGTGTGAATATTTTCCTGTGAATCGGAAAAATAGGTATGCCGGTAAAGAAAATAGCGGATAAGTTCAACTTCCTGCTGTAATTTGTAGAGTTCGAGCAGTTCAATACAGGTTTGTTCACGTGCCGCAGCATTGGTAAGCGGGTTCATTTTAAACCATTCCTGGTATTGGTCTATTGCCGAAAACAGGGCAATTGGCAGGTAATATTGTTTTACAGAGGTTTCAAGGTAATGATCGAGATACAAATGCATTTCGGTCGTGTCAAAACACGTCAATGATTTAGACTTGAGGTCATGCTGCATTTTTTTGAGAAACCTTACTGCTTCCTCTTTTCCAAGCGCTTCGATACAGGCGTCAAAGATCCATGTAACATTCAATTGTTCGCGGCACCAGGGATAAATAGAGGCAGTTTTACAGTAAAAATCCTGCAGCATTGGTTCTACCAGGGACAAAGTGTTTTTATACCGGGACCATCCAGCCAAAGACAGAATTACAGCAGTTTCACGAAAATCCATTTCAGGAATTGCAACGTTTGCCGGGGAGATTGCACCGGGAACAATTTGATAACCACTGTGATGCCAGGCTTTGTAAATTACTGCAAACGATTTGATAAAGATTTTTTTCCAGGCATTTCCTTTGGTGATTCCGGATGAACGGTGAATTTCAGATAGTTCGCGGATCTTGTCCCATGCGGTCAATCCCCCGATATACTGTGTGGTGAGCACACCGAGGGTTGGCCTGCTGCTTCCGAGTAAAGGGGCAACGGCAGGCCCATAGGGAAACCCGGCCAGTGATGCAAGCCAATAAAATGTTTCCGGGCGTGGCCTGAAATCCGGATTTTCACTCATGACCATGTGAAGGTCGAAGTGTTTTCCCTGGGTGGTATTGATCGACAGGCGGTAATGCTTGAATTCTTTGAATGCGAGCAACCTCAGGATCCAGATCCCTTTGTCGGTAACATCATGCAGGTTGAAATCCGGTTCGTTAAAGGTAAGTATGATGCTTTCTTTGAGGAATGTTGAAGTTTGGAATATTCTGGTGATCCTCTTTTTCTCAAGATCAGTAATTCCGTGTTCAAAAACCAATTTTGAATTCCATGCTGATAGGCTCTCCCTTTTTGATTTTCGCTCGATTTCCTTTTCAAAAACGGCTGCGAGGGAGTAAAAATAGTTTTCTGCCAGCTTTGACAGGTAAATGTCTTCTTTGTGCAATATCCAGCGTGAAAGTTCTGCCCGGATGGGAACGTAATATTCAAGATGCAGCACTGCGAAATTGTAAAGCATCCCCAACACATCGCCAAAAGCCCTACGGTGCTTTTTAGCAGCGGGCCAGCTGAGATGGGTACGGTACCAATAAAGCCGTTGTTTAAGTGCATCAAGCCGGTGTTTTCCAAAGTTTCCGGAGGCGATCTCACGAATGGATTTTTCGTTTAGAAAGGAGAGTCCCGATTCAATGAAAGAGGGCATATTTTGTATTTCTTCAGGATTGGGGGCTTTTAACAGGATAAGCCGGTAAGCCAAACAGCGGATTTCCTCTGCCGGGTGATAGGCAAGAGCTTCCAGCCGGTGCCTGATCACAACTGCAAGACGCGGCTCAGCTTGTATAAGGATTTTGCCAAGTTCATCCGTTGCCTGGTAAGCTTCCTCCGGTTCCATGAAATACATCTTGAAAATCAAGTTGTTCACTTCTATCAATTGCTGGTCGCGCACTGTTTTAATAACAGGGAGGGTCTTTTTGTCAAGATTTTTAAAGCCCGGGAGGTAAACACTGGTGGAAATATCTTTCATGGCAAGGTCCCATCCCTCTTTTACCGGGCAAAAAGCGATCAGAGCAGGGTTCCCGATCCATATCTTTGGCTGACGGGTGATCAACCCCATATCGATGCCGGCTGAATCTATATGGTATTTCAGGTGCCCGATCTGATACCACTTTCCCTTTATTTCACGAATGCTCAGGGTTGTGTTGTTGCGCCGGTTAATTAACCGGTGATGGTCATAAAGAATATCCGTTTCGAGGATTCCCAGGTCACGGAAGAACCACTTCGGAATGGTTATGGTAAAGGTGCCCGTGTTGATTTTAACAACAGAACTTTGGTATAACGTTTCAATGACTTCTTTGAAATTTGTCTCAACTATTTTCCGGTTAACAGAACCTTTCGGGGTAAGTTCGCCTTTTTCGGAACTGAAGTCACGGTCGAGCAGGGTAAAATTGATCACCCTTTCATAGGGAGCAACATCTGTATTTGCTGCCATGACGATCTGGTGAAAATATTCTTCCATGTTATCACCCTGCAGCCCTGTAAATATCGTATCTGATTTATCAGGAACAATCAGCAGCACATTATAGGGGCGGTTATCTCCTACAAGAAAAACATGCTGAATGCCGGGAACTTTATGGAATTTTTTTTCGATAACCTGAGGTGCAACAGTTTGACCACGGTTGTTCTTGTAAATGTCCTTTACCCTGTCGATAATCTGATAATAACCGTCATCAGATATGGAAAAGACATCACCTGTTGGAAGCCATAAATCAATTTCTTCAGAAACCGGATAAGGGATGCTTTCCCCGGGTCCGGCAAGTTCAAGGTAACGGCCAATATAATGACCGCTGAGTTCAAGTTCTGATCCGCTTGTCAGCCTGGTTCTGACCCCGGGCAATGGAACACCAACCGTGAAATCCTTGTATTTACCGGGAGGAGTCATGGTGATTCCCCCTGTGGCTTCAGTCATGCCAAAGCCGCTATTGAGATGGATTCCATATTGGTTGAAAAACCTGAATACTTCAGGATCAAGGTAGCCCGCTGCCGATAACCCCCAGTGTAAACGCTGTCCGACAATGTCGCGCACAGCCTGTTCTCTGAGGTCAGGACTTTCAAGCTGGGCGATTTTTTCCTGGCATCGTTCAAACAATTCCTGCCATCGGAGAGGAATGCTGATAAAACCGGAAGGATTCATTTTCGGAAACAATGAAAGCAAGGTTTCTGAGGAGGTATTCCCGGCAAAAATATACGTACCATTCCAAAAAATGGCGCCTGTCATTTCCAGGTATCTGCCAAACGTATGAAAAAGAGGCAGGTAGCATAGGAATACCACTTCGCCAACCTCAGGCAGGGCAGCTGCACGGGCAAACCGTTTGGATACAATGTTGTAAACCGAAAAAGAGACCCCTTTCGGGAGACCGGTACTTCCGGAAGTGAACATGGTGGTAGCTACCTGGTTGTTTGGGATTACAGGTAATTTCCCCAGGATTGCATCCACATCCCATCGGGATATTTTTTTACATTCTTCGACAAGGTAAACCAAGTCACGTGTTTTTGCTGTAACCGGCTGTAACGTAAATATGGTGAATTTGATCTCTGATTTTTCCCTGATTTTCTGAAGTACCAGCAAACGTTCTTCAGTATCGGCCAGTGCAATGTTTATTTTCAGTTCATCGAAAATGGGCAGCAGCACATCAATTTTAAAATGAGGGCTGAGTGGAGTGTCGTAAATATCAAACATAAGGCAAGCCAGGTCGGTACAAGCTCCCTCGAGGCAATTTTCGGTATAAAAAGCCACCCTGGGTGCTTCCGTGACAGTTTTGTAAAAAACACTGGCTATTTCGCAAAGGTGCCGGTAAATCTGCTCATAGGTCCAGTCGATGGCCACAGCGGATGACATGTCTTTAAATAGAATATGATTCGGGTGTTTGGCGACACGTTGTTCCATCATTTGCCGTAGTCCGTAATTGGTAAACTGTATGATGCGGAATACGATTTCTGTCCACCTGGTTCTCCAGTCATCTGTTTCCAGGGCTTTTAGAAAGACAGGGTTTTTTGTCATTTCCAGGAAGTTAAACCAAAACAGGGGAGGGTGGGCGTTCTGCTGATTTTTTGAAAAAACTCTTTCAGCTTCCTCAATAATTTGTAAGGCAGCCTGGTGATCATTTTTCCCGGGATGGTCCCCTGTATTCCATTCTTCCAGCAACAATTCTATTTGACGCATATGCGAAGGGGTTTGAGGTGGGGTAATAATTCTCAGAGAGTTATGAACCGATCGGCAATCAGTGATAGCATGACAATCATCATAAACAGGTTAGCAGCAGCAAAAATCAGCCGGTACCTGATCACCGCAACCATGAAGAGCTGGTAAGCCATAAGCACGAGCAAAGCAATGTTGAACCCAACGATGGCATAACCTAATCCCGGGAGGTGGATAATTTTAAAATAGACAAGCAGAATGGATGCTCCTGAAGAAGCGGTCATCCACCCCATTACGACAGTCTTTATCTGGAATTCAGAGAAGAAATCTGTCAGAACGGGAAAGCCGGCTTTACGATATTCATGGCCATATTTGAGAGTAAGCATCCAGAAATGAGGCATTTGCCATAGGAAAAGGAAAAAGGCCAGGAACAAGACCTCCGGGGCAAGCAAGGATCCGCCGCCGGCAGTCCAACCCATAAAAACGGGGATGGCCCCGGTAAGCGCACCCGGAACAACCGCAAAAGCTGTTTTACGTTTCAACCAGGTATAAATTCCGTTATACCATATCAGGTTGATGAATCCCAGTATAAAACAAATCGGGGGTGCGTAATAGAGCAGCAGCAACATACCGCCGACTATGCAAATCATGGCGATCCTCAAAGCTTCTGCGGTACTGATGCGCCTCGAAGGGATGGGCCGTTTACGTGTTCGCTCCATCTGCTCATCAAAGGGCCATTCCTGGTATTGATTGAAAGCCGACGCACCGGAAGCAAGCAGAAAGATTCCAGCGATCGGGATCAGAGAGGCGAATGAGAGTTGGGCCTGACTTAATATAAGAGCTGCAAAGGCAGTGAATGTAACTGCCAGTGATACTGGGAACCGTGTTAATAAGATAATTACGCGAAAGCCGGAAGTATGCAAAGGTAGAATGAAGTTTACTTGATGCTTTTTAAATAGTCGTTGATCTTGGTAAGTTCCTCCTCTGTCACAATGCCTTTGTACGTTTTCATAATCCCCTTTTGGTAACCTACAACCAGGTCTTTATCAGGATCATAAACAGAGCTTTTGATATAGTCATCATCCACCGTGACCGATCGCTCTTTCCCATTGGTGACCACTTTTTCTGATTTACCATATAACCCTTTGAAGGAAGTGCTGACAATTTTAGTTCCATCGATGGAATGACAACCGGTACAGGCGTTTTTTTTGAGAATCACCAGTCCTTCAGGTTCACTTGATTTTTCCGGCAATGCTTTCAGCCAGGCGGCATATTCAGCCTCAGAAACCACCTTGGTTTTTGTTTCCATATATGAATGACGCAATCCGCAATAAACGGTACAAAGTACATCATACTCACCCAGTTGCTGAGCAATGAACCACATATAGTTTTGCTTTCCGGGGACCACATCTTCTTTGATACGGAAAGCCGGGATGTACAGACTGTGAATTACATCATCGGAGTGCAGGTTCAGCTTTACGGCTTTGTTTAATGGAACAACGAGCACCGGGGATTGTTTTCCCCCTTCATATTCAAAGGACCAGACCCACATTTTTCCGATTACGGTTATGGGAATGGCATCTTTGGGAACCACGCGTTGCGGGCTGAAAGCCACATATCCATAATAAAACATGAGGATAACCAGGATAAGCGGAATCGTAATCCACGTGATTTCAAGTATATTGTTGTCTTTAATCTGCACAGCATGAGGATGTCGCTTGCGACTGTAACGGTAAACAAAATAGAGCATCACCGTTGTGATTCCGACAAGGAAAAACAGACTTATTCCGAAAATGACCTTAAAGGCCAGATCTACACCTTCAACAAAGTTTGAAGCACCCATATTTTTGAATTACGAATTACGAACTACGAAAATTTATTTTGCCACGCCATCATGTCCACCCGTCCACTTGTCCACTTGTCCACCCGTTTCCCCTTTTCCCATTTACCTGAACAAATAATCCGACAAAGTAAACAAAATGACCAGCACATAAATGGCCAGAACCATGAATACAAAGACCCGAAACAAGGACGATTCGAATTTCAGATGCATGAAGTAAGTGAGCACAATATAGGCTTTCACAGAAGCAATGAGCATGGCAACCGCTACCGTCAGCGCTGACAGATCGACCCAGGTCACGGTAATTGTAACAAACGTTAGTGCGAGCAGGGTAATCAGAACCCATGCATGTGCCCTGTAAGAACTTATATGAACTGTTTCGTTATGCATGATTGTTGTATTATAAATTAAAAATATATGATATCCTCCTAATAACTCACCTGCCTGATCATCCGTTCACCCTTTCACCCGTTCACCCGTTTACCCGTTTACCTGCTTACCCGTCCACCCGTCCACCCGTCCCCCTGTCCACTTGTCCCCCCGTCCACTTGTCCACCTGTCCACCTGTCCCCTAAGTAATAAGATACAACAAAGGAAACAAAAATATCCAGATCAGATCAACCAGGTGCCAGTAAAGGCCTCCGTTTTCTAAAAGCACATAACGGCCGGCATTAATTGAGCCTGACTGCACTTTCATCATAGCGATCGTTAAAATGATTCCGCCCACCACAAGGTGAAACATATGTAGCCCGGTCATAAAATAGTAAAGGCTGAAAAACATCACCTGACCGTGACTCAGGGAAACCATGAGGTCGGAACCCGGATAAAGACCGATGTGAATCTTATGTCCCCATTCAAAGTACTTATTCACCATAAATGCTGCCGCACAGAGTAATGTGATGAACAACAGGATCACAGCCAGTCTTTTATCACCTTTTTGCACTGCCGTGATCGACATGGCCACGGTAGCACTGCTCACTAAAAGCACAACGGTATTGATGGAACCGATAAATGCATTCAGGTGGTGAGCTGCCTGGTGGAATTCAGTGGAATAGTTGGCGCGCATGATCGCATAAACCAGAAACAGTCCGCCAAAAAGGAGTATTTCGGTGAAAATGAATATCCACATTCCTAATTTTGCACCAATGTCGTCGCGATGTTCCATATTTTTGAATTACAAATTACGAAAAAATGTTCTATTAGTTATTTTCCTGACACTTCAGCTTACTGCCCACCTGTCCACTCGTCCAC
>CAZVNF010000035.1:7818-25695 GCA_964628215.1 uncultured Draconibacterium sp.
CTATTAGTTATTTTCCTGACACTTCAGCTTACTGCCCACCTGTCCACTCGTCCACTTGTCCACTATTTATAATCATACGGTCCTTCATTTTCACCCAGTTCCGGCATTATCTCGAAGTTTTCAAGCGGAGGGGGAGAAGGGATATTCCACTCAAATGTTCTGCCTCCCCATGGATTTTCAGGGGCTTTAGCACCTTTTTTGCTGAAGAGGGTGATCAGCATGATGACAAAACCAATGACAAGCAATGCTCCTCCAAAAAACGATAATTGATGACCGAAAGTAAACTGTGGGAGATAATCAAAATACCTGCGAGGCATGCCCATCATCCCGATGATGAACTGAGGGAAATAGAGCAGGTTGAAACCGCTGAAAAGAAAAACGAACGACCAGTTGGCCATTTTAAAATTATACATGCGCCCGTACATCTTTGGATACCAGTAATAAATGGCGGCAAAGAAGGCGAACCCGACCCCGCCAAATACAATATAGTGGAAGTGAGCCACCACATATGCTGTATCATGCACATGAATATTGGTGGCAAGTGCTCCAAGAGATAATCCGGTCATACCTCCGATCATAAATAAAAAGATGAAACCGAGGGCAAAGAGAAAAGGCGGTTTCATGGAAATGGAACCTTTATACATGGTGGTAACCCAGTTAAAGACCTTGATGGCACTAGGCACGGCGACCAGGAATGTGAGCAGTGAAAAGACCCAGCGGGCTGTGGTGCTCATCCCAGAAGTGTACATGTGGTGTGCCCAGACAAAGTACCCTACCAGTGCGATTGCCAGGCTGGAAATGGCGATGGCTTTATATCCGAAGATTCGTTTTTGTGCGAAAGTGGGAATGATTTCAGTAATTACGCCCATTGCCGGCAGAATCATGATATATACAGCAGGATGGGAATATATCCAGAAAAGATGCTGGTAGAGCACCGGGTCACCTCCCAGCGACGGATCGAAAAACCCGATCCTGAGCCAGCGTTCTGCAATAATCATCAACAGGGTAATTCCAACGATGGGTGTGGCCAGAACCTGTATCCAGGCAGTAGCGTACAAGGACCAGGGAAAAAGAGGCATTTTAAAAAATGTCATCCCGGGAGCTCGCATGCGATGCATGGTCACGATGAAGTTTAACCCTGTTAGGATGGAAGAAAATCCGAGGACAAATGCTCCAAACACAGCGGCAACCACATTGGTATGTGTTTGTATGCTGTAAGGGGCATAAAACGTCCATCCGGTATCAGGTGGCCCGTTGCCCATGAATTGGGAAGCAAGCGCGATGGCAGCCCCGAGTACGTAAAGGTAAAACGAGAAGAGATTTAACCTGGGAAAGGCAACATCTTTTGCACCGATCATGATTGGCATGGAAAAATTTCCAAACACGGCAGCCAGTCCTGGAATGACGACGGTAAAAATCATGATAATGCCATGAATGGTAAAAATGCCATTATACATTTGCGGACCATAAACCTGCTGACCCGGATAAAAAAGTTCTATCCTCATGATCATGCCCAGGATAACTCCAACTGCAAAGAATATCATCATGGCGTACATATACATCAATCCGATCCGCTTGTGATCGGTTGATGTAAGCCAGGCCATCAGGCCTTTATATTTACCGGTATCAACCAGGTAACTTGGCTCAGGGTGATGAGTCTTTTCTTCTGTCATATTATGAGTTTTGTGTTTTCGATTTATTACGTGATGATCTGATAATAAGGTAAATAAATAAAAATAGTGCAAAGAAAATGATGATTGTTGCGGCTATTTTTGTTACTTGCAAGGTGTATTTTCGTCCTTCAGGGTCATAACTGAAGCAATATTCAAGTACGCGGTTGATGGTGGGTCTCGACTGTCCTTTCTGTGCTTCCACGAGGGCCATCTTAACATCAAAGGGCAAAAAGGTTGTTCCATAAAGATACCGGGTAACTTTACCGGCCGGACTTAAAACCATGATGCAGGAAGGGTGCATGAAATCATTCCCGGCGCGTGTGAAATTATATCCCACAGCATGGGTAAGTGAATATATATTGGCACTGTCGCCTGTAAGATAAATCCAATGTTCAGCTCTTGGTTTGCTGTGCGGTCTTAAATAGTTCTTTTTCTTTTCAACGGAGGCTTCCGGTGTGTCATCATAATTGAAACTTACGGTTATCACCTGGTAATCTTTACCAAGTTCCAGCCCGATTTTTTCGATGACATCAGAAACTCCTGAAAGAAGCTGGGGGCAGATTCCCGGGCAATCGTAGTATACCAGTGTAAGTATGGTAGGTTTTGTGATCAGTGATTTAAGTTGAACAGGCTGGCCCGACTCATTGTTAAATGTGAGATTGGCCGGGATGATGGTATCGAGGTGTTCCACAATACCGACCTCCTCCTCGAGCCCTTCCACCTGAGCAATCACGGGTGAATAAAACATCACGAAACTCAACAACAAGAAAACGAATACTCTGATAACCCTGTTTTTCATAAGAAACAATTTTACAATCACTTAAGATTGTCAAATCTGTAATTTTTCCAATATCGGTTTAATCCGGTTTTTCCTCTTTATAGATACCGGCAATCATTAAGGAACCACCCATCAGAGCGGAATCTTTTAGTAATTCAATAAAAGCCATGTTGGCTGTTGCGGGTTCAAAAAGTCCCGGAATGTGGATGGTGCAAATGAAAATCAGCAGAAGCAAGGCAAGTAAAAGACACGCAATTTGAATAAACTTTTTCGAAACAATAGCAATGCAGGCTGCAACCAGGGCCACTCCTGTGATGATCACAGTAAAACCCCCTCCCGGGATAAAGGAACTGACGATCCCCACGTAGTAATTATACATGAAGAAATGGTTCAGCCCCATGATGCCAAAAGGCAGTGCAAAAAGAACCCTTCCGATTGTTGCCAGGTATTTCATTCTTGCAGATCTTTCATTGTTTTCATTGCTTTCATTGCTTTCATTGCTTTCATTGCTTTCATTGCTTTCATTGCAATAATGAACTATATCTTGCTCAGTTTTTTTATCTGTAAAATTGAATACAGAATGTAGAAAATAAATCCCCACACGATAATCACGGAAAGGGTATAAGTTAACAGGATCCACACAGGTGCGTTTCCCCGGGTTGACCACCATGCACGGGTGGCTGTAAGTGAGGGTTTATCGGTTTTCTGTCCGATGGCCAGTGATGAGTTCGCGGGTGTGGTCTTCATGACACTTTTAGGATCATTTACCACGGCAGATAATTCTACAAACCCGTCTTTGTTGCCGGGAAGATCGGCGGGGAATTCGAAAAAAGCCTGCCCGGTTGCATTTGTGGTTTTAATATCGCCTACCTGCATTTTGCCAAAATAGCGGTTGACAAACAGCATCACCTCCACTCCGGCAGCCGGTCCGGAATTTCCATCTTTCAGTTTTTCAGTGGCCGAGACAATGATTTTTTTCATCGGGTCGCTGTATTCCATGGCAAGTGTAATGGTTCTGCCGTTAAAGGCCGCTTTTGCCACCGGTTCCGGCTGAACATATTTCGGATTGAATGTGCGCATGTATGCGATCACCCACCAGCGGTCATCTTCGGTAAGAATGTTACGGAATTCGGGCATGGGAACTTTTCCGGCAGTAATCCGGAAGAAAAATTCACCATCGGTTTGAGCCTGTGCTTTTTCTTTCGCAAGGTCGCCCGGAGGCGGGGTCAGTTTAGCCCAGTTATCTTTACCCATCAGGCCATGACATGACTGGCAGTTTTTCAGGTAGATCTGCTCCCCCTGTTTTTGCATGTCGGGTGTGAATTTAAACGGGGCCACTACCGCTTTCTGATCGTCGGGAACCACCCAGGTTTGAGCTGAAACCTTTGTTCCGACTGAAAAAATAAAGATGATTATTAGTAGTTTTTTTAAAAGCATAGGTCCTTGCTTATTTCCGGGTTAATCAAATTTTATATGTTCAATTCCTTTTTCCCTGGCAGTTTCATGCAGCGGAATGACCGGGAAAAACTTTGATATCAGGGTGATTATGATGAGAACCAGGATGAAAGGGGCAATGGTAATGAGGGTCTCGATCAGTGTGGGTGAATAATGAACAAAGTTTTGCGGCACGTGCTGAATGGGGAGAAATGGATGCTCCTGGGTAGGCACCACAATCAGATACCTTTTAAACCAGGCTGCAATGAGCACGGCTACTGAAACCAGCATGATGGGTAAGGGTTTCCTGAAACGGCGAAACAACATGAAGAGGATCGGGAGCACCAGGCCGCCAATCTGGACGATCCAGAACATCAGGGCATCTTTTCCTGCAAAAAGTTCCTGGAGATGAATGGCATCGGCATGTTTCAGTTTATATCCGGGAACCAGGAATTCATTGATGTTAAAGTACAGGTAAACCAGTGAAACTGTTGCCAGTACTTTGCCCATGTTATTGAAATGCTTGTCAGTAAGGTAATTCTCCAGTTTGTAGTTCCTGCGGAAAAAATACATGGCGATGATGACTGCGGCAGATCCGGCAACAAATGCCCCGGAAACGAAGTAAGGCCCGAAAATGGTGCTGTCCCAACCGGCGCGGGAAGTAACCGCAAAAAGCCAGGAGGTGACCGTATGGATTGACAAGGCAGCGGGAATCAGCAGTATCAGGAGAATACGGATGGCCCTGTTGATGATCTTATTTTGTTCAGGTTTGTCGGTAAAATTTAAGGATAGCGCTTTGTAAACAGGTTTGAGCCACGAAGGAAGTGTGTCAACTTTGCGGTGTATGATGGCCATGTCGGCAATCAGCGGCAGAAAAAGCAGAAGGAGACTCAGCACAAAGTAGGTGGTAATTACGGTTACATCCCAGAGGATTGGCGACTGAGGTCTGCCATAAATAAAAACATAGGCGAGTCTCTCAGGGCGTCCCATGTCGGAAACAATAACCAGTCCGGCAACTGCAGCAAAAGCAACTGCAATGGTTTCAGCAATGCGTGTAATGGGTGTGAGCCATTTCATTCCGATCAGCCCCAGTACGGCGCTGATCAGCATCCCGATGAGGCTGGCAGCGACAAAGAAAACAAAGTTGGCCAGATACATGCCCCAGGTTACATAGTCACGGATTCCGGCTACACCCAGCCCGGTGTTTAACTGAAGATAATAGGCATAGAGGCAAACAAGCAGCGAAACGGAAAGAAAGCCCATCCAGATCAGGAATCCTTTATTGATCCTGATATGATGTGTAAGATCGCTGGTGATTTTGTCGAAAGTAAGGTTTTTGTCATCCATGGTCATTAAACATTTTCAGGGGTTGGGTCTTTGGCTTCTTCAAACGGGAACAACCTGTTTTTAGGCGGCAGGTAATATACCCGGGGTTTGGTTCCCAGTTCAGGCATCAGCTGGTATCCGCCATTGTCACGAAGCAGTTTGCTCAGCCTCACTGTTTCCTTTGTTGTGCCATTGGTAACGGCATCTTCATTTTCATCTCCGAAATAATAAACGCCGTTGGGACAGGCTTCCACACAGTAAGGTAATTTTCCCTCGCGGAGCCGGTCGGCGCTGAACAGGCATTTTGAAATAGTCCCCAGTTTTTGCGGAACATTGAGTTCTACATTGTAATCCTGGCCCTGATGAGCTGCACTGTCTTTGGGCTCAAGCCAGTTGAATATCCGGGCAGAATAGGGGCAAGCAGCCATGCAGAACCGGCAGCCGATACAGCGATCGTTGTCGATCAGCACGATCCCGTCGGGGCGTTTGTAGGTTGCATCAACCGGACAAACCGCGACACAGGGAGGATTATCGCAGTGCTGGCAGTTTTTGGGCATGTTGTAGGGAGCGGTCACCGGGGTATCCTGCATTTGCAATGTGTTCATATGATACTGCTCGGGACGCAACTGATGTGCATCCTGACAAGCAGTGATGCATTTTCGGGCATTGCGGCATTTAGACAGGTCGGTAACCATCACCCAGCGTCGCCCTGCAATCCCTTCGCGGCCTTCTGCTTCGTGGAGACCAACCCCGCTTTTTTCAAGGGCTTTGATCTCAAGTGAGTCAACCTGTACCAGTTTTCCGTCCTGAGTGAGCAGAACCTTCTGATCGCCGGAAACCTCTTTTTTCGCTTCAAAAATATGACCAGAGTAAAGTGCTGCAGCGCCTGTTGCCGCACCAACACCTGCCAGCCCCAGGTTCTTTAAAAAGTCCCGGCGGGAGGAGCCTTTATTGTTCTCTGATTCGTTGGCAGAATGCGGAGTATGATTATCTTCCATAAATAATTACTTGTCGGAATTTATATGCACAAATGTAAATAAATAATCAAACCTTCGAATACTGAAATGTAATTTTAAAGCAGTCTAAATTGGGAGACAAAGATGCGCTCTATTTCGCTATTTCGCTATTTCGCTATTTCGCTACCTCGCTACCTAAAAAGGGAAAATCATCGATACTTTATATGCAAAATTATCCCCCACATTATCAAAAGAATAGGGTCCCCAACGGTAAAATGCCCCAATCCCCACCGTATATATTTTAAGATTGATCAGATTGTTGATCAGCAAGCCTGATTCATAATATCCCAGGTCCATAACCTTCGGATTGAGAGAAATGTATTTATATTGTTCTGCGTGATCGAGCCAGCCGAATCCGATATTTTGCGATAGGGCAAATTCGGGATGGAACCACTTCTTCCCTTTGAAAAGAAGGTAGCCGAAATCATGGTACAGATAGAGTGAAGCATATTTATTTGAAAGAAATTCGTTGTTTCGCATCGTTCCGAAACTGTTAGGAGAGTACAATGTAAACTGACGATAACTTGACGGGGCATAATAGAGGTTGCAGGCGGGAATTGCCTGATCAATATATCCTCCATTTAATTGAATTGTTAATTTTCCTATGTATTTTATATTGAATACTTTACGTATCTTTAAATCAAACCGGTCATAACTGAAATCTCCGCCAAGAAAATCCTGCACACCCCGTGTATATTCAAACCATACTATTGGATAATTTGTTCCGAGGGAGATCTTGTTATTAATAGTCTGTATAAATTTCTCTCCATAAGCCCATTTGAATCCGGCAGTGATGGTGGTGAACCCGAACTGATTCTGCAGCAAAGTATCGGTTTCCTCTGCTGTTGCCAGGTCATACGTGGTTGATTTTTTAAAATTATTGGAGATACCCACGTTGAACAACATGTATTTGAGGGCCCTGAACCCCATGGAGAAGTTGAAACTTTCCGTACGGTCGAATTTTGTCAGCATTAAAGACCTGAAATTGCCGGAAAGAATTGATTCATTGTCGGAAGGATAGCTGACCCCGCCGGATTCAGTTAGATCGTAAAAGCCAGATGCTGCAATGGTTACATCATGACGTCTGCTTAAAAGAAAACTCACATCACCGCCATATTTCGAGGTTGACACCCCGAACGCATACTGATAAAAACCTCCGATTTTAAACCACTCCGAAAGACGTTCATTGGTATGAATACCGGCACCCAGTACGAGTCCTTCATAGGTACTGTAATTGATAAACCGGTTGATGTCTATGTCGATCGGGCCCCAGGGAATCCGTCCTGTCAGAACGGTTTGCAGTGTTTTGGCCATTTGGTCAAAATTGTTGGCTGCGCCCACACTGTCGAGTACTTTATAGGTTTGACGGTCTTTCTGGCTGAGACTGTCCACCCGGTATTGGTTCCAGAAAGGCTCATTTCGTGCAGTGGCATCCTTGTCAACTTCTACATCAAGGTGGTTGAATTCCCGCCTTACAAGGTCGGGGTTGAGCACTATGTCGCGGATATAGCTTCTCCCGCTGCCCACAGCCTTGTATTTACCGATACGCATATTGTTGAAAGCCACATCGGTATTTAACTGAACCGGGAACCACTGCACGCCGTCGATCAGTTCATACAACTGATGGATCCTGATCATAAAACCGCCGGTATTCGGGAAGGGTTCGGCAGTTACATTCTGTATGGCCCAGTTGTGTGTATTGATAGAAATAATCCCCTTCATTCCATCGAAATTTGTTCCTTTCCGTGGCCTGAAGGAAAGGATAAAGACGGTATCTTTTCCAATATAGGTTGTGTCTTCAATTTTAAAGAAGTATTTGCTGAAACTGCCGCTCCCGATCGGATTTACATAGTCTTTCATCATGATCGAGATGATGGGTTTGTAAAATGAAAATGACTGGATCTGTGTGGCCAGGAACACCAGGATCGGATCCTTAAAGCCCGACATTTTAGTGGCTATCACCTTGTTGTAATTTTTATCGGGAGCCATGAACTTTCGCTTGGTGACATTTTCCATCAGAAAGAGGTACTGGCTGCTGATAAGTTTTTCAATGGTCATAATGGCTGAATCCTTCATTGCAGAATCCATTTTCACCGAATCTTCCTCCACAGAAAACCCGATTCCCACGCTGCCTTTGCCATTCACCAGCATTGAAGTGTCGACAAGTGCAGCAAAATCACCTTTCAAAGTGGTGTCATTGTCGGCCGTAAAAACAGTCTTATCATAGGCTGTATATGAAAAAGTGCTCACCTTTTCAGGGTCGTTGATATCACGGTTGTCAATAACCTTGCGAATAATACGATGGGCAGGGTTGATCCCTGGAAGGATTTCAACCTCCTGAAGATCAATTTCTTTTTGTGTCATCTGGATCATGAGCCCGCTGGTCAGGCCATGGGTTGTTACCGTGATTGGTTCGTACCCTACGTAGGAAAGTCGTATTGATTCTATTGCTTTAGCTGATTTCAGGTTAAATTTCCCGTCAATATCTGTAGTTCCGCCTTTGTTATTACTGCTATTTATGACAATATTAACGAAGGCAAGCGATTCTCTTGTGCGGGAGTCAACTACCCTTCCGCTTATGGAAAAGGAATCCTGTGAAAAGCAGTTTGACTGGAATAAAAGAAATACCAGCAGGGCGGACAGATGTTGTCGGATCATGAAGCAATGATTTTTTTCAAAGGTAAGAATTTAAAATAATCGTAACTTTCCGAAAAATTCGAAATACCACAAAGGGGCGAAATAGCCAAATAATAATAAATTTTTATTTATGAAGGAGGGTGTTAATAAGGAACCCGGGTTTCCTTTGATCGCAAAGACAATTTCAGGACTGGAAGATGTTTTGGTGCGTGAACTTGAAACCCTGGGAGCAAGCGGAGTGATGAAACTGAACCGGGCTGTTTCATTTACCGGAGATAAGGAGATGATGTACAAGGTCAACTATACTTGCCGTACCGCCCTGAGAATACTGAAGCCGCTCTTTCATTTTGAAATACTGGAACAAAAGGATCTCTATGAAAAAATGTATGAATTTCCCTGGGAGGATTACCTTGACGCAACGCATTCTCTTGCCATCGATGCAGTGATTTCATATACAGTTTTCACGAATTCCCAGTTTGTAGCCCAGAAATCGAAAGATGCCATTGTGGATCGGTTACGCGACAAACTTGGGAGCCGTCCGTCAGTGGACCTTGAGAATCCCGACCTTAAAATAAATGTGCATTTGTTCAGGGATTCATGTACTGTTGCGCTCGACTCATCAGGGCAATCGCTCCACCGGCGCGGGTATCGTAAAAGTACCGGGCCTGCTCCCATCAATGAAGTTCTTGCCGCAGGATTGGTGAAACTTTCAGAATGGGACATGACGGTGCCTTTGTTTGACCCGATGTGCGGTTCAGGTACCTTGCTGATTGAGGCAGCGATGCTTGCCAGGAACATGCCTGCCGGTTTTTTCCGGGAGGAGTGGGGGTTTATGAAATGGCGTGATTTTGATGCATCCCTTTGGGACAAAGTTAAGAATGACTATAACGGGCTTATTTCCGAAATGAAGGTGAAAATGCATGGCGCCGACAGGTCAGACCGTGCCATTGATTCAGCGCGTGAAAACTTGCGGTTTACCAGTCTGTATGATGACATAACTCTGGAAGTCAGAACATTTGAAGATTCAAAACCACCTTTTGAGCGGGGGTTTATTGTATCAAACCCACCTTATGATGAGCGGCTGCAAATAGAAGATTCCCTGGTGTTTTATAAAATGATAGGGGATACCCTGAAACGAAAATATGCCGGGTATACCGCCTGGCTGATCTCTTCAGATATTGAATCAATCAAGTTTATCGGGTTGCGCCCATCGCGAAGAATCCCTGTATTTAATGGCCCGCTGGAATGCCGGTTTTTAAAGTTCGATTTGTTTGCAGGAAAAAAAGGATATCCGGGACCATCAGAATAATGCGATGGAATTCAAATTTTGTACTTTTGCGGGAAATGTGGGAAAAAGGTGAAAAGGTAAAGTAGTAAACGAGTAAACTGGTAAACTGGTAAGCAGGTTTACCAGGTAGCTTACCTGTTTACTTGTTTACCCGTTTACTCATCAACCCGTTTATAATAACTCAAAGCAACAGATTTATGTCACAGGTAACACGAATCGGTGTACTTACCTCCGGAGGAGATTCCCCGGGGATGAATGCCGCCATCAGGGCGGTGGTACGCAGTGCGATATTCGGCGGACTGGATGTTTTCGGCATCTATCGTGGTTATGAAGGAATGATTGATAACCAGATTGAACAATTGTACAGCAGTTCGGTGTCGAATATCATCCAGCGAGGGGGCACCATTTTAAAAACGGCACGCAGCCATCGATTTATGGAGTATAATGGCAGGCTCCAGGCATACAATAATCTCAGGGAACATAACATCGACGCGCTCATTGCCATTGGAGGGAATGGCACTTTTACCGGCGCGGCCATTTTCGACAAGGAATTTGATTTCCCTATCATTGGTTTGCCAGGCACCATTGACAATGACCTTTATGGCACTGATGCCACCATTGGTTATGATACTGCTGTAAATACCGTGGTTGAAGCGGCAGATAAGATCAGGGATACGGCCAATTCGCATGAACGGCTCTTTTTTTTAGAGGTAATGGGAAGAGATGCCGGTTTCATTGCATTGCGAAGCGGCATAGCCTGTGGGGCAGAGTTTATCCTGGTACCCGAAACCACAACTTACATTGACAACTTCACACGCTTGCTAAAACATGACTGGCGCAGAAGTAAAACTTCGGGCATTGTCATTGTTGCCGAAGGAGATGATATAGGAGGTGCCTATGAAGTGGCCAGAAAAGTGAAAGAAAAACTGCCTGAAATGGATGCACGTGTCACTATCCTCGGGCATATCCAGCGCGGTGGAGCACCCAGTGCATATGATCGTGTACTCGCAAGCACCCTGGGTTTTGTTGCTGTTAAAGGCCTGCTGGAAGGTCATCGCGGAGAAATGGCCGGTATTGTGAATAAGGAAGTGGTTTTTACTCCTTTCGAAAAGGCAATCAAACATCATAAGGATATCAATAAGGAATTGCTGGAAATGTCGCGAATCCTTGCCCTGTAAAGCGCTAAAGCTCCTATTCCTTGGAACGGATCACCCTGTTTGCCGATGTTTTATTGCCGCTTCCGGTTGGCGGTACTTTCACGTACCGTGTTCCATACGAATTGAATGAGCATGTTCAGGAGGGGGTGAGGGTTGTGGTGCAGTTTGGTGCCAGAAAAATCTATACAGCCCTGGTTGTCAGGGTACATGAGTTGCCACCTGCAACACATTTGCCGAAGTATCTCCTTTCAGTTCTTGATGAAACCCCGATCATATCTAAAGTCCAGTATGTTTTCTGGGAATGGCTGGCCGGGTATTATCTCTGCCATCCCGGGGAAGTCATGAACGCAGCGCTGCCTTCTGCATTCAAACTGGCCAGTGAATCCAAGATCGCCTTAAATCCGGTACTTCCAAATGACCTCTCCGGATTGAATGAAAAGGAATTACTCCTGATTGAAGCGCTTCATCATCGTAAAAGTATTGCCATTTCTGAGGTTTCAAAAATCCTGGACCAGCAAAAGACCATCCCCTTGATTAAAACCCTCATCGAAAAAGGATTTATTATCCCCGAAGAGGAATTGAACGATCCATACAAACCGAAGAGAGTTGCATTTGTGCGGCTGACTCCCGGTTTTGCTGAAAATGAAGATGCGCTGAAACTGTTATTTGATCAGCTTGAAAAGCGTGCCACAAAACAGCTTGCGATGGTCATGACTTATATCAGGCTTTCCGGGTATGGGTTTGGTGATATGAAGGATGTAAAGCGCACGGAGTTAATCAGGCAGGCCAATGGCAGCGGAGCCCAGCTCGATATTCTCGTTGAAAAGGGAGTATTTGAAACAAATGAAAAGCTTGTCAGCCGGTTTGATACAGCAGGGCAGGAATCGGATTCGGAACAGATTGAACTTACAGAAAGTCAATCGGATGCATTGACCAGTATTAGGGAAGCATTTGAAAAAAAAGATGTTGTATTGTTGCACGGGGTCACTTCAAGTGGCAAGACCGAACTCTATATCAAACTCATCCGGGAGGTTATCGACCAGGGAAAACAGGTGCTCTTTCTATTGCCGGAAATAGCCCTTACAACGCAAATAATCAGCAGGTTGCGAAAATATTTTGGCGACAGGGTCGGAGTATACCATTCCCGGTTTAATGTACATGAACGGGTAGAAATCTGGAATGCCGTACTTGAGAAGCACGAAGTGACCCAAACCACCCGGAGGGAGTATGACATCGTTCTGGGGGCCCGTTCTTCCCTGTTTTTGCCCTTTTCGAACCTAGGCCTGGTGGTTGTTGATGAAGAGCATGACCCCTCTTTCAAACAGATGGACCCGGCACCCCGGTATCATGGCCGGGATGCTGCCATATACCTGGCACATCTTCACGGGGCAAAAACCCTGCTGGGGTCTGCAACGCCTTCGGTTGAGAGCTATTACAATGCGATGCAGGGAAAATATGGCCTCGTGGAACTTTTTGAACGGTTTGGCAATATGGAAATGCCTCTTATCCAGGTTCTGGATGTTAAAGAAGCTACCCGGCAGGGCTTGATGAAAAGCCATTTTTCTTCGGTCCTGCTCCGGCAGATAGAGACCTTGCTCGGTAATGGGGAACAGGCAATCCTGTTTCAGAACCGGCGCGGGTTTTCACTTCGCCTGGAATGTGATGTCTGTCATTGGATGCCTTCCTGTAAAAACTGTGATGTTACGCTGGTTTATCACAAGAAAATCAACCAGCTGCGTTGCCACTATTGCGGGTATGTTTCCAGGATTCCGGAAAAATGTCCTGAATGTCAAAGTACGAGTATAAAAATGAAAGGATTCGGCACCGAAAAGGTGGAGGAAGAACTTGGCTTGTTTTTTCCCAAAGCCCGGATTACACGAATGGACCTGGACACAACCCGCAGCAAACACTCCCTCCAGCAAATTATTGGTGATTTTGAAGCACACAAAATTGATATCCTCGTGGGCACACAGATGGTGACCAAGGGACTCGATTTTGACAATGTGAGCCTCGTTTGCATTTTAAATGCAGATAACATGCTGAGCTATCCGGATTTCAGGGCAGCAGAGCGCAGTTACCAGCTTATGGCACAGGTCAGCGGACGATCGGGACGAAAATACAAACAGGGTAGGGTGATCATACAAACGTATCATCCTGATCACCCTGTGATCAGGGATGTGGTGAAGAATGACTACCTGGCCATGTTTAAAAAGCAAATTGCCGAGAGACAAAAGTATAAGTATCCTCCCTATACCCGCCTGGTGTTGCTGAAATTGAAACATAAAGATCCCGATTTACTGAATAAAGCCGCTGAGGAACTGTCAAAATCACTGCGTGCAGTTTTTGCGAAGCGTATTCTTGGCCCTGAATTTCCCATGGTTTCCCGGATCATGAATTACTTTATCAAGCACATCATGTTCAAGATGGAGAGGGAGGTTTCATCTGGCGCAATGAAAGCCCGGCTGGTAAAGGAAATTGAAAAATTTCATGAAAATCCGGCATTCAGATCTGTAAAGATTCTTATGGATGTTGATCCTCAGTAGTATCAATCACGAGGAACATATCTTCCTGGTCCTTTTTCATCAGGTAGCGCTCCCTGGCAAACTTCTCGAGTTGAGCTGAGTCAGTCATTAACTGCTGGGTAAGTGTTGAATCTTTTTTAATTTCCTGGAGGTAAAATTGTTTTTCAAGGTTCAGCCCGTCCAGCTTTTCCTGTAACCGGTTACGGGTCATCAGGTTATTGCTGTCGAAAAACACCATCCATACCACAAACGCCACCGTGGTAAGGAAGTACTTGTTGATTAGGATATGGAATATGAACTTTATAACAGCCATTTCACTGAATCTGCTCTTTCAAATAGTTATATATCTCCACCTGCGACCGAATTGCCGGACCACTGGTTTTTTTATATTTATTTTGTTCTCCCGGCCCGATCAGCCTGGCCTTGACATTGTCAGACAATTGAATTTCGAGCATTTTGCGCAGTTGTTCCTGGATTTCCGGATCATGAATGGGGGTAGCCACCTCAATTCTATTGTCGAAATTGCGAACCATCCAATCAGCGGAAGTGATATAATACTGGGTATCGCCGCCATTGCAGAAGACAATGATCCTTGCATGTTCAAGAAACCGATCTACAATGCTGATGGCTTCGATGTTGTCGCTCAAACCGGGAATTCCCGGAACCAGTGTACAGATGCCCCGGATGATCAGTTTGATTTTAACGCCTGCCTGGCTGGCTTTGTAAAGTTTTTTCACCATTGCACCATCTACCAGGCTGTTCAGCTTGATAATGACCCATGCCTCCCTGCCTGCGGCTGCATGTTGTATCTCGTTGTGCAGCATTTTGATATAGAAGTTGCGCATGTTAACCGGGGCAACCACCAGCGCTTTAAATTTGTACGGCCGGTAACTTTCCTCAATCAGGTGAAACGCATTAACCACATCGTTGCAGATGGTTTGATCTGCTGTGAGCAGACTTACGTCAGAATAAATCTTGGCCGTGGTTTCATTGAAATTTCCTGTTCCGATAAATGAGAAAAAGAAATTACTGTTATTTTCTTTCCTGCGGATCAGGATCAGTTTACTGTGAACCTTAAATCCGGGTATGCTGTGGATGACTTTAACCCCCTCTTCCCTTAAACGTTCAGTCCAGAAAATATTGGCTTCCTCATCAAACCGGGCCTGCAGTTCCATGAAAACCGTCACATACTTGCCATTTCGTGCCGCATTGATCAGGGCATTGATGACGCCTGAATTCTTTGCTGCCCGGTAAATCGTCATCTTGATCGACCGTACTTTGGGGTCGATAGATGCTTCCCGCAGGAGGTCAATGATATATTGAAATGACTGGTACGGGTAATGAAGCATAATGTCTTTCTCCCTGATAGAGGCAAGGATGCTGCGATTCAGTGGCAGATCTTTATGCATCAGCGGGGGCATTGCCTCGTATTCAAGTTCCTTGTGCCCAAGATTGGGGAATCCCATGAAATCTTTGAAATTGTGATACCGGCCACCTCCCCTGATAGGGTCTTCTTTTGTGATTTCCAGTCGTTTGGTTATGATCTTCAGCAGGTCGGCCGGAATAGATTTGTCGTAAACAAACCGCACGGGGATGCCACGTTTCCTCTGTTTCAGGCTTTCTGTCATCACTTCCAGGAAACTCTTGGATACGTCGGTGTCGATATCGATTTCAGCGTCACGGGTAATTTTCACAGTATAAGCTGAAAAAGTATCGTATCCAAAGATGGAGAATATTTCGGAAAGGCAATACCGGATGATGTCATCGAGCAGGATGATGTATCGCTTTTCTCCTTCAGTAGGAAGGATCAGAAATCTTGAAATGGTTTTGGTTGGCAGTTCAATCAGTGCATAATCATCTTTCAGGGCTTTGTCTTGTCGTCCGATGGTCACGGCGAGGTATATGGATTTGTCCCGCAGGGAGGAGATATCCTGCAGGCTGCTGATCATGATCGGAAACAAAGCCCCACGTACCTGTTCTCTGAAATATTTGCGAACGAATTCGCCCTGCGATTCAGAAAGTTGATCTTCATTGAGGATAAAGATGTTGGAAAGAGCCAGTTCACTCAGGATTTTTTCATAAACCTGCATGAATTCACGTTCCTGTTTCTGAACCAGCTCCCCAATTTCCTTAAGTGCTTTCTTTGGATTCACAGGGGTATCATATTGAACCCGTTCCACCCTGAGCATACGGTTGAGGGTGGCAACACGTACCCTGAAAAATTCATCCCGGTTGTTGGAGAAAATTCCCAGGAATTTCAACCGTTCCAGCAGGGGATTACGCACATCCGCTGCTTCCTGTAATACCCGGCCATTAAAATAGAGCCAGTTAAGGTCGCGGTTCAGGATGGGTACTTTTTTTCTGGCAGCCATTTTATTTCAGCATTTTTGGGAAAATGATGAATTCCTGAACCGCTTCGGCAGAGGGAATGTCTTCCCACTTTTCAGTGTTGAAGGAGAGGCAAACAACGCATGATGTAGGCATATTCTCCATCCCAGGATGTAAAAAGAGGTTGGCCAGGTGAGTCATGGTCGGATTGTGGCCGAAGATCATGAGGGAGTTTACGTCATTGGAGGTTCCGTAAATAATGTCGAGGATCCGGTCATAATAACCGTCATATATCTTTCTGTCGGTTTTGATCTTATTTATCGGATAGAATAGGCCTTCAGCCAGGATCCGGGCGGTTTCATAAGCCCTCACTGCAGGGCTCGAAACCATCAGATCGATCCTGGTTTCCCGTTTTAGCAGGAAATCAACGATCAGCTTTGTTTTATTAATCCCTTTTTGAATAAGCGGCCGGTCGGCATCCGACACGCCAGGTTCCTCGTAGGAGGACTTGGCATGGCGCATCAGGTATAAAGTCTTCATTGTCAGCAAGAATTATTAATATGCAAACAGCGGGAATTCTGCCATCATCTCATTGACTTTTTTCCCTGTAACAAGGATTTTTGATTCATTTTCGATGTCGCTGATCACATCGTCCATCAGACTGACGATCTGCGGCATGTGTTTTTCTTTCAATCCACGGGTGGTTATGGCCGGGGTGCCTACACGCAATCCGGAAGTCTGGAAAGGCGAACGACTGTCGAATGGCACCATATTTTTATTAACGGTGATATCTGCCCTGACGAGGGTGTTTTCAACCTGTTTGCCGGTGATACCGGGAAACTTCGACCTCAGGTCGATGAGCATCAGATGGTTGTCTGTTCCACCCGAAATAACATGATACCCCTTGTCAATGAATGCCTTAGCCATGGCGGTTGCGTTTTTCTTCACCTGGAGGATATAGTCCATGTATTCGTCGGAAAGGGCTTCGTAAAATGAGACGGCTTTGGCAGCAATAACATGTTCCAGGGGGCCGCCCTGGATACCTGGAAATACTGCGGAATCAAGCAGTTGCGACATCATCTTGATTTCTCCTTTCGGGGTTGTCAGTTTCCACGGGTTTTCAAAATCCTTACCCATAAGGATCATTCCGCCACGGGGGCCGCGCAGGGTTTTATGCGTGGTTGTGGTAACTATATGACAATATGGGATCGGATCGTTGAGCAGTCCGCGGGCAATAAGCCCGGCAGGATGAGCAATGTCGGCAAGGAGCAAGGCGCCAATCTTGTCGGCAATGCTCCGCATGCGTTTGTAATCCCAATCACGTGAATAGGCGGAAGCGCCGGCAATGATCAGTTTTGGCTTGATGGAAAGGGCTTTTTCTTCCATTTTATCATAATCGATCACTCCTGTTTCCTGTTCAACCTGGTATGCTACCGCTTTATAAAGGATACCAGAAGAATTCACCGGGGAACCATGGGAAAGATGCCCTCCGTGTGATAGATCGAGACCCATGAAGGTGTCTCCGGGCTTCAGGCAGGTCATCAATACGGCCATGTTGGCCTGGGCGCCGGAATGGGGCTGAACATTTGCCCATTCGGCATTGAACAGCTCCTTTGCCCGGTCAATGGCCAGTTGTTCCGAAATATCGACGTTCTGGCAGCCTCCATAATACCGCTTCCCGGGATATCCTTCGGCATATTTATTGGTCAGACACGATC
>CAZVNF010000036.1:0-25244 GCA_964628215.1 uncultured Draconibacterium sp.
TAGAATGGAAAGACCTTGTTAATAATTTCGTTAACAACTTCTTTTCTGAATTCTGGGGTTAATATTCTATCTTTGTTTACTTTAAAAATTCAGAATAAAAAGGCGTTGAAGACCGTTTTTCTTCGGGTTTCAAAACTAAGCAAAATAATTGAAACCAGGGCCTTTTTTAAGATACTTTAACAATCCATATTCACGGATGCCGCGTTTTATCTGGTGTTTGCCGGTTTTTTTCTTTCTTTTCATCTCGGGTTCCCTGGTCGCCCAGCGAACAGCGAAACAGTATACGGTAGTGATTGATGCCGGTCATGGGGGTCATGACCCCGGAGCTATTGGATTAAAAGCAAAAGAGAAAAATATAAATCTTGCCGTTGCGCTGAAACTCGGAAAACTGATACGCGCTTCCCGCAAGGATGTAAAGGTAGTTTATACCCGTGACAAGGATTTCTTTGTTGAACTATACCGCCGTGCCGGGATTGCCAATGAAGCCAGGGCGGATTTTTTCATTTCAATTCATTGCAATGCCAATAAGAATCATGCACTCAAAGGGGCTGAAACCTATGTTATGGGCCTGCATAAATCGAAGGCAAACCTGGATATAGCCAAACTGGAAAATGCAGCCATCCTCCTTGAATCTGATTACCAGTCAACCTACAATGGTTTTGATCCCAATTCTGATGAATCCTATATCGTATTTTCACTGAATCAGAATTCAAATCTTGACAGAAGTACTGATTTTGCAGCAGCCGTTCAGAAGCAAATGGCTGAACGGGTGGGGATGAACGACCGGGGGGTAAGGCAGGCAGGTTTCCTTGTGTTGTACAAAACCACAATGCCCAGTATCCTGGTAGAAACAGGTTACCTGAGCAACCCCGATGAGGAAAAATTCCTTTTGTCGGAGAGGGGACAGGACTTTATTGCATCAGCCATCTGTAAGGCCTTTATTGAAATTGCCGGCCCTGAAATCAACCCGGATATCCCTGCCGCTTCCGGATCCGGAAATGTAGCTGAATCTGCGGATAATAATGAGTCCGGAAAGTTATCCTACCGGGTGCAAATTGCTTCTGAAAATACGGAGCGCGGAGCTGATTATCCCAAATTTTCCCATTTCCCGGAGGTGAAAATGTACAGGCACGGAGGTAAGTTCAAGTATACTGTTGGGGATGAACCGAATCTGGAAGCTGCCAATCGTATGCTCGTCGAGGTGAAAAAGAAGGGAATCAGGGATGCATTTATTGTGATATTCAGGAATAACGAACGTATCCCTCAACATGAGGCAGATTCGCTGCTCAAGAAATAATTATTTATTTGTAAGTTTGCAAAAACAGTAGCTGTGAAAATCAGAAAAGAGATCAAAGTCGGTGTTGTTTTTGTGGTTGCAACCGCAATCCTGATCTGGGGGCTGATGTACCTGAAAGGCCTTGAATTACTTAAAACCAGCCGCACATTTTATGCAGTTTATGAACAGGTGAACGGGTTGGTGGCCGCGAATCCGATTTCTATCAAAGGGCTAAAGGTTGGGCAGGTTAAGAAACTCTACTTTAACCCGGAAAATCCAAAGCAAATCATTGTTGAATTGTATGTACTTGGTGATTATCCTATTGCGAAAAATTCCAGTGCCCGCATTTTCAGTTCCAGCCTGCTGGGTGCGCCGGAGGTTGAAATCGTTCCAGGCGATTCGCTGGTAATGGCGGTGAGCGGCGACACCTTACGTGCACTTACCGAGGCTACCCTCGGACAGGAGGTGAACAAGCAACTGCTTCCTTTGAAAACGAAAGCTGAAAATCTGATTGGCTCTATTGACAGTATTGCGGTAATTGTTCAGCAGGTGCTGAACAAAAACACCCGCGACAATCTGGTTGATGCCATAGAGCATGTTAAACAATCTTTGGAGAATATAGCCCATACTACCCATAATCTTGACACACTGATGACTTCCCAGCGCAACAATCTTTCGAAAATTATCAATAACGTGGAGTCGATCAGCAGCAACCTGAAAAAGAACAATGATAAAATCGGCAATATACTTTCCAACTTTTCGAATCTGAGTGATTCCCTTGCCAGTGCCCGCATTCCCCAGACGATTGCCCAGGTAAACAAAGCGGTTACCGATCTGGATTTGATCCTTCTGAAAATAGATAAGGGCGAGGGTTCTGTCGGACAACTGCTCAATAACCAACAGCTTTACAAGGAGGTGGAAAAAGCTGCGCGTGACCTGAATCTGCTGCTGGAGGATATAAAAGCGAACCCGGGGAGATATGTGAAGGTTTCGGTGTTTTAGGGTTGTAAACGGGTGAACGGGTAAACGGGTGAACGGGTGAACGGGTAAATGGGTGAACGGGTGAACGGGTAAATGGGTAAACGGGTATATGGGTAAACGGGTAAACGGGTAGTAAACGGGTTTACATGTTTACAAGTTTACATGTTTACAAGTTTACATGTTTACATGTTTACAAGTTTACAAGTAAAAGTGTTACCAGATGAAAATGTCGGATTTTTTTCCGGGCCGGCGTTTTTCCTCCCATTTGAAATTCTTTAGTTTTCTTTCGTTCAATGGGACTGTCTTTTCAGGAAGGAGATGTGCGTCGGGATTGTCAATGTAGGTAATTGATTTCAACTGTTTGTTTTCAATGAAAACAAGCATTTCGCCTGCAACAGCAATGTTTATTCCGATCAGGGTCCTGTCTTCCTCTCTTGTAAAATAAATTGTTTGGGCATTCCCGATCACATTGATTTTATAGAGTTCGTTGTTGCGAAACTTTGCCATTACATTTCTTCCTTTGATCTGATTAAAACTGCCGGTATCATCTTTCGAAATAATAAATGCCGAACTGAAAAGCTTCAGAGAGTCAGCCACACCATTATGAAAGGTTAGTTTAATGGAATCGGCCGACAACTGATTTGAATCGGCCCAGATCACAGGCAGTTTATACATCGTCATCACCGAATCTTTTCCGTGGTAAGTGAGTGAGTCACACATTCCCTGCAGATCACGCCGGAAGAATTTCACCTTGTAATAGCAATAAACATTTTTGATGTTTTGGGCTGAATCAAAAGTGGCCCGAATGGTATCTGCATGCATGAACAATGAATCTGATTTATCTACCAGGATGCTCACCGCACTGTCTGTCATATAGGCAAATCCTTTTTTACGCTGCATTTCGCCATAATTCCCCATTAAAACAATATTCTGCACCGTATCAACCATGAGCGCTTTTTTAAACACTTGCCCGAAGCCGTTTTTCCGGTCATAATACATGCTGTCGCCTGTGAGGTATGTAGTTTCATGATATATGCGCGCCCTGTTGCGGAAACGCGCGATGTCGAAGCGGGTATTGTACCATCCGTTTTCGCAATAGATGGAATCCTGCCTGTCAATACTGATGATGTGGGATGGTCCGAAAAAATAGGAGGTTTCTGTTACGGTATTGTACATCAGTGTATCGGAATACATATTGTATTTCGGGCTCATCATGATCACCTTATCCTTGAAGAAAAACTCCTTTTTATCCGTATAATAGTACCCGTGGTGACTGACAAGGTTGTTTTTATCATTGACTATTTTACCCCAGTAGTCATACTGTGCTATCTGTGTATTCCGGTTGTATACCAGGGTGTCTGTAGTAAGAATGGTTTGATTGTCAACCAGCTTCACATTGCTGAATGCATTCGCGATTTTAGTGTTTCCGTCGTACCTGAGCGAATCGCTGTAAAGATTGAGCGTATCACTGAGTTTGATACGAACATTTCCGTAGGCGATCACCTTGTTTTCAACCTCATTCACATACGCGCTGTCGCAATAAAGAAAGGCACTGTCGTGGTTCATAACCACATTTCCAAGGAGCCTCGGACCGGCCTCGTAAATTTCCTTGTTGAATTCCCAGATGTCCCCTGCATATTGAATTTTCGTTTTTTCCTTTTCCTGTGAAAAAGCATTGAGGGTAAGAAACATGGAAAGGATTACAATAGTTCGGAGCATGTATTGGTTCATTCTGAATGGAGGCACAAAGATACGAAAGTCAATGTTACTAAAATTAATGAACAATTCACTCAGGATATTGACAAAATAGGTAAATTTGAGAACTCTATTAACTATTCCTGCTGATACAATGAAACAACATTTCGACCCCAGGCATAACCATGCCGAAACACAACAAAAAATCGGATATGTCCCGCGCAAAATGGCTACCCAGGCTGATTACGACCGCATTGGTTTTATGTCGGGGCTTGAAGTCCATCAACAACTGAAAACCAAAGAAAAGCTTTTCTGCCATTGTCCTGCAGGGATCTTTCAGAAAGCCGGAGATTATGATGCCGAACTGGTCCGGCATATGCGGCCAACCCTGAGCGAACTTGGCGAATATGACGGCACGGCTCTGATGGAATTCAGAACCCGGAAAAATATTATTTACCGGATTAAGAATGAAACGGCTTGTACCTATGATGTGGACGATACTCCTCCATTCCCGTTAAACCGTGAAGCTTTGTCGCATGCCATCGACATCTCCCTCCTTTCAAAGTTAAAGGTGGTAGGGGAGGTGCATATAACACGTAAACAATATCTTGATGGCTCCATACCTACCGGCTTTCAGCGAACCGCCATCATCGGGATCGAAGGAGAGATTCAGTTGAAACATAAGAAAATCCGGCTGATCCAACTCAGCCTGGAAGAGGATTCATGCAGGGAGGTGTCGGATATCGGCCACACCCGGATTTACCGTACCGACCGCCTGGGGATGCCCCTGATCGAAACAGTGACCTATCCGGAATTCAAAAATCCGGACGAGGTAAAGGAGGGCGCCGACTATATCCGC
This sequence comes from uncultured Draconibacterium sp., assembly GCA_964628215.1. GTDB lineage: Bacteria > Bacteroidota > Bacteroidia > Bacteroidales > FEN-979 > CAIVAT01. Next base: position 4,812 of record CAZVNF010000036.1, read on the forward strand.
TTTTTAAACCGGAGTACCGGCAAAGTACGCTCCGGAATAGGTTCAACACGGGCCGACGTCAATGTGAGCTGTAAAGGAGGAACGCGGGTCGAGATCAAAGGGGTTGCCCACAATGGATGGATGCCCGAACTGACGCACATTGAGGCTTACCGGCAGTGGGCATTGCTGGCCGTTAAAGACATGCTGTGTAAAAGAATCAAGGACTTGTCTGGTTGGAAAATATTTGCGAGGGAAGTCAAGGCAAAGGATTTTAAGCTTGAGAACCTGGGTGTGCCCAAGAGTACCACGCTGAAGGTGTATATTGTAAACCTGCCCCAGTTTCAGGGGATTTTATCCCATTTTACCCAGCCGGGCAAGATGTTCGCCGATGATTTTTCCGACCGGCTGAAGGTAATCGCCTGTATCGAGAAACCCAACATGGTCCATTCAGAGATGTTTGAGGATTTGGTAGGGGAAAAGGCCTGGACAAAAGTTCAGTCGCTCCTTGGCAGCAAGGAGGGCGATGCCCAGTTGATTTTCTGGGGACCCGAAGATGACATCAAAACAGCCCTCGAAACAATTGAAGAACGCTGCAGGCTGGCTTTCAGCGGTGTGCCAAATGAAACCCGGAAATCCTTCGAAGACGGAACCACTATCTTCGAACGCGTTCTGCCGGGTGCCGACCGTATGTATCCGGATACCGATTCAGCCCCCATCCCACTGGAAGACTCCGAGATCGACGAAGCTTTAACACGGATTCCCAAACTGGTTTGTGAGCGTATCGCACAGCTGACAGAATGGAATGTACCCGAAGATACTCATACTTACCTTTTAAAAAACAATCTGGTTCCGTTACTTGAAAAAGCGCAGACCGAGTTAAATATACCGGCAAGGTTTACGTCAGGGTTGCTGGCATATACCCTGAAACACTTGCAGGGACAATACCCTGCACTGCCCGACTTTACCTTTGACAAGGTGTTTGATTTACTTAAATTCCTGGTTGACAACAAGATCGATCTTGCCATTGCAAAAAGCATGCTTTGCCTGATATTCCAGCACCCGAAAATGGATTTTGAGTCAGTTCTCATCACCATCAATTTTAAGGAAGTACCCAGGGAGGAAATTATTGCAAAAATCCCTTTCCTTGTAAAAAAATATAAAGATATCAGAACCTCTCGTGATGATTCAGCCGGATTACGCTGGGTTATGGGGAATCTCAGCAAACTGGCCACAGGCAATATTTCATTAAGTGAACTATGCAGCAATATACACATGAACAGCTAACAAAACTGTCAGTACCTTACTCCTTAATACTTAACACTTAACACTTAATACTTAACACTGACTATTTTATGAGCGAAGATATTTTCCAGGGATATAAAGGACGTGCACTTGCTGTACTTCAGAAGTTTAACGCCCGGGTTTGGGCCAGGGTAAGAGTCGACAGCAGCAGGGGTGTATTTGAAGGCACTATTTTACCCAGGGCTGAAAATACAGACGACAAACACCTTGTTCTGAAGATTTTTACCGGGTACAATATCGGAGTCGATATTAATGGCATCACCGGCATAGAAGAACTGGGCTATAAAAAGGCGGTTTATAAAATTCCCGAGAAGGAATTTCCTTATTCGAAAGACAAGCCAAATGTTAAACTCCTGGGAACAGGGGGTACAATTGCTTCCCGGCTCGACTACCGCACCGGGGCCGTGATCCCTGCCTTTTCTCCCGGGGAGTTATATGGCGCAGTTCCTGAACTGGCCGACATCTGTAACCTTACTACTGAAAAACTGTTTGCGGTTTTCAGTGAAAATATGGGGCCTGACCAATATAAAAAACTGGCTGTTGCCATTGGCAATGAAATTGAAAAAGGGATCGATGGCATTATTATCGGTCACGGGACAGATACGCTGCATTATACTTCCGCAGCACTGACTTTCATGGTGCAGAATTCCCCTGTTCCCATAGTGCTGGTGGGATCACAGCGCTCTTCGGACCGGCCAAGTTCCGATGCCGCTCTCAACCTGATGCATGCTGCCACCGCCGCTGCCCATGGAGATATTGCCGAAGTTATGGTGTGTATGTTTGGCCCTACTTCCGATGAATATGGCTTTCTTCACAAAGGTACCCGGGTTCGGAAAATGCACTCTTCTTACAGGTCCACATTCAGAACCATTGGCGATACCCCCATTGCCACCGTCAGCCGGCAGGGGGTAGTGCCTATCAAACATGATTACAAGCGCCGGCGTTCAGACCGAAATGTGACGATCATGCCCTATTATGAAGAAAAGGTCACCATGATCTATTATTACACCAACATGCAGCCGGATGTGATCGATGCACTGGTTGACGCAGGCTATAAAGGAATTATCATCATTGGCACAGGGCTTGGTCACGTGAACAAACCGATCTATCCCGCCATTGAACGGGCAATCGCAAAGGGTGTGGCCATTTATATGACCGTACAGACCCTTTGGGGGTATGTTCATATGTTTGTGTACGATACCGGGCGCGACCTCATGGCCAAAGGCATCATCCCTGCTGAAAACATGTTGCCTGAAACGGCATTTATCAAACTCAGCTGGGCCCTGGGGCAAACCAGCGACCTGGCAAAGGTAAAAGAGATCATGCTAACCCCGATCAATAGCGAAATTACTCCCCGTGAACCGTACAATGGCTACCTGATCTACCAGGGAGGAGTTCCTGAGGTTGAGGAGTTTATAAGGAAGTTTCATAAGTAGGTAGCGAGGTAGCGAAATAGCGAAATGGCGAAATGGCGAAATATTTATTAAAAAACATATTCCAATGAAAAAGATGATTAAACAAACGGCGATGATTTTGATCTTGTTTGTGCTGGTATACGGTACAGTAGCTCAACAATCATATAAATTTGATACAGTTGCGGGAGATCCTCTGAAGGCACGGATATATACACTGAAAAACGGACTGAAGGTTTACCTGACAGTGTACAAGGACGCCCCCCGCATTCAAACCGCCATCGCCGTGCGCACTGGTAGTAAAAATGACCCTTCCGACAATACCGGCATGTCGCACTACCTCGAACACATGATGTTCAAGGGCACCGATGAGTTTGGCACCAAGGACTTTGTAAAGGAAAAACAGCTGCTTGACCAGATCGAATACAAATTCGAGGTGTATAAGAAAACCTTGGATACAGCTCAACGGAGAAAAATATATCATGAAATCGACAGTCTGTCAGGCGTTGCCTCTACCTATGCCATTGCCAACGAATATGATAAATTGCTTTCTGTGATCGGGGCGAAGGGAACCAATGCCTTTACTTCTTTTGAGGAAACCGTCTATATCAACGACATCCCCTCGAATAAAATAAGCCAATGGCTGCAAATTGAGAGGGAACGTTTCCAGGACCCTGTTTTCCGGTTGTTTCACACGGAATTGGAAACCGTATATGAGGAGAAAAATATGAGCCTCGACAGTGACGACGATAAAGTTTTTGAAGATTTGTTTTTAGGCCTGTTTCCGACAAATACCTACGGAACCCAAACAACGATTGGTACGGTAGAACATCTGAAAAATCCTTCCCTGGTTTCATTGAGAAATTATTTTGCATCACGCTATGTCCCAAACAACATGGCCATTGTTCTTTCAGGTGATTTTAATCCTGATGAGGTGATTAAACAGGTGGATGCTTCTTTCGGACAACTGGTTTCAAAGCCTGTAACAGCGTATGTACCAACAATCGAGGTTCCGATAGTTCAACCTGTTGTGAAAGAGGTAGTTGGTCCTGATGCGGAATCGGTTACCCTTGGCTATCGCCTGGGTGGCGCTGATACCAAAGATGCGGACCTGGTGACAATTTGCAACATGGTTTTAAGTAACAGCACGGCTGGTTTGATGGACCTTAATTTAAATCAGGCCCAGAAAGTGTTGGAGGCCAGTGCTTTTTCTTATGTGTTGAAAGATTATTCCGTGAATATTTTTATGGGTAAAGCCAAAGAAGGGCAGTCGCTGGAAGAGGTAAGGGACCTGATCATGTCGCAGATCGCACTGGTTCGGAACGGAGATTTCCCCGATTGGCTCATCCCCGCCATCATCAATGATCTGAAACTGGCTGAAATTAAAAAATACGAATCGAATTACGGTCGTACTATGGAAATGGTAGATGAATTCGTAAAGGAACTTCCCCATTCTGATATTGTTAATAATGTAAACCGGCTTTCAAAGATCTCTAAAAAGGACATTGTTGATTTTGCCAATAAGAATTATGGAAACAATTATGTCATCGTCTATAAACGCAACGGAACAGCAAAGGAAACTACCAAGATAGTAAAACCTCAGATTACCCCGGTTGCCATGAACCGCGATGATGAGTCGGCATTCCTGAAGAAGATTGTAGAAGAACCCGGCAAAATGATCGAACCTGTTTTTATCGATTATGCTACGGATGTAAAGAAATTCAATGTAAAAGGAAATGTGCCTGTTTTATATAAAGCGAACACCGAGAACAGCACTTTTTCATTGTACTATTATTTTGAGATGGGAACCAACAGCAACCGGGAACTGGGCATGGCCCTTGATTATCTGAAATACCTGGGAACATCGGCCTATTCTCCAAAGCAGGTTCAGGAAGAGTTCTATAAACTGGGTTGCACCTTTAATGTTTTCAGCTCGGATGTAGATGTTTGGGTGTCGCTTAACGGACTGAGTGACAACATGGCCAAATCGGTGGCACTGTTTGAACAATTGCTTTCTGATGCCGTTCCTAATAAACCTGCGCTTGACAACCAGGTAGCTGATATTAAAAAGCGCCGGGAGGATAACAAACTGGCAAAGCAAACAATTCTTTGGGATGCGATGTACAATTATGGAATTTATGGTGAAAAATCGCCTTATACAAATATTCTGTCTTCTTCTGAACTGGATGCCATCAAGGCAGAAGACCTGGTTGGGCTGATCCGTGGAATGAGCGGGTTTCAGCACAAGATTCTTTATTATGGTCCTGACGGGATTAAAGAACTTACGGCACTTTTGAACAAAGAACACCGGGTTCCTGCTACATTAAAAGCGGTGCCCGTACCTGTTAAATTCGAACAGAAACCAAATGAGGCCTCTAAAGTTTACACCGTGGATTATGAGATGAAGCAGGCAGAGATCATTATGCTGTCGAAATCGGGAACCTATGATAAGGCTCTTATCCCGGTTGTTCGACTGTTTAATGAATACTTTGGAGGCAGTATGAACTCTATTGTTTTCCAGGAGATCCGTGAATCAAAGGGACTGGCATACAGTGCCTATGCCGGGTATCGTTCCCCGCAGCAACCCTATCAGAATTTCTATCTGTTTTCATATATCGGGACCCAGATCGATAAATTACCTGAAGCAATGAAGGCCATGACCGGATTGTTTAACAATATGCCGGAAAGCGAAAAGGCCATGAATTCCTCCAGGGAAGCGATCATCAATAAGATCCGTACAGAGCGTATCACGAAGTCGATGGTGTTGTTCAACTACCTCAATGCTGAAAAATTCGGACTTACATACGACATCCGCAGGGATGTGTTTGAAAAGGTGCCGAAGATGACTTTTGCCGATCTGAAAGCATTTCAACAGAAGCTGATAAAGGACAAAAAGTTTACCATAATGGTTCTTGGGAAAAAGGCTGATCTGGATATGAATACACTTTCAACCTATGGTAAGGTTACTTCACTGGAGTTAAAAGACGTTTTCGGATATTGAGAATTTCACCGCGGGCATAAGAAAAATCAGTCGTCTGAGAATTTTTTAAGAAGTTCCCTGTACTGGGAGAAAACATTGGCGCGGGAGATAAATCCCAGGTATTTGCCGTTTTCAAGTACGGGTAAATTGTAGCGGTCGCTTTGCTGGAAAAGCTGGACCACGGTTTCCATTGAATCATCCGGGTTGATTTTGTAATCGGGCATGAACAGGAGGTCTTTCACAAAGGTTACCTCATAAATCGACTGATCGAACATGATCTGGCGAATGTTATCAAGCATCACCACTCCATAGAACTGACCTTCCTTATCCACAACCGGAAAAATATTGCGTGAGGCGGTGGCCACAATTTTCACAAGTTGACCCAGGGTAGCCCCCGGATCGATAATGGCAAAATTAGTTTCGATCAGTTGCCGTGGCGACATGAATGACAGAACTGCTTTGTCCTTGTCATGCGTAATCAGCTCTTTTCGGGCAGCAAGCTGCCGGGTGTAGATTGAGTGACTTTCGAAAATATGGGAAGTAAGATAGGCAATGGCGGAAACCATGATCAGGGGAGTCAGCAGTAAATACCCGCCAGTAATTTCCGCTATGAGGAAAATAGCAGTGAGGGGGGCATGCATTACCCCGGCCATCACCCCGGCCATTCCTACCAAAGCAAAGTTGCTTTGTGAAATGTTTAATCCGAAAACCGTATTCAGCAGGGTGGCAAAAAAATATCCGCAAATAGCTCCGACAAAAATAGCGGGGGCAAAGGTGCCTCCGATGCCTCCGCTGCCCTGGGTCATTGCCATGGCCACGACTTTCATGATGATCAGCCCGAATATGATGACCAGGAATGACCAGTTGTTTTGCTTCAGAAACCCGAACAACGTTGAATTTCCGATCACATCTCCGTTTCCGTTGATTACCTCTTTTAAAATAGTATAGCCTTCACCGAAAAGCGACGGATAGATGAAAATGAGCAATGAAAGGGAGATCCCGCCAATCGCGACCCTCACCGGGGTGGAAAATTTCTTGAGCATTGATTCAATTCCGATACTTCCACGGATAAAGAAAACCGATACCAATCCCGTAAAAACTCCCAGCATCAGGTAGAATGGAATGTGCCTCAGAATAAACGGGTTGCTGAGGGTAAAGGAAAACAGTACCTCATTGCCCATCAGCAGGTACGACACCAAAGAGGCAGTAACTGTTGTGATAAGCAGTGGAATAAGGGTGGTCATGGTAAGATCGAGCATCAGGATCTCCAGTACAAAAATGGCTCCTGCAATGGGTGCTTCAAAAATGCCGGCAATGGCCCCGGCTGAACCGCAGCCGATCAGCAGGGTGGTGGTTTTATAGTCGAGCCTGAACAGCCGGGCGAGGTTAGACCCTATCGCCGAACCGGTAAGCACAATAGGCGCTTCGGGCCCGACAGAACCACCGAATCCCAGGGTCAGGGTACAGGCAATCAATGAGGTAAAAGTGTTATGAGGCCTGATTTGACTGTTGTTTTTAGAAATGGCATACAGTATTTTACTTACACCATGGCTGATGTTATCCCTGACAATATACCGTATAAACAGGATCGTGAGTATGATTCCGATAACCGGGAAGGCAAGGTACAAGTAATAAATTCCGTGATAACTGAACCCGTTGGTCAGGAAATAATTGGTATAATATAACGTGTTTTTAAGGGTGACGGCGGCAAGGCCGCTCCCGATTCCTACCAGGATACTGAGAATCAGAACGAATGGCCGATGCTTGATGTGACGTAACCGCCATACCAGCAATTTACCGGTGAGTGATTTTGGAAACATGTTGGTGCAAATATAAACTTTTAATATTATAACTTTGTCTGCAATCAGCCTGAGCAGTCAGATGCTTCATTTACATATCCGGGTTTACCATGACAAGAAAAACATCGTCGAAAAATATCCTTATTGCAGTTTTCTTGCTGGTATCCTTTGGCATTAATGTGGTTGCGGAATGCAGCATCGATCTGCTGCCATTTCAGGACCCGAAACTCCCGGTAAACATAAGGGTAAACGATCTGATATCCAGATTGACACTGGATGAGAAAATTTCTCAACTTGGCAGCGACGCCCCGGCAATAAACCGGTTAGGTGTTTCAGGTTACAATTATTGGAACGAAGCGCTTCACGGTGTTCGTGCAGAAGGAATGACCTCCTTCCCCCAGGCGATCGCCCTTTCATCAACCTGGGACAGGGATCTGGTTTACGAGGTGGCGTCAGCCATTTCAGATGAAGCCCGAGCCCTGAATAACCGCGATGGGAGAGGCCTGACCTACTGGAGCCCGGTTATCAACATGTCAAGGGATCCGAGATGGGGCAGAACGGAGGAGACGTATGGGGAAGATCCTTATTTAACGGGTCAAATCGCTCAGAATTTTATCAGGGGCTTGCAGGGAACAGACTCAGTGTATTTGAAAACAGCAGCTACTGTGAAACATTTTGCCTGTAACAATATTGAGGTTGACCGGCATAAGATTTCATCAGACGTGGATGAACGGAGTCTGAGAGAATACTACCTGCCCGCATTCAGGGAGAGTGTTATGAAAGCAGGTGTGTATTCTGTGATGAGCGCCTATAATGCCCTGAATGAGGTTCCATGTCCGGCCAACAGAACCTTACTGACAAACATTCTTCGAAAAGAATGGGGATTTACAGGTTTTGTCGTATCTGACTGCGGGGCCGTTGCAGATGTTGCTGAGGCACATCATTATGTACAATCACCGCCCGAGGCCATAGCCTTGTGCATTAAAAGCGGAACTGACCTGGATTGCGGGGAGTACTATAATTCTATTGCCGGGGATGCCGTGTCATCAGGTATTTTATCTGAAAATGAAATTGATACGGCCCTGGCCCGTATCTTCAAGGCACGTTTTTTACTGGGAGAATTTGATCCCCCCGGCATGGTGCCGTATACTTCGATTCCGGTGTCGGAAATTGACTGTCAGGATCATCGCGACCTTGCCGTGCTTGCAGCAAAAAAGACAATCGTTCTACTAAAGAACCAAAATAATATTTTGCCTTTAAATATCGATTCGGTTTCATCTGTTGCGGTTATCGGGCCAAATGCTGATTCGCTCAGGTTAGGCGGGTATAGCGGAAGTCCGGTTGTCTCAATAACACCATTGCAGGGAATTTTAAACAAGTTCCATGGTCCCGGTAAAACTGTTCAGTATGCACCGGGCTGTTCCCTTATGACCCCTTTTGATTCTGCTGCCTTTCAAAATGCCATCACCCTGGCCAAAAATTCTGATGTGGTCATTTTTGTGGGAGGCACGGATCTTTTCATTGTGAGTGAGGAAAGAGATCGGGTATCTTTAGACCTGCCTGCCATCCAGGACTCCCTTGTTCAGGAATTATTCCTGGCCAATCCCAAAACAATTGTTGTTTTGGTGACCGGTTTCCCGCTATCAATTGGCCGGATGACGGAAAATATTCCCGGTATAATTTCTGCATGGTACGACGGGCAGGCGCAAGGCAAAGCTATTGCAGATGTTTTATTCGGCGAGTACAATCCCGGAGGAAAATTAACTTCCACATGGTATAAATCGGTAACGGAACTTCCGGCGATGGACCACTACGATATCAAGGAGAACAGAACCTATCTCTATTACACAGGCACCCCTTTATTCCCATTTGGGTACGGGTTGAGCTACACCACATTTGACTACAGTAATATCCTGGTAAACAAACCGGTGTTGAGCCCCGGTGATACCCTGATGGTTTCAGCAACTATCAAAAACACCGGGCTGGTTGCCGGAGATGAAGTACCTCAGTTCTATGTCCATCACCTTCTTCCGGGAATCAAAAGGCCTTTGAAAGAACTAAAGGATTTTCAAAGAATTTACCTTCAACCAGGTGAAATTAAAACAGTTACATTTAAAGTAACGCACAGCGACCTGGCATATTACGATGAGAAATCAAAAGCCTTTTATACTCAGGAGGGTTCATTGGAAATTCTCGTAGGCAGTTCGTCGGAAGATATCAGGCTTCAGGCTCAGATACAGGTGAAGGGGGAAATGGTGGAAGAAACCTTTCGTATGAATGCCTTTTCCCTGATCGAAGCTGAATATTTTGAACGAAAGTCGAAACCCATTGTCATTACCGCTAACGGAAAGGGTGGACAAAGCATCGGTATCATGGCCGAAGGAGATTTTGTTGTATACCGTAATTTGGACTTCAGCGAAGGCGCCACCCATTTTGATGCATACATGGAAGTGAATTCAGGAATGGGGCAGGGTGGAGTTCTTGAAATCAGACTCGACAGTGTATATGGACCAATTACCGGGTTGATCAGGTTGAACGACCTTGGAACAGAGCCGGGATATAAGCAAATTTCCTGCAATGTTATCGGGGCCGATGGAATTCGCGATGTATTTCTTGTTTTTCATAAATCAGCCAAAGGTTACTGCAAAGTGGACTGGTTCAGGTTTCGGCAGGTTTTACCTGTAAATGAAGGTGATCAGTATGATATCCAGCTGTTCCCTAATCCTGCTTCGCAAACTTTCAGCATAAGGTATGGCAGTGCAAAACCCTATGCAATGCAAGTTGAAATATTCACTATGCAGGGCATCCTGAAACATGCCTTATTATATGAACCAAATATGCCGGGCATAGCCCAGGTGAGTATAAATACAGAAGACGCAGGTCTCAAACAGGGAATGTATATTATAAGATGCACGGTAAATAATTACAGTAAGTCATTCCAGCTATGCATTGTTCAGTAAGGTATCTTTTATCAGTAGGAAATAGAATAGAGAAATTCAAACCCCCAGCCACCTGTGCCCGGATAATAAATGCTCCGAACCCCCATCTCGAATGGCGCTACAAACCGAAGAAAATGGAAATCGGCGGTTAATTCGCCTCCCAACGACTGGTAAGTGTCAACATAACCGGGATTCATTCCGTTCGCCCAGTCATAATACAGATTTAGTTTAAGCCGTTTCAGGTAGATTACGGACCCGAAACTGAAATCAGGATACCACAGGGGTAGTTTATAGTTGACTTTAACACTGAGCAATTCATCATCATAAACACTGGTATAACCTCTCGGGTACGCGATGAGATTTGAAAAGGAGTAGGATGTCAGATTTCCGTCCTTTCGTTGCTGATAACCACAATACATCCAGATTCCATGATGGCGTATAAACCCGGGAAAATAAAAATTGGCTTCGGCACCAAAGATGGAACCCATATTATTCTCAGTAAAGGGGGTGTTTCTGAACCTTACATCAAATGTTTGTCCAAACCGGGGGTAAACATCTTTTTGATCTGAATGCAGATACTGCGAAGCGGTGAGGCTGTAATCCATAGTCTGTATCAATCCGGATACAAATTTGGCCGGGGTAGAAGTGTTGTGTTTTATTCCGATCAGGGTGGTTCCAATGGCTGGCTGGAGATAACGGGTATATCTTTTATGGGAAAAATTCCATGGAATACTGACATAGGCTTTGAAATTGGTTTCCTGCCATGTAAACCGATAGGTTTCACTACTGCCCTGGTATGTGTAATAAGAAGCCCGGTTCCCGATGTCGAACCTGACGGTAAGCACAGGGTACCATCCGTGGTAGCTCATACTGGTATAAAATTTCCCGGTTTGCTCATTGATATCGTATTCATAACCTGCTCCTGCAAACATGGTACTCAGGGCATTTTGTGAGATAACCATCACACCGGGTTTGAAGGTTACATTGTTAATGTCGAAAGAAGCCGGCGCCCAGCTATGGGGATTAAACAGGTTCAGCATTTTAGAATACTTCACGGTTGGATAAATTTGTCCCTCGATGGTGTCCGTCTCCAGGTTGTAATCATCAGACGCATTCATTTTGTAAATATTCCTCTCAACCGTACTGTCCTGAATATTGGCTTTTTCCTGCGCTGCCAATGCGTCAGCTAAGTTAAATACCGGGTTGCTTTCCCGATTCAGAGGGGTCCATGTATGAGGATCAACGTTTAATTCGGCCACCATCAACCCATCAGATGTGTAATCGGAAAAGATCATGGTTTTTTTATCAGAAGTGAAATCCGGATCGAAATTGGCGAATCGGCCAGAGGTGACTACAAAAACTGCATGACTCAGGGTGTCATACGCATAAATATTTTCAGTTCCTGAACGATCAATGCTGTAAATGAGGTATTTGTCAAAATAAAATGCACGACCTGTGAATTCATTGTACGAAGGGGCGATCAACTGGTTGATTTTTCCACTGCGGGTATTCAGAATTTCGATGGTTTCTCCCTTTTCGGTTAACAGGGTGAATATGATCTGGCTTGCATCGGGCGACCAGTTAGGGGTAATGGCCTGTCCATGGGGAATGGCAAACCTGTTCTGCAATCGTCCTGAAGGCACTTCGAGTATATCAATAAAACACTGGTTTTCCGTTGTAATATATACCGTTGCTACCTTTGAGCCATCCGGAGAAATAATTGGGGCAAAATAGCGCGATTCATGTGTAAGTTCATGCTGTTTCCCTGTTTTGAAATTATACAGCCTTATTTCGGAGTAATCCCGGTTTGACCAGCGGGGATCAGTTTCCCGCTCAGACCATGCCAGATATTCACCCCCGATGGAAGTGGTTCCGGAAATATGATAACCGGGAGTCAGCAATATTTTTTCGCTGCCTGTATTACGGTTGATAAGTACAAAGCGGTCAACATCATCCATACTGTGTTTGTCTGCAACGATGGTTGAGTCATTGAGCAGGATGGGATGGTTGTAAAAAACATGGATTTTCGGATTGCGGGCAGTAATGGTACGAATCACCTGGGGGGGTGTTGCATCTGATTGTTTTTGCCAGGCACTGTCAAGTTCAGAGAGGGATTGTTTGTACAGTTTGGTTTTCCACATGCCGGTAACCTTCCTGATCCCTGAGTTAAAGGGAACTACCATGAACGGGTACCTTGCAACCTTGTCGAGCGCTGCATTCCAAAGGTCGGGGCCATATTTTATCCGCGATTGCCCCACAAGAAAATATCCCAACTCATAGGAATCTGGTGTAAATGTTTTGTAGGAGCCCATGGTTGCCTTATCATAGGAATAAAGACCTTTTTCAACAATCTGGGCCCTAAGAATGCTTTCAAAAATTGCAGATCTGCCCCGGCCGGTTTTGGTCATTGCCGTTTCAGTTACGGTTGCATCTCCTTCAAGAAACCAGGAGGGTACGTATAAACCAAGGATTCCTCCGGTGATCTGTTCTCCAAAGACATAATAAAGTGCCTTTGAAAACCCCTGGTTTATTTTGCTTATTTGAACAGCATGCCTGTATTCATGAACGGCAAGTTGTTCGAGCCATTCCTCTGCGTAGGTGACCTGTGGCGGGCATGTGTACAACTCTATGCGTTTGGGAGCCCAGGCAGTCAACCCGTTTGAGGTTGTGGATTGCGTGTGAAAAATCACAGGTATTCGGGGCACCTTTGCAGAAAGTGTATGTGTTTCGTTCCTGCAAAGAATGTCCATGATATTGGCCAGATACTGGGCTTTTTTTTCGAATGGTTCAGGATATATCAGTTTGTACCCGTTCGTTTTTATCTGCCGCCAGCGCATAGATGCAGGATCCTGCCCGGTGCTGTAATACTGCGGGAATACCTGCAAAGTGAGGAACATGAAAATTAAAACTGAAACCCGGGTTTTCATAGGGTCAGGAGACAGGGCATACGATCATGAAATAAATAATGAAGTGACAAGGTGACAAGGTGACAAGGTGACAAGGTGACAAGGTGACAAGGTGACAAGGTGACTGTGACTCTGTGACTCTGTGACTCTGTTACCGTGTTATCACTATTTTACGAACTATTTTGCCGGCTTCGCTATCAAATACTACAGAATAAATCCCTTCCGGAACCGGGCGGAGGTCCAGTTGCTTTTCAAAACTACCATTGTTTATTTTGCCCTCGAGGGTATGCACAACAGCCCCAAGAGGATTGTAAACTTTAATGGATACGGCTTCCCCTGAAGCACCGGAAATGTTTATATTGAATTTCCCATTGTTGGGAATCGGGTAGATGCTGAAATTAGCGCCCTCAAGCTCCTGCTGTCCGGTAATAACAACACAAACCTGGTTCGAGGGCGGTGAAGAACATCCGTTTAGTGTGACAACGGACCAGTAACAACCCGAAACGGTGGCAGTATAGTTCTGGTTAGTTGCACCGGAGATAAGGCCGACTGGCTGAAAATACCACTGGTTTCCATAAACAGAACTGCTGGTTAAGACAGCACCGGCTGCAGTGACAACCGGAGCGGCCGGAATGGGATTGACCGTTACATTTATGCCGGATGAGGGCGGCCCGTTCCCGCAACTGTTGCTGCCGGCCACGGTAATAATACCTGAAACAGCATTGGTTCCGAAATTGACTGTGATATCTTTTGTTCCTTGTCCCGACGCAATTGCAGCCCCTGCAGGTACTGTCCAGGTATAGGAATCGGCATTATTGATTTCTGCGCAGGAGTATGGCACTCCGTTGGTTCCCGCACAAATTGAAGCAGTGCCTGTAACAGGACCCGCTGCACTGGGGAAGGGATTTACATATAAATTGTACACAGTCGGAGTGACCGCAGCGCACCCGAAGGTATTCGTATAACTTACATTCACCCACTGGGCACCGATCGTATTCCAGGTAACCACGATCACACTGGTACCCTGGCCCGAAACAAGGGTACCGCCAGGACTCACGTTCCATTGGTAGTTTGACATGCCGCTGTTGGTAATGTACTGGTTATTGGTGGAATTAACACAAGGATTGTTGCTGCTCCCGATTGTGGGCACTGCGGCCGGGTTGATCGTAACATTATATACCGTCGGATTTACCGTGGCACATCCTGTAGGATTTGTATAGGTAACGCTAACTGACCGGCTGCCTGCGTAGGGCCATGAAACCGTGATGGCGTTGGTGCCTGCACCGGATATTATTGTTCCGCCAATTGAAACCGCCCAGTTGTAACTGGTCATTCCGGGTTCTGTAGTATAAACGATGTTTGCGGCATTCGCACAAACAACATTCGGCCCTGAAATTGTAGGGACCGGCATTGCGACGACCATTAATGGATAGGATGCCGGTGCAGCTGCAGTACAGCCAGCCCCATTGGTATAACTCACACTGACTGTTTGTGCACCCACAGTTGTCCAGCTAACGGTTATGCTGTTGGTTGCTGATCCTCCGGTAATTGTACCGCCGGCTGAAACTGACCAGGTATAGCCCGACATGCCTGCTTCTGTGGTATATATGTTTCCCGATGAATTGATGCAGACGCTTGCAGGTCCGCTGATGGTTGGAACCGGTTGGGGAATGATCGAAACAGCCAGTGCTGGTGAGGATGTTCCAACACCGCATACACTTGTGCCAAAAACGGTAATGTTCCCGGATACTGCAGTACCTGAATAACTTACTGTGATTGAGTTAGAATTTGCACCGGCGGTGATCGTTGCCCCGGCTGGCAGGGTCCACGTATAGGATGTGGCATTGGCAATAGCCGGAACAGTATATACATACCCTGATCCGTTTTTGCAAACATTCACAGGCCCGCTGATTGTCCCGGCGGCAGCAGGAGAGGGACACGTAGTAGTAAACGTAAGGTCATTGCCGTATGATGTTCCCTGTATATTGGTGCCCAGTATCCTGAAATGATAGGTGGTGTTCATGGTGAGTCCGGTGATGTTTCCGATAGCAGTGCTGATGCCGCCTCCAACTACGGATGCCGGGAATGCCACCACCGTTGACCCGTAAGCCGCAGTCAAACCATACTCAAAAGATACCGCGGTGGTGTTGTAATTCGCAATAACGTCCCCGTGGAGTGCCGCAGTGGTTGCGGTGATCAGGTCGGCTGGTTTGGTTATTACCACCGGTTTTGGTTGTGACCCGGTAAAGGTGCCAAAAGCAGTAAGCCCGGTTATGTTCATCTGATGCAGTCCGCCGGATACTAACCCATAGTCAGTAAAGGGAGTTGGTACCACCTGCATGGAGAAAATCTGCGTTTCAGTGCCGGTCACATCTGCAGGCACATATTCAAATAAAGTATTGCAGGTGAATGCGGTAATTCCGGAAGATGCAAGATTCCAGTAACGGTTCAGGTAGCTTGAGGTATTCGGATCGCCGGGGTATTTTGCATTGACCAGGTTGACCCCGGCAAAATTCCCGGTGCCAAAGGTGCCGGCAGTGAAATTTAACGTGACGGGTGTATATTCAGGAATATCGGTATTGTCTCCAACCGGAAAGGTGAAACTACCTGTAAACCCTGATGGAAAACCTTTTTGCAATAAACCCGATCCGGTAGCCACAATCATGGATGATGAGGAGGGAGTGCCGGTTATCAATGAGGAAGAGCTTAACACCAGGTTATTTGCGCCAAGTGCCAGGAAGCCATTGGTAAGCTCAAGATTTCCCGGCAAAGTAAGCGGGGAATTGAGGTTAATGCCGGCATTATTGGCAATTTCCAGGGTCAGGTTGGCATTTGTGGTAAGTGTGCCGTTTTGCGTAATTGACTGAGGTGTGGTTCCCGACAGGGTAACGGTAACCGCAGAGACAGGTGCAAAATTAAGTATGGCGCCCGTTTGCACCAGAATGTTACCTTTGATCTGATGTTGACCTGTTGTCGGACCAGTCATATTGAAGTTGAAGGTGCCATTGGTAATGGTCAGGTTATCGACTGAAACCGGGCTTCCTCCGGAAGGGCTGAGTGTAACCCCGGGTGCATCCATTTCGAAGTTGGCATAGGTTCGGCCGGAAAAGGAAGGGGTAAGGTTGGCCATTACTTTAAACAGGCTTCCTGTCTGGAAAACCACAACACTGTTTGGCTGCCCGGCACCGAATGGATTGCTGCCTGCCTGCTGAAGATAACTGGAGCCTCCCGCAAATATCACTGATCCAAGAGAGGAGGTTCCAAATGGATTGCCGGAGAATGAAGTGCCTGCGGTGAATATTGATCCGGAGTTGAATACGATGGCCCCCGGGTCTGCGGCGGTTAATCGATGTGCGGTGGATGCGGTCGCAGAAAACTTAATATTTCCGCTGATGCTGCCGGTTGCAGTTGTTGCAACGACCATTGAAATCACATTGATGGCGTTAAAATTCAAAGCACAGCCCGCAGGAATGTCAAGGTCGGTACCGGCAGCTCCGGTGATGGTTAGCGTGGTTGCAGCAGAACTTTGCAGGTTGATGATGGTGTTGTTGGCCAATAGGAATTTTGCAATTGACTGGGTTGTAACTCCGGTAATTGTCCTGGTCGTTCCGTTATTGAATTGAAGGATGTCTCCCGGTGCAGGAACGGTGCGTGAAGGATTCCAGTTTCCCGGCAAAGTCCAGCTTCCGTTATCGGCCCCCTGCCATGTGTAAACCGTGGAGGCAGATCCGGTAGTGGTTGCAGTTGCTTCAGGTATTACTGGTGCGGAAAAGTAGTTATAAGTCGGGGTGTTGGTTCCATCCCAGGCGAAAGGAATGATGGTAAAAGAGTATTGTGTTCCGGGGGATAATCCTGCAATCGTTTTATTCAGGGTTGCACCCGGAGATACAATTGCGGCAACCATGCCATCGCCCAGTGAACTTCCCTGAGTATAGCCCGTTGCATCAACTGGAATTCCGGTGGGAGCTGCTGCACCGTTTTTCTGGAGGATCAGGTAACCATCAGCCCCGGTTGAAGCAGCACTCCAGGTGAGGTTGATGCTTGTATTTCCGGCAGCAACTGCAGTAAAACCGGATACATGTGATCCGGGTTCTGTAGAAAGGGTGAAAAAGGAATCTTCACTGGTCAGACTTGTTCCGATGCTGTTGGTTGCATAGGCCTTGAAATAAATTTGCGTCTGGGGAGGAAGGGCCCTCGAATGTGAAAAGATGCCGGTGGCAGTGCCTCCTTCGGCAAGCTTGTTGTCTGTAATGATTACCCCGGGTAAACTATTCCAGATTGTACCACGTTCGGTAATGGAGGTTCCCCCGTCATTGGAAATTGTTCCGCCAAGATTTGCTGAATTGCTTCCGATAGCTGAAACAGCGGGCAGTGTGATCACAGGTGCGGTAAGAACAACAGGGGTTGCCTGGCTGTTTGGATTCAGGATGGCGGTAGTTGTAAGATATTTGGTGGAACTGGCTGTTCCGTTATATTCATATACCCTGAACCAGTAAGTTGTGCTGCCAAATAACCCCGTAACAGACACGGAACTTCCGTTTCCGTTGGCCACTACCTGCTGTCCTGTGCCATTGTAAACAGTATTTGGTAATGGATCTGTTCCATCCACCGGATTAACGAAGCTGTTGGTGGTGTTGATGATTGCGATGCGGTTTAGTCCGTCACCATTAGTCCAGCTGGCAGTCATCCCCGACGTACTCACTCCGCTGAAGCTGATATCATGAGCCTGGATAGTAGGGGCAACGATTGCGGACGGGAGAACGTCAGACCATGAAAGGCCAACTCTGATTCCATCCACCAGCAGGTTCTGGGTTGCCGAAAACTGGCGTAGTGCAACCGACCCGGGGTTGATATCCGTAATGGCTCCGTCTGTTAACGGACCTACCGAGGGTAACGCCGGTTCATTGGCCGGTATGGCCGAATCAAATACAAATAAACTGACAATGTCGTTATTGGTACCGCTCACAATTTCGTATTTTACGACAAGGAGGTATGTTGTTCCCGGGGTGTATGCCGAAGTAGAAAAAGTGCCCGTATTGCTTCCGACACTGATGCCAAAATGGTTGGTGGCATCCATAAAAACTCTCCCGCGGTATGTGGTGCCGATCGGATCACCGCCGAGGTTGAAAAAATAACCTGCAGAGGTGGTGGTCACATTGACCATAAAAGCAGTGTAAATAACCCCCGCTGACTGAAAGGCAAAAACGCGGTTGTCATCTTCGCCGGTATTATCCACGAGAGCGGCATTTCCAATTCCCGAGTCAATATACCCGGTAAAAGTCAGGCCTCCGCTATTGACAGTGATGGGCTGGCTGGCAGCGCCGGAATGAGCAACCCAGCCATGGTCGGTGATCAGGTCACCGGCGGGATACGAAAAATTCTCTTCCAGCAACAACTGGCTGTACCCGGATCTGTGAAAACCCAATAAAATTGCCACTGCAACAAATAATGTCAATAACGTATACTTTTTCATAATGTTAATTTTTAACCATAAAAGTAATGGAATAGAGAAATCATGTTCTGCGAAAATCAGCGCTTCAATCCGCGAAAATCTGCGTGAACCAAATCCAACTTACAAAAGTATAAACTAACTGGCACAAAGCCTATAATTTGTTAAGAACTTAGTGCAAAAATAAAGAGGCTGCCCCTGATGATGGAGCAGCCTCTTTTAAAAGAAAATAACAGTGAACTAGTTCGTCAGGATGATTTTAACGGTCTGAACTTTTTCACCGGTGGATATTCTTACAAAATAGATCCCTGGTAAGTTGCCTTTGATGGAAACTTCATGTTTCCGCTGGCCCTGGAATTCATTGCTAAGGATTTTTCCACCTAATGTACCAAGTACTTCAACTTTTACCTGTCCGGAGGTAAGGTCACCACGTTGTTCGATGGTGAACACGCCACTGGTCGGGTTAGGATAGATTTTAAACGAATTGTCCATGAGGGTTACTCCGGTTTCTTCCTTGCCAGTTTCAATTTCAGTCGACTTGGCAGGTGTACAGTAGGGGCCTCCATTGGCAATATAACCATGCATATAACCGCCATAATTTACTTTGGTACCAGGCAGGTAAATGATATTTTGCCCTGCGATCATGGTAGCACTTCCGCCAGGAAGTACTTCAAATACAGTTGCGCCACCGGCCACCGTGATGGTGTTGGTCGCATTGTAGCACATTGCAGCAGAAACGGATCCGGTTACAGTAAGATCGGCAGGAACACCATTTACAATCATGGTGATGGAATTGGAGGTGGCAGGACTTCCGGTAGTACAAGTTTCACTTGAAGTCATCACACATTCTACCACATCGCCGTTTACAGGAATATAGGCGTATGATACATTTGTTGCCCCGTTAATAGCCAGACTGTTAACTTTCCACTGGTATGAAGGTGTTGCTCCTCCGTTGGTGGGGGTGGCAGTAAATGTTACGGTTGTTCCCGGGTTTACACTGTTTGCTGAGGCTTCAATTAAAACACTCACTGCAACTGGTACATTGACGGTAACGGTTAAGAAGGAAGGTTCACCCTCGTCACCGCAATCATTGGTTCCGATCACACTGATCTCGCCCGATACGATCCCGAAAAATATTGTAACCGTATTGGTTTCCATATTCATCACTTCTGAACCAGGAGGTACTGACCAAATATAAGAGGTGGCATTTGGGATGGCTGGAACTGTATAAACATAGCCGGTATTGTTACTGCAAACTACTGTTGGACCTGAAATCGGTCCTGCAGGCTCAGGGAACAAACATCCTGTTTGGAAAGTCAGGTCGTTGCCGTTGGAAATTCCCGATCCATTGGTTCCTTTAATCCTGTAATGGTAGGTAGTATTTTGCGGAAGACCTGTCAGGTCGGCGGATACATTCGTTGTAACACTTCCAGTGACAGTTGCAGGAACTCCGGCAACGAAAGAACCATACGTGTTGTCAAGACCATATTCGAAAACAACAGCAGTACTCTGGTTGTTGGCGTTTACTGTGCCGTTCATAGTAGCTGTTGTTGCTGTGACACCAGTGGCTGCAGTTGTAGCGACTGTTGGTGCAAGTGTTGAAGCTGCAGAAGCCCTGATTACGATATTGTCGAGGCGGTTGTTGCCTGAGGAAGAGGAAGCTCCTG
>CAZVNF010000037.1:0-19800 GCA_964628215.1 uncultured Draconibacterium sp.
GGTTTGGGATCGATAAACCCATCCAGACCATGCTTGATCCGTTTAAGGCGGATATTCCCGGCAAATTTATCCTGTGGGACGACATTGCCGCGGTTGATTTTTCAAACACCAGTATCAAACTTTCCAAATCAATTTCAAGGCTGAATACCCTGCACCCTTCCGACCTGGCAGATATCATTGAAGAGCTTGACAAAACATCCCGGACCTATATTTTTGCCTCCCTTGACGAAGAGCAGGCAGCCGATGTACTTGAAGAGATGGAGCCTCATGCCCAGATCCATATCGTGGAGAGCCTCCCGGTTGAAAAAGTAGCCGATGTGCTTGAAAAAATGCCTGCTGATGAGGTTGCCGACCTGCTCGATGCGCTGGCGGAAGACAAGGCTGAAAAACTGCTGGAGGAGATGGAGAAGGAATCTTCCGAGGAGGTAAGGGAGTTGCTTGAGTATCCGAATAAATTTGTAGGTTCCCTCATGACCACCGACTATTACACTTTCAATGAAGAACTTACCGTAGCTGAAACTTTTGAAGAATTGCGGAAACAGCAGCCGGAACCTGCTCATATTTACGCCATCATTGTAACCGACAGGAACGAACATTTCCTCTCTTCCATTTCACTGGGGGAACTGGTAGTGGCTGATCCTTCGAAACACCTGAAGGAGATCATGAACAAACATGCAGTGAGCGTTTTTGACGATGACAAGGTGGATTCACTGGCAGAACTTGTTTCCAGGTACAACCTGCTTGCCGTTCCTGTGATCAACAAGAACCGGGAAATGGAAGGCATTGTGGTAATTGAAGATATTGTAGAAGACCTCCTCAGCCGGAGAAAAACCAGGTAATGCGTTAGCAGCGACCTGCTTACTGTTTTTGATTGACCATCTGGATCAGATCATTGCCAACCGCCATGCCTTTGGCCTGCATATCCTGTATGATCTGCCGTGACCTTTCAGGATGTCCATGCTGGAAATAGAGCAATACCAGGTTGTTGTGGGCCTGGGGATCATACGGATTCAACTCTATTACTTTCTCAAGATGCACTGCGGCACTGTCGAAGTTGTTTTTAGTAAAGGCGATCTGCGCGAGTAAAAAGTAGGCATCGGGGATAGGGTTGCGTACGATTTCTTTTCTGAGGTAATATTCGGCACTGTCTGTCTCTTTACGGTCAAAAAGAACCTTTCCGAGGTAATAATTCAGGTTTTTAAGGTTAGGTTCGATCGCACGCGCCTCCCTGAAAAGCCTCTCTCTTTCGGCGGGATCTTCCATTTTGGTTCCCAGCAGGGTTTTTGCATAAGCTGAATGAGGTGATCCGTCAACCGCGGCAGTCCAGAAGGTAATCGGATCTTTGAAATAATTTGTCCGTACCACGGTTTGAATGCTAAATATCACACAGATAGCCGCAATAATTCCCACTTTTATATTTGGTTTTACCGTTCCTCCAAAGGGAACTGCCTGGCTTAGCATAAGCAGAATCCCGATAACCGGAAGATAGAGCCGATGCTCAAAAACCTGGTCATTCAGGGACTTTGGAACAATCAATACCGGGATCAGGAATACGATAAACCAGAACAGGCCAAGGTAGGTGAGGGGTTTGGTATAGCTTTTTGAATAAACAATCAGTGCGGTAAGTGCAATCAAAGCCAGGATGCCCCATACCAGGGTAATATCCTCTGCCATTGGAAATACCGTGAGGTTGACGGGGAAGAATATTTTTCCGAGATATTGTATGATCACTCCCAGCCTGTCAAAGCCGGCCTCAAGCATCTCGGAGGGAGATACCCAGTTTTTTGACAGCGTAGCCGTTGACCTGACAAACACCCAGAATGAAATGGCGGCTATCCAGCTGATCACCGGGAAAATGAGCTTTTTCCAGCCGCATTTCAGGTACAATAGTAAAAAACCGCCCATAATTACCGGGATGATGATGGCTGTTTCCTTGGTAAAAAGTGCCGCCACGAAAAGGAGCAGATGTAACAAAAGGTTCACAGGTGCCGGCTTTTCAATGTATTTTAAAAGCTGGATAAAAGATGTGAAAAAGAAGATCATCAGCAACATGTCATTCCTGCCAGGAATCCAGGCAACCGCTTGTGTAAGCACAGGATGTACGGCAAAAAGCAGTGAAAGCAGGAATGCATCAACCGGGGGTATTTTTATCCGTTTCAAAAACAGGAAAAGCAGGATGACCGAAATGATATGAAAAAGCAGGTTTGTAAAATGATAACCGGCAGGATTTACCCCGAAAAGACGGGATTCAAGAATGAAATCAACCAGGAAAAGAGGCCGGTAATAAGCATCTTTGGTCGGATTGAAGAGCCCGCGCTGAAATGAAACCCCGATATTTCCTGCATCAGCATTGTATTGGGCGTTCTCAACGATAAAAATGGAGTCGTCCAGTTTTGTAAAGTCAAGGAATAAGCTTCTGGCATACACCATGAAAGTAATGGATGCCAGAAGCAGCAATGCGTAGGTAGTGTTTGAAAGCCAGCCCTCCAGGCCTGCCGGTTTCATTTTACCGGGAGTTTTGCTGTTTTTTTTCAGAGATTTCACCTGCTGATAGTGATTTGTTTCAAAATGGCCTGTTCGCCGTTATTTGAAGGTTAAAGTTTAACCGCGCGGATCACTTGTTGAACATTTCCGGTTGAGATACGCAGGAAATAGATGCCGGCGGGGAAAATGTTAAAATCAGCCAGGGTAATTGTTCCGGATGGTTGAAATGAGCAAACTTGTGAACTTATCACCTGCCCGGTCACTGACAGGATTTCGATGGTGACCGATGCAGCAGTTTTCAGGTTCCCTTTTAGCACCGGTGCAGAAGAAAATGGCATCGGGAATAGCGAAAACTGATCCATTGGAATGGGATTATTTTCGACGGCGGAAAGATATGTCCTGGCATTCATCAGGTTTGGAATTCCCCATCCATAGAGGGAATCCGGAGTGCTTGCCATGGAAGCGGTGGTTCTGACTGCCACCCGGATTTGTTCGGCAGATAAAGCCGGGGACGACTGCATCAGGCAGGCCAGTGCGCCGGCTGTAACCGGGGATGAAAAAGATGTGCCGCTGCCCTGCACGATAAACCCCCATCCTGAAACAACGGTGGTACCCTGCCCCTGGGCAGTTACATCAGGTTTAATCCTTCCGTCGGGAGTAGGACCGGTTGAACTGAATGAGGCATAAAACCCGGATGCATCCACGGCGCCAATAGAGAAAACGCTGTCGCCATCAGCCGGGGCACCCACATATTGCCAAAATGATCCTCCTTCATTTCCGGCGCTGTTAACTACCATGATCCCACGACTGGCAGCAAGATCAGCGGCCCGGGTTACGGGAGTTGTATTGCCATTCAGATCCCCGTAGCTATGGTTGAAAACCGGGTTGTCAAAGGTGGTGTATCCAAGGGAGGAATTGATCACATCTGCGCCCAGGCTATCGGCGAATTCAGCACCACCAGCCCAGTTATATTCTTCGATAAGAGCTTCATAATCACCTACCTCTGTGCGGATGAGCCAAAAGGAGGCACCCGGAGCCGTACCTACCATTTCGCCGGGCAGATTGGCGCCCATGGTGGAAAGTACACTGGTGCCGTGGGTATGCATGTCGTCTCCAAATACATTGTTTCCCGGAATGCTGAAATCGCGTGTTCCAAGTATGCGGTTGGTGAGCCACAGGCTGTCGAAGGCAGCAATCTGATCAACATGGTAGAATCCGGCATCCAGTACCGCAATCATCATGCCCTGCCCGGTATAGCCCAGGTTATGAAGTCCGTCAACGGCAATCATGTGAGCCTGGTTATATGCCTGGCCATAATTGATGAGGGTTGAAGTTTTATTCGTGGCAACAGGACCTGACGGGGTAAGGGTATAGGGGGGGATTCCTTCGATGGATTGGAAACCGGGTTTAACGGTTGATTTCATCGGCTGATCGGTTAATGCCTGGTCGATATGATCAACAAACGGCAGTGCGGCGATGGAAGCCAGGATCATCGGGTCGTTCGTATTGACCACAACGGCATTGAACCATTTCAGGGAATAAACGACCGTGGCACCTGTTGCAGCGATTTGAGTGATGTAAGAAGGAGTTACAGGAAGATCCCTGTTGTCCAAAGGAATGTTGGATTTCGTACGCCGGTCAATTGACCTCTGAGTGAGAAAAGCGTTGGGATTTGAAAGGGAATAAGGGTTGTTGTCTTTGTTTTTAAGAAAAACGACATGCTTCTGTTCCTGGGCATAGAGGCAGATTGATATTATGATGGCTGATGCTATAAGGAGTATCCGTTTCATGGGCATATAAATTAAGTGATCGTGTAAGATTTGCAAAAGTATGGATTATTTCGTTGGTTTTGATCCCATATTAAATATCAGGGTTCCTCCGGCTGCCAGGTTGGCATGGTCAATAAAGGGACTTTCGAGCGGTTTCCCGTTAAAGGTCATGGATTGTATGTAGATATTTTTATCGCTTAGTCCATTCGCTTTGATAATCAGAGTCTTGTTGCCGGATAAAGCAATCGTTGCTGACGACACACACGGACTTCCGATGGCATATTGCGTGGATCCCGGGCAAACAGGATAAAAACCCAGCACGCTGAAGATATACCATGCACTCATTTGCCCGCAGTCGTCATTTCCGCATAAACCGTCGGGCTTGTTATGATACATCGTGTTCACGATCAGGTGGATGCGTTCCTGGGTCTTCCATGGTTTCGAAGTCCAGTTATAGAGGTATGCCACATGATGACTGGGTTCGTTGCCATGCACATAGTTCCCGATCAGTCCGGCACGGGTAACATCTTCGGTTTCGGAAAAATATTTATCCTCGAGATGCATTGTAAACAGTGAATCAAGCCGGCGTATGAAAGGTTTTTCCCCGCCTGTCATGCCCATGTACCAGGTAACATCGTGCGGTACATAAAAAGAATAGTTCCAGGAGTTGCCTTCAATAAAGCCCTGACCGATGGTGCTCAGCGGATCAAAAGGAGTTTTCCAGGAGCCGTCACTTTTCTTTGCACGGATGAATCCTGTGGAAGGATCAAACAGGTTCCTGTAATTCAGGGAGCGGTCGGAGAATCGCTGTAACTGACCTTCGGCAAACTGTTTCTCCTGGTCGGTGGGTTCTTTCGCTTCTATAATGGCACGGGCAAATTGAGCGATAGTATAGTCGTCATAGGCATATTCTAACGTGATTGAAGCGGAATTGCCAAGTTTGTCGTCCGGGACAAATCCATATTTCATATAGTCGGTGATGCCATCGTACAATTTATTCGTTGCCGTTGCTACGCATGCCCGGAATGCCCTGCCGGCATCGAATCCGCGGATCCCTTTTATATAGGCATCTGCAATAACAGGCACACTGTGATACCCGATCATGCACCAGTTTTCGTTGCCATGATGAGACCATACCGGCAGCATGTGTTCGGGGCTCTGGTCGAAATGGGAGAGCATGGAGTTGACCATATCGGAAGTCTGTTTCGGATAAAGCCAGGTAAGGAGCGGATGTTCGGCACGATACGTATCCCACAGGGAGAAAATTGTGTAATTTGTAAAGTTTTCTGCTTTGTGGATATTCTGATCTATTCCGCGGTAAAGGCTGTCAACATCATTGTAAACCGCGGGTGACTGCAGCACATGGTACAGAGAGGTATAGAAGTTGATTTTCAGTTCATCCGATCCCTCAATCCTGATCCTGCCGAGTTCAGTTTCCCATGCCTGATTTGCTTTCAAGCGTGTTTTCTCAAAATTCCAATCCGGTATTTCAGTCGTGAGGTTTTTTAAGGCGCCATCCATGCTGACCCCGGAAAGTGCGATTTTGATCATGATTTTTTCGCCACCGGCTGTGGAGAAATCAAAGTGCGCCCGGATCTTCTTCCCTGCCATTTCGGGGAAGTTCTCCTGCTGATTGAATTTTCTCCAGAAACCTTTGTAAACAACTTGTTCATCGTTACGGAACCCATAACTTTTAAAGGGTTTTGAAAAACTCAGTGCGAAATATATGTACCGGGTTCGTGCCCATCCCCGGGTAATCCGGTAGCCGGTTACCAGGGTGTCGTTATGAACCTGTACATAAGCCCACAAAACCTTTCCGTCGTAGTTGTATATGCCATGCAGCATGTCGAGGATGATGTGTGCACTGTCGCTTTGGGGAAAAGTGTACTGATGAAAGCCCGCACGTACCGTCGCGGTAAGTTCTGCATCTACATCCGGCTCGTCGAGGTGAACCCTGTAATATCCCGGAGAAGCTTTTTCTGTTTCCTTGCGGAACCGCGACCGGTAGCCGGTTTCGGGATGTTCTGCCGTTCCGGGGTTTAACTGCAGTTTCCCCACTGTGGGCATGATGAGGAAATCGCCCAGGTCGGAATGTCCGGTGCCATTGAAATGGGTGTGGCTGAATCCGGTAATTGTCTTGTCAAGGTACTGGTAACCCGCGCAATAACGGTATACATCGGGGTTGTATTTCCCCTCCTTTTCATACTGAATGGTGTCGGTATCCGGGCTTAGCTGAACAAATCCAAACGGAACGCACGCACCGGGAAATGTATGCCCCATCTCCTGGGTGCCGATGAAGGGATTGGCATAATTTGTCAGACCCTGGGCCTGCAACAATTGGGAGATGAAAAGGATAATTCCAATCAGGGTTGAAATAATTTTTTCCATGTTGTCGGGTAAGCGGTTGGTGACAATTTTTTTACATCACGATTCTTCTTTGAAATAAAGCTTGTAATAGTTAAGCTGTTTTGCCTCATCATAGCCCTTCTCCACCATCTGTTTTTCCCCGTGGATATAAACATGGAAATTTTTATCGAGTTTGATCACGCTTTTCATAAAGCGCGACTGGTTTTTTACAGCACTTTCGGATATCTGAAAGTTTTCGGGGATGTCAAGGTCGTGTTCGTCACGGAACTGAGTTTTATAGGCTGAAAAGGAGTTGATGATGTCGGGAGTGTGAAGCACCTGTTCATTAAATTCTTCTAACTCAAAAGATTCATTCTCTTTCAGAAATTTCATCGAGCGGTTGAGCATGTCGGCCTGGTCGAAACGGGTAACCTCAAATTCCTGGGGAAGCTGATCGTTCACGAATTTTTTACACAGGTCCATCACCGCCCGTGTTTTATGATAGTTGTCGGAACGTGCGTTCACCTGCAGGAAATCATCGCGCCAGTATTGTGCTTCGGAGCCTTTGTTCAGGTTGTCGACAATGGCAACCACAAATCCTTCTTCGCGCCCGGTGTTGAGAATGAGGCAACCTTTATCCGGTTTGTTGATGTTGATGCCGTCGTCGTGCCCGATTTCAAATGAACCGCCCACGGGATACACCTTCAGGTAAGTTTCCCGTGATTCGGATTTGAAAAGGCCTACTGCATCTATATATTCGTTGTTGAAACTGCAATTTTTGAAACGAACCACATAAAATTCCCCGTTCTTTATTTTAGGATGGGTTGAATGACGGAACAGGTGCTGTGCAAGGTTGGCCGACTGTTCGAGCAGGCAGCCGGGATTTTCGAAAATGGCAGAGGCGTAGTGATAAACCTCGTTCAGTTCTATGTCCGACGGATGGGTGAAATTATACATCTCTTCACTGCGGAAATGAGACAGGAAATACTGCATCAGAAGTGACTTGACCAATTCGCTCGTTTCCAGTAATTTTCCGGACAGGACAACTTCTCCACCCGCCGACTTGTTCCCGACGCTGTGAACGGCCATCTCTTTCAGTACGGATTCTTCAAAATTCATCATGATCTCGATTTTTGTGATCCGAATTTAATTTACCACAATAGGCACAATATATTTCGCTCCTCCGGAGCTCTTTGGTATTGACGACATGTAGCCTACTACAAAGATGTCGCGCCTATGGCGCTAAGATGTTCGCTGTAAACGCCATTGTAATAATTGCGTTCAATCAAAACAGATCAATCGGTGAAAAAATCACTTATAGAAAATCAGGAACAGAGCTGGCAAAATGATCCCGATGGCGGTAAGCCAGGCACCACGACCCAGGATGCCATTTTTGCCACGAAGTACAAATAACCCGGTGATGGCCAGTATGATCAGCCCGACGGCGTACAGATCGGAAAACCAGGTGTACCACTTTTTAAGTGCGTTGTAATGCAGCAGATTCATCTCTTTGATGCCATACCGGGTGGTTTTTCGTTCCATTTCCGCTTCACCGGTATTCAGGTCAATATAGACAAATCCTTTGGTGAGAAAGATCTGGACATACCCGTCGCCGGTGATGAAACTTTTGAAATTTTCTTTTTCATTAACCTGGTCAAGGATTGTATTAACGTAGGTTTGGTTCACCACACCATCCTTAGGAAGCGGAAGCCTGAGTTCACTGTAGGACTTCCCGTAGTCGGGGTGCTTGAAATCGCCGGATTTAAAATGGTTGAGCACGATGCCCGAGATGGCATAAATCAGTGTCATGCCAACACATAAATAGCCGATATCGCGGTGAAGCACATTGTTCCACCTGCGGAGGGTTTTTGTTTGCATGATTATTTCAGTTCTGTAAATTTAACGGCTTCGATGGAGAAATTCGATAAATGGTCTTTCCCGCTGTTTTTAATATCTTCCCGCAGGGCATTGATCTGGTCGAGTTTAGCCTGTACATCGCTATTTTCATGGCCTTTGGCGCCGGTATGAATCCCCACACTTTCAGTGTTTCCGGGCTGTTTCACTTCGGCTTCCCATTCGTTCAGATATTTGGCATCGATGCGTTCTTCCTTTAAAGTTCCATATACCCGCACCCGGCTGCCAATCAAAGGTTCTTCGAACTTGGCAATATCCGGCCCTGTGGTTATTTCAACACGGAGGCTGTCGGTTCCATCAACCAGGAACATTCTTTTCCCGCCATGTTTGCAGATATGCAGTACAGTGCCTTCGATGATGACCGGCTTTTCGATGCAGCTGTCGGCTTGCTGTTGAAAAGTGAGCACTTTGATGAGGGTGGTGTCATTCTTTTTGGCATCGCCGGTTTCTTTGGTTCCCTGGTTACAGGCAGCGATCGCAAACAGGACAACGATCACAAAAGGAAAGAGTTTCTTTGACATAGGGCTTGGTTTAGTTTGAGGCGCAAAGGTCGTTTATTTATTGTTATTTTCAAAACACATAAAGTATTGGCCGCCAGAATTAGAGCCGCTTACCGATATTCTCCGGACGGTCTTTGTCATTGAACCTGAATTGCGAGGATTTGCTGCCTTTCCTCAAATCCAGGTGATATTAAATAAATTGTCAAATGCTTATTATTTAAATTAATACGTGAATTGATGGGTTTAATTTCGTATCTTTGCACCGGCTTTTGAATATTCAGAGATCCACAAGGCAAGCCCATTCAGTCGTTATTACCTCCTAGAAGTTTTATCGCCGCCGGTTTCTTCTCGTGATTGAAGCTTAAAATCACCAGCCATCCAGTATTCATTCACAAAATAATTAAATGAAAAACATTTTTGTATCAAATTTGAGTTTCAGGATCAACGATGAAGATCTGAAACAGGCATTTGCTGACTATGGAGCCGTAACATCAGCTAAAGTGATTAAAGACAA
Organism: uncultured Draconibacterium sp.; assembly: GCA_964628215.1. Classification (GTDB taxonomy): domain Bacteria; phylum Bacteroidota; class Bacteroidia; order Bacteroidales; family FEN-979; genus CAIVAT01. Next base: position 9,528 of record CAZVNF010000037.1, read on the forward strand.
TTTTTCCGGAAGATCAAGGGGATTTGGCTTTGTGGAAATGACCAATGACGAAGAGGCTGCCAAGGCCATCGAAGAATTAAACAATGCCGAATTTGACGGTAAAGTAATGACAGTATCAGAAGCACGCCCCAAAACCGACCGTAAACCGGGTGGATTTGGAGATTCACGCGGCGGCAGCGGTGGTGGCGGATATAGCGGCGGCGGTGGCTACGGCGGCGGCGGTTCACGCGGCGGCAGCGGCGGCGGCGGATACAGCGGCGGTGGAAACAGGGACAGCGGCAGCCGCGACAGAGGCGGTAGCGGTGGCAGCGGTGGCAGCGGCGGTTTCAAGAAAAGATTTTAAGACCCAGTTGTTTTTTTCCTAAATTCGTAGATTACTTCAAACTTCCCGTTATGAAGAAAATCTACTTCTATGTTATTTTAGCTGGCATCGTAGCATTCTGCGGTGCCACGCTTGTTTTAGCCCATCTTGGTAAAGCACGACCCGCCCTCACCAGGGTTAGTCCTGCCTTCAGGGAATATGTGCAGGCATTCACTGCAGGTACCGTTTCGACCCGAACATCTGTCAAAGTAAGGCTTACGGAAGATTTTGCCGATACGGCTTCCCTTAATTCACCCCTGACATCAAACTATTTTACCTTCAGCCCGGGAATCAAGGGAAAAACCTTTTGGAGTGACAGCCGTACCCTTGAGTTTTTACCTGACGAAAAACTGCCCCCTGACCAGGTGTTCACGGTTGATTTTCACCTCTCAAAGATCCTTACCGTTCCGGATTCCATGAAAACCATGGTTTTTCAGTTCCGTACCATGGCCCAGGAACTGTCGGTTGAGGTTGAAAACCATAAAGCTTATTCCCATAGCAACCTTTCAAAGGAGCACCTCAACGGAATTCTGCAAACCTCGGATGTGGCAGATGACCAGCAGGTGGAGAAAATCCTTTCTGCCAGCCAGGGCAGCAAAAACCTTCCTGTTGTGTGGACACACGATCAAAAGAAACGGCTGCACCAGTTCCAGGTCGATTCGATTTCCCGGGGAGGAACGGCCTCTGAAGTAAAACTCACCTGGGATGGATCGCCTGTTGATTCGAAAACCGAAGGGAGCATGGCCGTGGAAATTCCGGCACTGGGTACGTTTAAAGTTATTTCTGCGCGCAGTGTGCCGAATACAGAGCAATGCATACGGGTTCAGTTCTCCGATCCGCTGAAGGCGGATCAGAATCTTGATGGTCTTTTCAAAGTGGGGAGGTTTGACAATTTCCGGTACACAATTGAAGACAACCTGCTCTGGATATATCCTTCGGAGACAAAGGATATAAAAGTGAGCCTGACCCTTGAACCTTCCATCAGAAACATCAACCAGGTGATCCTGGGTAAAAGGGTGGTTGAGCAGATTGAAATTGATAATACCAAACCCAACGTACGTTTTACCGGGGATGGCGTGATCCTCCCAAGCTCCAATGGCATGCTGCTCCCGTTTGAAGCGGTAAACCTGAACGCCGTGGACATTAAAGTTGTACGGATATATGCAAGCAATATACTCCAGTTTTTACAGGCCAATGATCTGAACGACAACTCCCAGCTCGCAAGGGTTGGAAGGGTGGTACTGAAAAAGACCATTCCCCTCACCGGCGTGACCGATTACAGCAAATGGAACCGCTTTTCCATCGACCTGTCAGCACTTATGCAAACAGAACCGGGGGCGATCTATTCCGTTATTCTTCACTTCAGGAAAGCCTATTCAACCTATCCCTGCGCAGGATCTGATACGCTCGAACAGGCATCCAACGATATGGTCATTGACAATGACCCGGAAAAGGAAAATGACCAGAACTGGGATTTTTACAGCAGCTATGAGGTGAACGATTACCGTGATGGAGGATGGCAACATTATAACTGGCAGGATCGCGACAATCCATGCACCCCATCCTACTATTTTAACAAATCGGTGAGCCGGAATGTATTGGCTTCCGACCTTGGAATGATTGCAAAGACAGGTAGTGATGGCAATTACCATGTTTTTATCACCGACCTGGTAACCGCAAAACCGCTCTCCGGTGTTTTAGTCGAATTTTTCAATTTTCAGTTACAGAGCCTGGGCAAAGCGAGTACAGATGGTGAAGGGATGACCACGCTTTTACTGAAAAAACGGCCATATTTCGTGGTGGCCCGCAGTGGATCTCAAACCGGCTATCTGAAGCTTGCTGAAGGGAGCACACTGTCACTCAGTATGTTCGATGTGAGTGGTGAACCTGTGCAAAAAGGGCTTAAAGGCTTTATTTATGGAGAACGGGGTGTTTGGCGGCCTGGTGATTCGATTTACCTGACATTTGTTCTCGAAGATAAAACACGCCAGCTTCCAAGTCATCATCCGGTAACCCTGTCGCTGTTCAACCCGGCCGGCCAGATGATCAACCGGCTGGTAAGGACAATTTCTGTGAATGGGTTTTACAATTTCAGCACGGCCACATCCGTTGATGCGCCTACCGGGAACTGGCTCGCCAGGGTAAATGTGGGGGGTGTTGAATTCCAGAAAACACTGAAAATAGAAACGGTAAAGCCAAACCGGCTTAAGATCATTTTCGATTTCAAGACAGAACGCCTGGTAAAAGACAAAGTTCCTTCAGCCATGCTCGAAGCAACCTGGCTCACCGGGTCTACTGCCAGAAACCTGAAAGCCAAAGTAATGCTGACCCTGTCGAAATCGGTGACGGCATTCAAGAACTTTCCGGGCTATGTTTTTGACAATCCCACGGCGGGTTTTGCAGCGGAAAACATCACCGTATTTGACGGGAAACTCGATGCCAGCGGACGCGCCCTGATAACCCCTAAGATCCAGGTAACCAACATTGCACCGGGTGCACTCAAAGCGAGTTTCGAAACCATGGTTTTTGAAGACGGCGGAGATTTCAGTGTCGACCGGTTTACCATACCCTATTACCCTTTCACATCCTATGCTGGGGTAAGTGTACCAAAAGGCAGTGGGGGCGACCGGGTATTGTATACCGATAAAACATACGATATCAGTCTGCTTAATGTAGATGCACAAGGTGTGTTAATTCCTTCAAACAGGCTGAAAGTGGAAGTTTTCAAGCTGGAATGGCGCTGGTGGTGGGATGATTCTGACGAAGGGTCGGCGGATTATATCTCCACCTCCTACCTCAGGCCTTCTGATTCTGTGACCATCAAAACGGTGAATGGCAGGGCCATATACCCATTCCAGGCAGAATACAATAACTGGGGGCGTTACCTCATCAAAGTTACCGACAAAACTTCGGGCCATGCGGCCGGAAAGGTAGTGTATGTTGACTGGCCCGGGTATTTCAGGATGCCCGGAGGTGAAAAACAGGCGGCCGCAATGCTTACCTTAACCACAGATAAAAATCAGTACAAAGTCGGAGACAAGGTCAGGCTGACCCTGCCGGCTTCCCCTGATGGCAGGGCGCTGGTTACCATCGAAACCGGAACCAGGGTGTTGAAATCATTCTGGGTACCTACCACCAAGGGTTCAACGGACATCACTTTTGATGCCACCGAAGCCATGTCGCCCAACTGCTTTGCCTGTGTGACCCTCATCCAGCCACATGCACAAACCAGGAACGACCTGCCAATCAGGCTGTACGGGGTTATTCCTGTGCCTGTTGAAAACACGAACACCCACCTGAAACCGGTGATCAGCATGCGAAATGAACTGGAACCCGGTAAAGAGGTTTCCATCACCGTAAAAGAGAACACCGGAAAAGCCATGACTTATACACTGGCCATGGTCGATGACGGGTTGCTCGATCTCACCCGTTTTAAAACGCCCGATCCCTGGAATGTCTTTTATGCCAGGGAAGCCCTCGGGGTAAAAACCTGGGACCTGTTTGACCAGGTAATGGGTGCCTTCAGCGGGGAGTTGCAGCGTATCCTCAGCATCGGGGGAGATCAGGATGCTTTGAATAAAAACGGGCTGAAAGCCAACAGGTTCAAGCCAATGGTTAAATTTCTCGGCCCTTTCGAATTGAAAAAGGGGCAGAGCAGAGCCCATTCGTTCATCATGCCCGAGTACATTGGTTCGGTTAGGGTGATGGTCGTAGCCGGGCAGGACGGGGCCTATGGTAAGGAAGAGAAGACCGTTCCTGTGAAGAAACCGTTGATGGTACTCGCAACCCTCCCAAGGGTGGTTGGCCCCGGAGAAACGGTTAAACTTCCGGTGAGCGTTTTTGCCATGGACAAATCCATCAAAAATGTGAAAGTCGAACTCATTGTCAACGAACTTTTCTCCGTAACCGGTGGAAATACCCGGCAACTTTCGTTTACCGGCACCGGCGATCAGCTTACCACCTTCGACCTTACAGTTGAACAGGTTGTGGGAATCGGGAAAGTGAAAATAGTTGCTGTCAGTGGAAACCTGAAAGCGGAACACAGCATTGAGATCGCTGTGCGCAATCCAAATTCACCGGTCACTGATGTACTTGAAAAGGCCATACAGCCCGGCGGAACCTGGACAACCGAATTCCACGCCCCGGGAATTGCCGGGACAAACCGGGGAACCCTTGAAATTTCTTCCATCCCGCCGCTTAACCTGGAAAAAAGGCTTTCTTATCTTCTCCATTATCCGTATGGATGTATTGAACAAACCGTTTCATCTGCTTTTCCGCAACTGTACCTTTCGGGGCTGCTTGACCTTACTGCAGCTGAAAAAAGCGAGACCGAACAAAATATCCGGGCAGCCATTCAGCGCCTGAAGTCCTTTCAGCTGTCGAACGGCGGACTGGCATATTGGCCAGGACTACCCTATGCCGATGACTGGGGTACCAATTATGCCGGTCATTTTATGCTGGAAGCCGAGCAACAGGGTTATACACTGCCGGTAAACCTCATTTCGTCATGGAAGGAGTTTCAGCGCCAGAAAGCGGTTTCATGGACCGCCAATGCCGATTACTACAACGACGATCTGATACAGGCCTATCGATTGTACACCCTGGCCCTGGCCAAGGCCCCCGAACTGGGAGCCATGAACAAACTCCTGGAATTCAGAGGTCTGTCTGTTGCAGCCCGGTGGCGTCTTGCTGCTGCCTACCAGCTTGCCGGGAAGCGGGAGGTGGCCATGCAACTTGTCAATAATATCACCACCCAAATCAAGCCTTACCGTGAACTTTCATGGTCCTTTGGTTCCGACATCCGGGATAAGGCCATGATCGTGGAAGCCCTGAGCCTCATGGATATGAAAACCAGGGCTGCGCCCCTTGTGAACGAGATCTCCGCTTCGATGTGCAAGTATGAATGGTACAGCACACAATCCACTGCCTATGCCTTGCTGGCTATTGCAAAGTACTCAGGGAGTACTAAATCCGGAGGTATCCGTGCTTCACTCCGGATGAATTCCGATCCCACGGTTTCGATCGAGGCGGCAAAACCCCTGGTGACCCGTAAAATTGAGGTTTCTCCTGGTAAAAAAGGGATCATGCAGGTTGCCAACCAGGGAAAGAGCATAATATTTGCCCGGCTTATCCTCACCGGGATTCCTGCGCATGGAGATTCCACTTATGCTGCCAGCAGTCTGAAGATTTCCATGGCGTTTAAATCCCCGACAGGCGAGACAATCAATCCCCGGTTGCTTGCGCAGGGAACGAACTTTGTGGCTGAAGTCACCATTACCAATCCCGGGTTGCGCGGGTTATACCAGCAACTTGCCTTATCTCAGGTGTTTCCATCGGGATGGGAAGTGATCAATGCCCGTAGCAGCGATCTTGCTCAATCTAATACCACAGCCTCTGAATTCACATACCAGGATGTGCGGGATGACCGGGTCAATACTTTTTTTGATCTCGAACCCGGTAAATCCAAAACCTTCAGGGTGATGCTGATGGCTACCTACCTGGGCCGGTTTTACCTGCCGGCCACGAGTTGTGAAGCCATGTACGATAATACCATCAGTGCACGGGTGCCGGGGGGCTGGGTTGAAGTGGTTCCTGCAACGAAATAACGGGGCGGGAAATGGCAGGAGAATCAAGGATTATCCGGGGTTTGAAAACTGCCAGGATACGACGGTACCTTATATTCTTCATTCTGCTGTTGCTTACCGTACTGTTCTGGTTTGCCTTGCCACGCCCGCTGTTTAATGATCCGCTGTCAACCGTTTTACTCGATCGTGACGGAAACCTGCTTGGCGCAAAAATTTCAACGGATCAGCAATGGCGTTTTCCGGAAAGCGAAGAGGTGCCTGACAAATTCAGGCAGGCAATTCTCCATTATGAAGACCGGTACTTTCGTTATCATCCTGGTTTTAATCCGATTGCATTATTCCGGGCGGCTTATCTCAACTTTAAACACAAGAGAATTATCAGTGGCGGGAGCACAATCAGCATGCAGTTGATCCGCCTGGTGAGGAAAAACAAGCAGCGTACCTATCCTGAAAAATTCAAAGAACTATTCCTGGCCTTCCGTCTTGAATTTACCCACAGCAAGAAGGACATCCTGCGGCTGTATGCCTCACATGCACCGTTTGGCGGCAATGTGGTGGGGCTGGATGCGGCAGCCTGGCGATATTTTGGCACCGATGCATCAAAACTATCCTGGGCAGAAGCAGCAACCCTGGCAGTGCTGCCCAATAGTCCTGGACTGATCTATCCCGGCCGCAATCCGGGTGTGCTATTGTCCCGGCGCAACCGTCTTCTTGACCTTTTACTCGAACAGGGTGTAATAGATGCCACCACCTGCGACCTCGCGAAGAGTGAGAGCTTGCCTGAAAAACCGTTCGCACTGCCGCATTGGGCTCCTCACCTGCTAAACAGGGCCATCAGGGATGGAAACAAGGGAACACGTGTGAACACCACCCTTGAAATCTCCCTGCAAAAAAGGGTAAACGACATCCTGGAAATTCACAGCACCCAGCTAAAATCCAATGAAATACACAATGCTGCAGCCCTGGTTCTTGATGTGAATACAGGCAATGTTTTGGCCTATTCCGGAAACATTACTGCAACCTCATCCCGGGAACATGGAAACAACGTGGATATCATCATGGCTCCGCGCAGCACCGGCAGTATACTCAAGCCATTTCTCTATGCAGCCATGCTGAATGACGGACTATTACTGCCCAACACCCTGGTTCCTGATATACCGATGCAGATAGGTGGCTTTATCCCCGAAAATTACAATCTTACATACGACGGGGCGGTGCCGGCAAAAATGGCCCTTTCGCGGTCGTTGAATATCCCGGCAGTGAAGATGCTTCAGACTTATAGCTATGATGCATTTTATGCCCTTCTGCGAAATACAGGCATCACAACCCTGTCAAAACCGGCGGGCCATTATGGTTTGTCGCTCATACTTGGGGGAGCGGAGGCCAACCTGTGGGATTTGGCAGGAGTTTATGGATCGATGGCGCGTACCCTGAAACAATATAATGATTGCGGAGCGACATATGACAAGGCCGATTTTCATCCCCCTTATTACAGGGCTGGTATTGAACGGGAAAAGAAATCTTTCCGCAACCAGTCATCCTGGTTTGATGCAGGTTCGATTTGGCTGACTTTCGAGGCCATGGTGGAGGTTTCGCGTCCGGATGCCGAACTGCAATGGCAGCAGTTCTCATCGTCCCATAAAATTGCATGGAAAACCGGTACCAGTTTTGGAAACCGCGATGCCTGGTCGATCGGGGTCACCCCTGAATTCATCGTTGCGGTTTGGGTTGGAAATGCTTCGGGAGAAGGCAGGCCGGGGCTGACCGGTATTGGCGTGGCTGCTCCCATCCTGTTCGATATATTTAAAACCCTGCCACCATCCACCTGGTTTAAAATGCCGGAAAAGGCGATGATACAGGTTCCGGTATGTCGTTACAGCGGATACAGGGCTTCCTCAATCTGTGAGTTTGCCGATACCCTATGGATTCAGAAACCGGGTGCCCGGACATTGCCGTGTCCGTTTCATCAGCTTATTCATCTTGACAGAACCGGTCAGTGGCAGGTAAATTCAGGATGCGAATCGCCGGAGAATATGCAGCATGTATCATGGTTTGTACTTCCTCCCGTTCAGGAGTGGTATTATCGGAATAAGAATCCGTTTTACAAAACATTGCCTCCATTTCGTTCTGATTGCCCCGGGAATAGTGACCGGAGGAACATGGACATCATCTATCCGAAAAACAACAGCAAAATCTATATCCCGGTCGATCTGGACGGAAAACCAGGAAGTACTGTGTTTAAAGTTGCCCACCGTAATGCGGGGATGCTGGTTTACTGGCACCTCGATGATCAGTTCATCGGCACCACGATTCAGGTTCACCAGATGGCTTTTTCACCTGAACAGGGAAGGCACAGGCTTACCCTGGTTGACCAGAATGGGGAGACTATCCGGATTGGGTTTGAGGTGATCAGTTCCAAACATGCCAAAAAATGAATCCCTCCGGGTTACCTGACTTTCACTTTTTTCTTTACATCCTCAACAAACTCTTTTGAAGGTTTGAAGGCCGGAATCATGTGAGCGGGAATCTTGACAGAGGTGTTTTTGGTAATGTTTCTTCCAGTTTTTGCAGCCCTTTTTTTCAGTAGAAAGGTTCCAAAACCCCTGAGGTAAATGTTCTCGCCTTTGACCATTGATTGTTTCATGGTTTCCATAAATGCCTCAACAGTTCCCTGTACGACAACTTTTTCAAGACCGGTTTTGTTGATAATTTCGATTACGATTTCGGCTTTTGTCATGTTTGTGAATGTTTAATGGTTAATGTGTTGATTCAGACCGGAAAATTAGCAAATTCTCCGACATCTGGTTACATGTCCGGAAAATATTTTTTCCGGTTGCTTTACTTGTTAACTTTGCAAAGTAAGTGACTGGTTCATGCACAGGTTGTTTTTTTTCCGGATTATTCTTCTCTTTTTGCCGGTAATCCCGGTTGTGGTTTCCTCTTGCAAAAAGGAGGATGCACCATCTCCCGCTATTCCATATGGAACTATTTCATTTTCAGTGGATCACCGGTGTAACAACCAGCAGTTAAAATTAAATGAACTGATGTATACCAATGCAGCAAACAACCCGTATATGGTCACTGATTTGATGTATTTTATTTCCGGCATTACCTTTTACCGGAACGATGGTACACGCAGCATGATTAGCGAATGGAAGGATATTTTCTATCTTGATGAGCGTATACCGGAGACTAAAAACCTCAGGTTTCCCGATAAGATCCCTGCGGGGACGTATGATTCCATTACATTTATTTTTGGAATTACTGAGAAAAAAAACAAATCATACATGTATGTGAATCCCCCGGAAGTGATCATGGGGTGGCCTGAAGTGCTTGGCGGAGGATACCACTATATGATGATGAACGGAAAATGGAAGGATACCACCGGAACGCTGATGCCTTTTAACTTTCACCTGGGCATCGGGCAATTGTATAAAGGTACCGGATACAATGTTGATTCGATTTATGCGTTTGTACAAAATTATTTTACTGTCAGTCTGCCGGGGTCTTCGTTTCATCTCGCAGATGGAGATACCGTATCTTTCAGCCTGTGCATGAACATTGAACAGTGGTTTGAAAATCCCCATGTGTACGACCACAATTACTGGGGTGGGGCCATCATGCAAAACCAGCCGGCCATGCAGATGGCGAAGGAAAACGGATGGAATGTTTTTTCAATAAGTACAAATTAATCTTACCCCGATTGTCTTTTGTATCCTATGATATCGCCCTTCTAACCTGGTTACACCAGCACGTAATTCCTCATTCCGTTCCGGTTTTACAGTTTATTTCAGACACCACAACCATTGTGAGCATTTCAATGGCACTGCTGATACTTGTTCTTGCAATTGTGAAGAAATCGAAAACACTTCGTGGTCAGTTTCTGATGATCGTGGCGGTTTTGATACTGGTACTTGGAGTAAGCCAGGGTCTGAAAGGACTAATTGACCGGGATCGTCCGTTCGACACCTATCCCTATATTGAGAAATTATCATCGGGCGGCGACTCTTCCTTCCCTTCCGGACATACCCTGGAAGCCTTTGCCATGGCGGCTTCCATATCCTTTCTTTTTTCAAGAAAAAGGATAATAATCCCTGTTTACCTGTGGGCATTTCTGGTTGCTTATTCAAGAATGGCGCTAGGCGTGCATTACCCTACAGATGTTCTTGCAGGGATGATCCTTGGTACCGTGCTTGGCCTTGGATTGTACCTGCTTTTCAATCGGGCAGGCTTTCTGAGATGAATCCGGGTTATTTTATTTTGCCGGCTTCTGTTTTTCTTTAAAAATGATATTTTTGACTTTGTCTGTAAACCCCAGTTTACACAG
>CAZVNF010000037.1:19900-25073 GCA_964628215.1 uncultured Draconibacterium sp.
TGTTCGTCGGGAACCTGTGCCATTACCAGTAGTCCATATTTGAGCACACTCATGGGCGGATTCATGGGCTTTTTTGTGGTGAACAGTCCATGCAGCAAATCCTGCTGACCTGTAAAATGGTCACAGGGGATGAACACCGGTGAGCATGTTGAAATTTAGAACTGATCTAAAAAAGAGCAATTATAGTATAGCAGATATGCAGCATATCACATATATATATCATGAATATAGGATTGGGGCTTTTATAAATGGCCAGGGGCAAGGAACTATACTGTAATTTTATGGTTTATTACTTTGAAGAAGTTAAATCTAACAATCAAATTAAACCAAACATGAAAAACCAATCATTCCGTTTTATTTCCAGGATACTTGCCTCTGCATTTGTCTCCATCGTAATAAGTATCAGTGTATTTGCTTATCCTTCAGGGTCCCCTGCCGGATATACCGGTTCACCGGGCGATGGCCAGCATTGTGTAAGCTGTCACAATGGCTCTGCCGCCACAGTTACGGGCTGGATTACTTCCAACATTCCTGCATCGGGATATGTTGCAGGAACCGCCTATGCCATGACGGTCACAGTTAGCGGCACCGGAAAGAAGGGTTTTGAAGTCTCTCCTCAGGATGCTTCAGGACTGCAGCTGGGCGTACTTGCACCCGGTGCAGGCAACAAACTGGTAGGAGGGACCAAATATGTAACCCAAACCTCTTCCGGAAGTACTTCAAGTACAGTGATCTGGAATTTCACCTGGACTGCTCCCGCTGCCGGAACCGGAACAGTTACCTTTTACGGGGCATTTACAGTCGGAAAATCGATTACCAAACTGTCAACACTGGTCGTAAGCGAGAATTCAGTACTTCCATTGTCGGCAATATCCTCGGCAACACCTTCTGTTGTTTGTGCCGGGCAAAGTTCCCAGCTAAATGTAGTTGCAGAAGGCGGGAGTGGCACGTATACCTATTCATGGACTTCCGTTCCGGCCGGATTCACCTCGGCTCTGCAAAATCCGGTGGTTACTCCTTCTGTTTCAACCCAGTATTTTGCCAGTGTTTCTGACGGGAGTTTGTCTGCCGAAGCATCCACCAGCGTAACTGTCAACCAACCTGCAACATCCGCAGCAGGCAATGACACCACCTGTGCGTACATCGTTACACAAGTGCCCCTGAGTGGTTCCGCCACAAATTATTCTTCAATCCTGTGGTCTGCCTCCGGAACAGGAACTTTCAGCGCTGCCAGCGCATTGACAGGCAGTTATTTACCCAGTGCGGCTGATAAAAGCGGTGGAATGGTTACATTAACCCTTACCGCTGAAGCCCAGTCTCCCTGTGCAGCCCCGGCAACAGATTCCCGTGTAATCCATTTCGACGCACCCATCGGCATGGAAGAATTCAGGAACGCGGAGACAACCATGACTGTTTCGCCAAACCCTTCTACCGGGCATTTCCGGATAAAGGTTGCCGGAACTGACGGCCAGGATGCTGCTGTAACCATTATGGATATTACGGGCAAAACGCTTGTTCAACGGGCAATCCCCGCTTCCGGAAACGGCCAGGAGCAATTTGATTTGTCGGGATATCCCAAAGGTGTTTACCTGCTGAGAATGAAAACGGATACCGCATCTGTTGTCAAAAAGCTGGTTATTGAATAACCTAAATTAATACTGACCGCAATGAATGAATTTGACGATAAAGCAAAGCAATGGGACCAGAACCAGATGCACCTTGAGCGCACAAAGGCTGTTGCCCGGGAGATGTTGGACAACATTCCGGTAACACCTTCCATGAAAGCCCTGGAATTCGGTGCCGGAACCGGGCTGCTTAGCTTTTTTGTGAAAGATTCGTTTGCAGAAATCACCCTGATGGATACCTCATCCGAGATGCTTAAGATGGCTGAGGCCAAACTGGCGGACGGGGATAAAGGAAAAATAAAGACCATTTTTTTTGATCTTGAGCAGTCGGGATATACAGGAGAGCCCTTCGACATTATCTTCACTCAGATGGTGTTGCATCACATCAAAGACGTGAATGCAATTCTTGAAAAGTTCAATCATATGCTGCACCCCGGGGGATACGTGGCTGTCGCTGACCTTTATGCTGAAGATGGCTCATTTCACGATCCGGGGGTGGATGTACATCATGGATTTAACCCGGACGACCTCTCATTGCGCATGGAAGAGGCCGGATTTGAAAATATCACCAGCAGGCAGTGTTTTGTTATTCATAAAGCAACAGGAGCAGGAGCAACCAGGGAATACCCTGTATTTCTTTTGACAGCAAAAAAAGAGCTCGTTAAAAGCATTTAATCAGTAGTAATTACCTTAAAAGCAAAATAATAATTCCAACGATGAAACATACAGTGGATACTTCCTGGAAAGGGAACATGTTATTTGATGCCAATGTTAGCGGGCATCATGTGATGATGGATGCAGTTGCAGCAGTGGGTGGAGAAGATAAAGGCTCGCGGCCGAAGGAACTGATGCTGGCGGCCCTTGCCGGGTGCAGCGGGATGGATGTGGTGTCGATCCTGAAGAAGATGCGGGTTGAATTTACCGGGTTGGACATCCGTGTGGAAGCCGATGTGACGGAAGAACATCCCAAACATTACTTTAAAATGCACGTCATTTATGATTTCACCGGGGATAACCTGCAGATGGAGCAATTGAAAAAAGCAGTGGAACTTTCACAGGACCGTTACTGCGGCGTTTCGTTTGTATATAAAAAATCAATGGAAGTAACTTACGAAATCCGGATAAACCCATGACAACCACACTCATTATCTTAGGGGTGCTGGCCCTGATGGGCGGATATATGTTTTTTACTTACCGTAAGATGAAAAACACCCCGGTGGGACCAGATAATCCGCAAATTAAAAATCTTACGGATAAAACCTTCAGCCAGCAGATTGGCAAAGGGGTTTCGCTGGTTGATTTCTGGGCCTCCTGGTGTATGCCATGCAAGATGATGGTGCCGGTTCTCAATGAACTTGCCGGTGAGGTAGGCGACAATGTGACCATCTGCAAAGTGAACATTGAAGAGTACCAGTCGATTGCACAGAAACATTCGGTAAGGAACATCCCGACCTTGCTGATTTTCAAAAACGGGAAAGAGGTGGACCGGGTGGTTGGAGTGAAATCAAAAGATTTCCTTCTGAATAAATTAAACATGCTTAAATATAAATAATAATGGAATACTATTTCAGCACGATCCTGGATTGCAGCTTTGAAGAGGCTGAATCAAGGGCACTCAGCGCTTTGAAGGAAAAGGGGTTTGGCATGATCTCCGAAATTGACATGCGCCAGAAACTAAACGAAAAACTGGGAGTGGAGATTCAGAGTTACAAGATCCTTGGAATGTGTAATCCGGGGTTTGCCTACAAGGCCCTTCAGACCGAAGAAAAGATCGGGACCATGCTTCCCTGTAATGTATTGGTGATTGATAAAGGAAACGGAAAAACCGAAGTTTCCGCTGTTAATCCAATGGCTTCCATGATGGCCATTCCAAACCCTGCACTTGAAGGATTGGCCACTGAAGTAACCGGCATTCTTGAGGGAGTAATTAAAGGGTTATAATTGAATTTCACCACGATCATCCTTGCCGGCGGACAAAGTTCGCGCATGGGGACCAATAAGGCGCTGATTCCCTACCTCGGAAAGCCGCTGGTCAGCTATGCGATTGAGCTGGCAGGCATGTTTTCCAATGACATCCTGCTTAGCGTGAACAACCATGATCTTGATGCCCTTGGCTACCGGGTGGTCAATGATATTGTGAAGGTTCGTGCCCCGCTTTCGGGGATCCATGCCGGGTTAACCTGCAGCCGGACCGACTGGAACCTTGTTCTTACCTGCGACATGCCGAATGTAACGGCGGAGTTGGTTAACAGGTTACTCTCTGCAATTGCCCCCGGACTGAAGCTGGTTTTACCATATCACCAGGATTTTATTGAACCCTTGTGCGGATTTTATCACCGCGACCTGCTTCCGGTCATCGAAAGCAATGTTGCTGCAGGTAAGTTGAGTTTACTTGATTTGCCAGGGCTGGTTGCGCACAGGTTTATCACATTGGATAATATGAAATCAGAAGAAATTAACTTTCTTTTCAGGAATATGAATGAGAAGAGAGATTTGCTGAATTAAATCGTTTGCGTATCAGCACCCTCCGGATGCTTTCTTCTTTTTCTTTACGGGTACCACGCCTGGCTTGGGAGTTGTAGCTGAATTCGGGGAGACAGGTGCGATAGACGAAACATCCCCTCCCCCGAGGGCCATAGAGGCAGCTTTCCTGAAATCATACCGTGCAATTTCATCGTTTGATGCAATACTTCCCGGCTTCAAGGGATTCAGGATCGTTTCCATCCAGTAATTGAGGCCTCCCTGCAGCACATAGTTGTTTTGGTAACCGAGTTGCCGGGTGAGCAGCCAGGCTTCATTTGCCTCTGTAGATCCATTGGAATAAAAGATGTTCATTTTTGTTCCCTGGTTAAGCAGGTCAATATTTCCTTCAGAAAGTATATCCTGAAGGGGAACATTGATTGCACCGGGAAGGCTGAACATGTCAAATTCACGCGGATTTCTGACATCGATCAACTGGATGGACGGATCTTTCTGGACAATTTTATCTGCCACCTCATCCGGACTGATGAATTGCGTTCCGGTGCGAATTTCGGCAAGCAGCTGTTCCGCCGTTAATTTATAGGGACGGGTAGTATTCTGGGGCACCAGGGCGATGATGAGTGCCAGGATTAACAGGACGAAAGTGAGATAATGCAGCGGTTTCATAAGGTTGTTTTAAATTTTTTTTCTATCCATTCCGACAAATAAAACATGCCGACGGCAGCTAATACAAGAATAAAAGCAAATACACCATCGGTCAGACCCAGCATGGTTGACATTTTTGGTGATCCGATAGCCCCTGATTTGTAAAGAGTTTCAAACATCGGGTAGCCAAAAGCGAAGATATATACCCCTATAAGTAATCCAACGATAAATATCATGGCATCGATCTTGCCAATGGCAGCACCGCAAAAACTGGTGCCCGGGCAAAAACCGCCCATGATAAACCCGGCGCCCATGATCAGTCCGCCCACGATGGCAGAGGTCAGAAAGGTAGGATTGACGTACACCAGGTTAAGGTCGACCCATCCGAAAAGGCTGAAAAACAGCAGTCCGAGCATGGCCGT
>CAZVNF010000038.1:0-11183 GCA_964628215.1 uncultured Draconibacterium sp.
CACCTGAGGAATACTGCTTCCGTATTTTGAATTTACAGCATCAATAAAATAGTTTGATGCAACGGCACAGCCTCTGGGGTTCAGATGAACTCCGTCGAGTGAAAACACGCCGCCGGTGACGAATTTCGTATTCATTTTAATACCATCCCAAACAATACCTTTCTGCATATCCATGAGTTTGGTGTTCATGTCAACGAGGGCAAGGTTGAAATGGTCGGCATCGGCAAGTACGGAAATGATCTGATTGTAGGCTGTTGTTGCTGTTTTGATGTTGGCAATCTCATCAGCAGTCAGCACATACTGGGTTGGGATAGGATAGGGACTGAAAGTTTGAGGGTTGATGATTCCCATCCCCCTGCATTTCAGTGAATCCTGGGGTACCGAAAGCAACACCAGCTCGCCTGGCTGCATCTGGCGTATTTTGAACATCGGATGCGGGGAAGTCGGGTCTGCAACGAAAAATGGATTCGGACCTGCTTTGTACACGTAAGGTAACTGATACAGTTGCATGGCCATATTCACAGAATCGGCCTGTCCCTGGGTCAGTACCAGTCCATTGTAAGGAACGGTGGTGAAAAACGGGATTGCCGTCACATCCGGGATGTTTGCAATCACCCCTTTGGCGCCATTCGCCACGAGTGTTGTGACTACAGCACCCATTGCCTGCTGAAAGAATGCCGGGCTGGTAATTGTATCGCCCACACCACCTGAAGTAGCATATCCCAAAACATCATTGTCGCCCAGCCACATTGCAAAGAACGTAGGGTTAAGCGGGGCAATTTCCTGTATTACCATGTTGTTGGCTGCGGATGCAAAACGTCCGTAGTAGGGATTTAACGCTGCATAACCAGGAAAAAGGAGGTGAAATGATTTTGCACCGGGGATAGCGAGATTGTTTACGCGGTATCCAACCGGTGCAAGGGGATCGCGTGTGCCAACAGCGGCAACCGGGGCCAGGGAGGTAACGCCTTTGCAGTCTGTGGCATAACCAAGCACCAGTTTGGGCCTGAAATAGGCGAATTCGATACCGAATTCACTGTTTACAACGGGTTGTACGAAAGCTCCCGATCCGGCTAACTGAAACTGTCCGGCAAGAATATTTGGAATGGAGTTCACTTGTCCGCTATGGTAGAGCGCTGCATCAGCATAACCGGCCATCATGGAGTTGCCAACGGCAACAAATGTGGTAAAGTTGGCTGATCCCGGTGCTACCTTGAATTCATCAATCTTTGGCTCACAGGCGGTAAAGAGGGCCAGTGACAATATAATGACTAGTAATTTCTTCATAATGTTCATGTTGTTAAGTAGTTAAAAATTATAGGTCAGTCCAATGCCGGGGATAAATACCGCGTTCTTGTAAGTTCCCGCAAAATTATCCGGGCTGAATGTGCCACTTCTCTCAGAACCGGTGATATATAGGAAGGAGAGATCAATACTGAGCCCTTTCAGCGGGTAAATGGATGCTCCGCAGGTGAGGCCGATCTGGTCGAGGCTTGGAGTCTGGGGATTCAGATAATCGTCCTGCACCGGCGACTGGTCAAAATATCCGCCTACTCTGAAGGTAAACAGATCATTCATGATATACTGTGCTCCGATACGGGGAACCAGCCTGTCTTCATACAATGCCGGGCTTGCCGTACGTCCAATTGCCGGAGTGGTGGTCTCAAAATTGAAAACCAGTGAATCATAGGTGCTCCAGAATACATAACACAGGTTCAATCCAACCATCCATTGCTTGTTTTTTCCAAATTCATATGATACTCCAAAGTCGAGGTTGGCAGGCAGAGGAAGCATGACATCCACTTTATTGTTCGGGAAATTGGTGCTCATTGAAGGAGGTACAGTAAAATTGGCGGTACCGCCTTCTACCTTCATTTCAATTTTTGAACGATAGTCCAATCCAAGACTAAGTCCTTTCACAGGATGAACCATTACCCCGGCATTAAAACCAAAGTTGCTGGTGGTTCCTGTGATATTTAATTTACCATCTTCCCCGTTAGTGCCCTGAAGAGGAATCGCTTTATTCATGTTAACATCGCCGTAAGCATATACCAAACCTGCGCCAATCCCCAGGAATTCTCCGAACTTGTATGATACGGTTGGCTGGAATGTGAATACCTTGAATGAAATATCCTGGATTAAATAACGACCCTTCCATGTGTCGCCCCAGGAAAGGCCATTTCCGTAAGGGGTGTTGATTGCCAAACCTACACTCAGGTTTTTGGTGGGTTTAAAGGCAGCATAAAAATAAAGTGGCGTGTTGAGTTCATGAACCAGGTTGGCTTGCTCATTGCCATTCAACGGTTGAAAAGTCACCCGTGACATTAACAGGTTGACCCCACCGGAAAAATTCCATTTCTTTTCCAGGAAAGGCGTTCCTCCCGGATTGTAAAAAAGCGAACTGGCATCGTAACTGAGTGATGTTCCGATAAGCCCCATGCCAATGTTGCGCATGTTGTGCAGGTGTACCTGGTAACCACCGCCAAATAGAGTAGGCGCTGTCAGGCAAAGACTCAACAGCAGGACAGTAATTTTCCTCATAATCATTGTTTTTTGGTTAATACTGGGCGCAAGTTACTACTTTTTTTTATATTCAAAATTCATCATATTTGGAGTAGCTGGTTAAAGGTTTAAAATAAGGTGGTTACGGCTGTTTGTGATAGGTAAGCGGGTGGACGGGTGGACGGGTGGACGGGTGGACGGGTGGACGGGTGGACGGGTGGACATGTGGACATGTAGACGGGTGGAAATGTAGACGGGTGGACATGTGGAACTTTCTTTCACATTTCAGATTTCAGATTTCAGATTTCACATTTAATAGAATCGACATTGTGTATTATCAATTGAAACAATTATTTGAAGTACCTTTGCCGGCATACCCACTTACCCGTCCACCCGTCCACATGTCCACTCGTCCACTCGTCCACCCGTTTACCCGTTTACTTTTTACCCGTTCACCAAATTCAACCCCATGACCCCCCTCAAAGCTGGAGATAAAGTAAAATTCCTGAATACTTCAGGTGGCGGTATTGTAGCTAAGGTTATTGACAGCCGCATGGTAAGTATCATGATTGAAGACGGGTTCGAGATCCCGACGATGATCAGCGAACTGATAAAAATCGACTCACAGGATTCCGCCGGTCGCTTTTTTGAGGAACATTACAATATTGAACTGCCAGATCAGCCGGGTGACGCCGGGGAACAGGAGGACGACCGCATCGTTCAACTTCCGGCCCAGATTGCAGCAGACCGTAAATCGGAAGATATTTACCTGGCATTTGTGCCCCACGATCAGAAATGGCTGATCACAGGGCAACTGGATGTTTTTTTGGTAAACAACAGTTCGTATGATATCTTGTATAATATATTCAGCAAAACTCCCCTGGGCCATTTCACAGGTGTGGATTACGGCAGTATTTTTCCAGACTCAAAACTCTTGCTGGCTACCATCAACCGTGAGCAGCTGACACACTGGACCGAAGGATGCATGCAATTCCTTTTTCACAAGGAACAATGCCTGGCTGTGCTGCCCCCGTTTAATTCTGAGTTCAGGGTGGAGGGGAAGAAGTTTTTTAAAGAGGGGAATTATCGTGCGAATACAATCATCCAGGCGAAAGGTATCGTGGTAAAAGTGCTCTCTCTTACCGATTACTTCCTCGATGAAGATAAAAAAGTACTTAATCCTGATCCGGGAGAAAAACCGGTGCCCGGTTCCATGTCCCTGATAAGCCGTTATCAGGTGGCTCCCCGCGAAGCAGTGGTTGATCTGCATATTCATGAACTGGTTGATGATCCATCGAATCTGGAGAAATCGGAGATATTGGAATTTCAGAAAAACCATTTTCTGAAATGTTTCGACAGCGCCCTGGTCAATCATTTCCTGAAAGTTGTCTTTATTCATGGAGTGGGGAACGGGGTTCTCCGCAGTAATTTAATTGAGCTGCTTAAAAACCAGAAGGGCATCGAGTTCTTCGATGCCCCTATGGCTAAATACGGAGTTGGCGCCCTGGAGATCAGGATACCACACAATGATTAGTTTTACCTTACTACCGTAACTTTTCTTGAATAAACTGCCAAACCGGTATTCAGTTGAAGAATGTAAATTCCCGGAGTTAAACTCTGTCCATCAAGCATTGTTTCGTGTTTGCCTGCATTCATGGTTCCCAGGGAGCGGGTGCTGACCAATTGCCCGAATGCACTGTAAAGATTAATCACGACATTGGAGTTGCCGGTTAAATTAAACGTCACTTTCGTAGAACCGTCAAACGGGTTAGGGTAAACCAGCAATGGGTTAATGTTTATGTGTTCAGTGACTGCAACAGGGGCATCGATCCAGAATTCGCACGATTCATTGTACCCGAATGCGCCACCTTGTTTAATAGTGCCGTTGGAAGAAACTTCATATCCTCCATTGCCATTTGCACAGCAAATCCCGTTTCCACCGGTATCTGTAATGATAAAGGAGTAACAATCGGCCTGTGTCAGGGTGACTGTTTGCTGGTAAAGTTTGTTTGGCTCTGCAAATGGTCCGCCACTGGCCACAACAACATTCAGGGAGTTCCTTATTTCCCATGTTGTTTCCTGCGGTGCATTATCTGTTCTTAAAGCCACTTTGACCTGGCTGGATGCAACGGCAGCTTTGGCAAAATAAACCTGCAGGGTGTCGTTTTTGGGATATTGGTCAGTAGCATTGTTCGGGCTGTGGGTGAAAAGTGTCAGCGTATTCTGATCCTGTATGTTATACGCATATACAGGAAGGTTGACTACAACTTTCTGCATGCTGGCAAGGGTGCCATTCCAGGTAAAACTGTTCATCGATCCGTCGTTGATCTTGTAATTAATGATCATGCTGGTGATGGTGCTGTTCCCGTTGTTCCGTATTCTGACTGCGGGGGAAAGTTCGTTTTTACAGGTTTTTGGAAGCAGGTTGGGTACATCAAGTATCTGCAGGTCAGTATTGTAAGGCAGGACAAGAGGACCTGATGAACTGTTTGCCGTCTGGTAAATCTCTTTGGTGCCTTTGTCCTGAACAAATCCGACCGAGGCAATCTGGGTGTAATCATATACCAGACCGGCCTTCCAGACTCCTTCCAGCAATACGTAATCACCTGTATTCATGGATGATGGCAATGTGGTGCCCCCGGAACCCGGGATCATTTTTTTCATCACATTGTAAAAGTCCCTCTCCCCGTTAGAGCTGGCGCATGGGGCAGAATTAAAGTGAATCCATTTCTCAATGATCACGTTGTGAGCGGTCATACTCGCGTTTATATCCTGTGTGCACTTAATAAGCATGGTTGAGAATACAGTGTCCTGACCTGCTGATACCTGGTGCTGCAACTGGATTTCAAACGGGGAGGGAACTGCATAGCGGTTGGTGATGTTCGTCATGTTCCATCCTGCAGCACTGCCGTTGTAATAATTGCCATCAAGTACCGAATAGGGTACGTACATGTTGGAGGCGCTCATATAATAGCTCACCCTTGTAGCAACTTCCGTCGGATTCGCCAGGTTCATGGGGTCACCGGCGGCAGGCCAGTTCACATGATAGTAAATTGAGGTGAATTTGTCAGGATTCTGGGTTTGCCAGGTGTGGAAAAGTGTGTTCTTGCTTACACAGGGGCCACAGGTGGCAGAAGTGAACTCTTCAAGCATAACCAGCCGCTGCGATTGGCTGAAACCTGAATAAACAATCAGGAATAATGAGATAACCAGTAATAATTTTTTCATGTTTAGTATGTTATTTATGACCATTACAAATATAATAAATATTATGGCAAGATTCATTCCGCAAATAAATTTGTTGTAATTTTGCTGCATAATTGCTGACAATAAAAAAGGAAACCCTTATGAAAAAACTGTTAATTTCCGTTTACCTGCTCTCTGCAGTGGCTATTTATGGTTATGCACAGAGCATTACGCTGTCAAACATCAATGGTCCGATTGCTCCGAATGCAACAATTATTCAGCAGGGTACTCCGGATAGCGTTGAACTTATAACCTATCTTAATGTGAAGAATGCCTCTGGTAATTCTCTCAGCGTTTTCTGCAAGAAAGTAGAACTGATCATGCTCGACTCTACCGAAATTACCATGTGCTGGGCTGGCAACTGCTATCCTGCAGCAACAAACATTTCACCTTATGCACAAGCCATTTCTCCCGGGCAAATAAATACTGAATTTGTAGGTCATTATACACAAACAGCGTTTAACCACTTTAAAGTTGGTGAAAGCGTTGTTCGCTGGGTTTTCTATGACAGGGCGCTTACTGATGATTCTGCCTCTGTGACCGTAAAATACACCTCATTTCCTTTGGCAGTGGAAGAAACACAGCCGCACCAGGCAGTGTTGTCCGGGATATATCCCAATCCAGCTTCCGGCGATGTCAGCTGCGCCTATTCATTACCCGGTGGGGCACAGGGTTCAATCCTGGTCAGAAATATGCTTGGTGCATCAGTATATACGCACCCTTTGCTCTCCTCAACAGGGAAAGTGACGTTCAGCACATTCAATCTGAGTGATGGAATTTATTTCTGCTCGCTGCTGGTTGATGGCAAGATCCGTCAGACACAAAAGCTGATCGTAAAGCATTAGCCTGTTTACCGGGGTTCCAGCTGAATAGATTGGCTTGAAACCCAGCCGCGGATATATGTGGGGATTTTATCAATTCCGTAAAGAATTGAAGCCGAAGGAGCATCTGCAGGCGAAATCTCTACAAAAAACCAGTCGTTTCCTTTCGCATTTGATTTATATGCCAGCACAATACCCCTGATTTTTGTACGGTATTTGGCGATAATGTTCCCGAAAGAATCAAGAGAGGGGATGAATGGCTCATTCTGCATAGCTGCCGATGCACGCAACAGCAGGGTATCTGCCCTGGCTGAGAAAGGAATCGCAGATGGATAGTATTTTACAGGCTCCTCCGTGTATTTGTACGCAACAACCTGCTTCCCCTTGACAAACTCAGGCAACCCCTTCTCCTGCACAACCCGGTAATCACGCGTAAAATAGAGGTAATCACCCGAATCCCCCGTATCCCCGGTTTGCATACTCCCCAGTTTGTTTTCGGTTTTAGTGAAGCCGGAAAGGTACTGGTAATCTTCAAAGATGAGTTCAAAAGTGTCGCGCCTGTTGAGCCAGATCCTCACCATCTCCGTCTCACCGCCAATTGTTCCGCTGAAAATCATATCGGCCAGCTTATCCGCATTGATATCGACAGGATAAAGACATTTTTTTAATTCCCTGGTGTCGGGAACCGGTCCTGAATCATTCATGAATTGCGGGAACTGGCTGAGATTATGTGCCAGAAAAGAGTCCACTTTTTTAGATGCTCCTGAAACCGAAAACCGCTTCAGGCTGACCCTCGGCGGTTTCGGTATATGGATATATCGCTTCCAGTAAAATGTATCGGTAGCTGTGGTATAGCGCTGTATGTCAATCTGCGCAAAAGCAACCGGCGCCATGAAAAGAAGGCAGACAAAAAGGATGAAATGAATTAATTTTCCATTAAATCCCAAATTCTTTCCTGAGTTTTTCAACATAATCGGTCTTTTCCCAGGCAAAGAAATCAACTTTTTTAGTATATACATCTTTACCATTTCCATTGACTTTTTTGGGTTTGGAGCCTTTCACCGGATAAAAAACCTCTACTTCGCTGGTAAACGGATCACGTCCGAAATGACCATAGGATGCCGTTGGCTGGTAAATTGGGTTCTTAAGACCAAACCGTTCCACGATGGAGTAAGGGCGCATGTCGAAGATTTTGTTGATCTTTTCTGCAATCGCACCATCCTGGAGGATGTTTCCCTTTTTATCTTTTACCCGCGCAGTACCGAAGGTGTTTACATAAAGGCCTACCGGCTGGGCTACCCCGATGGCATAAGCAACCTGTATCAGTACCTGGTCGGCAACACCCGCAGCCACCATGTTTTTGGCAATATGCCGTGCAGCATAGGCTGCCGACCTGTCGACTTTTGATGGATCCTTGCCTGAAAAAGCACCACCACCATGCGCTCCGTGACCACCATAGGTGTCTACGATGATTTTACGACCGGTAAGTCCGGTATCCCCGTGGGGTCCGCCAATTACAAACTTGCCCGTTGGGTTCACATGCAATTTAAAATCACCCTGGAACAGTTTCTGGATCCTTGCAGGTAAGGTTTTTTTAACCCTGGGTATCAATATTTTCTGAACATCCTCCCTGATTTTGTCCTGCATGGCCTTTTCAGCGGCCTTCTCTGCTTTGACATTGTCAGCGGCAGGCTGGATAAAATCATCGTGTTGTGTACTTACCACGATGGTATCGATGCGCACCGGTTTCCCCTGGTCATCATATTCCATGGTAACCTGTGATTTGCTGTCGGGACGAAGATATTTCATTTGCTTGCCTTCGCGCCTTATTTCCGCCAGTTCCTGGAGGAATATATGGGCAAGTTCAATGGACATCGGCATCAGGTTCTCCATTTCGTTGCAGGCATAACCGAACATCATCCCCTGATCTCCCGCACCCTGGTCTTCCTTCTTTTCCCTGACCACACCCTGGTTAATGTCTGCCGATTGCTCATGAATGGTAGAGATTACACCACATGAATCACAATCGAAACGATATTCGGCTTTTGTATATCCGATCTGGCGGATCACACGGCGGGCCGTTTCCTGAACATCCACCCATCCCTGGGTTCTAACTTCGCCACCACAGACAACAAGCCCGGTTGTGACAAATGTTTCACAAGCTACTTTCGATTCAGGATCCCATTTCATGAACTC
Organism: uncultured Draconibacterium sp.; assembly: GCA_964628215.1. Classification (GTDB taxonomy): domain Bacteria; phylum Bacteroidota; class Bacteroidia; order Bacteroidales; family FEN-979; genus CAIVAT01. Next base: position 8,766 of record CAZVNF010000038.1, read on the forward strand.
ATCAAGCAATGCATCTGAAATCTGGTCGGCAACTTTATCCGGATGCCCTTCCGATACGGACTCCGATGTAAATAAATATCCCATAAAAAAAGAATTACGAATTACGAATTATGAATGACGGATTATAATATGAAAATTGGGGTCGATTTGCGATTGACGGGAGGAAAAGTTGTTTTAGCATTTTTTTCCAGTGGTTGCAATCAATCAAATCTGTCCACTTTTCTGACTGCAAAAATACTAAAATTTCTGATTGGTGAAAAAAAGTTAGAAGGCAGGTGCTTCTGCGATTAATATCGGGTAAGTTCCTGGAAAACTTCTTCCAGTTTTTGTTCCTCAAGATTTAGTGACAGTACGGTGAGGTTGTTTTCCACTGCAAACCTGAACACATCGGCACGAATGTCGGTACCGGGTGCTGAGATGACATGCCAAATTCTTGATTCCGGATCATTGACCGGAGAAGGCTTTTCCGCATTTGCAGAAATTGAACATTCCAGCACGCCCCTGATGATTTTAAGAGACGATCCTCTCACAGGTGTGTTGAATTCAACTTTAATTATGGCTTTGGAGGTGGCAAAATGCTGCAGGTTCTGAGTGGAATCATTGGCAACAATGCAGCCTTTGTGAATAATTACAGCCCGGTTGCATACTGCTTCCACTTCCTGCATGATGTGGGTGGACATGATCACCGTTTTTGTCTTGCCAACTTCAAGGATGAGGTTGCGGATTTCGAGCAACTGGTTGGGGTCCAGACCGGATGTAGGTTCATCAAGAATCAGTACCTCCGGATTATGGATCATGGCCTGTGCAAGGCCGACCCTTTGCCGGTATCCCTTGGAAAGTGCGCCGATCTTTTTATGCTGTTCCGACTGCAGCCCGGTCATTTCGATCATTTCAGCCACCCGGCCTGCGATATTTCCTTTCAGGGAATGAGTACCTGCAATGAATCCAAGAAACTCCCTGACGTAAAGGTCAAGATAGAGCGGGTTGTTTTCGGGAAGGTATCCCACTTTTTTTCTAACTTCAATTGATTGTTCAAGTACATCAAATCCGCACACAGAAGCGTCCCCGGAAGTAGGTGGTATAAAACAGGTCAGTATCTTCATCAGGGTGCTTTTACCGGCACCGTTGGGGCCGAGCAGCCCGGTAATTCCACCGGCCTTTATGTCAAGTGTAACCGCATCCAGCGCTTTCTGGGTGCCATATATTTTGGTAATATTGGAAATACTGACAGACATTTTTAATTCATTATAAACCCCCGCAAAGGTATATATTATTTCGCCATTTCGCCATTTCACTATTTCGCTACCTCGCTACCTCGCTACCTCGCTATTTCTTTCACGTCCCATCCGCCAGCCGTATAAATCCCTTCAGGTGTTCCCTGATCTTTCCGGCCAGGAAATACGGGAGGTTGAGCAGGTAGAATTTTTTACCCCTGATGGTTTGCGTTTGCTGCACTGCCAGTTTTCCGGCATGGAGCCGCACGGCATAGGGGTGCGGTGCCATATCTATAAACTGGTGCAGCGACCTTAGCCGGCCGGGTTCGCCTGCCTTTACCACCACCGGTATCAGATGGTCGTTGTACCGGATCACGAAATCGACCTCAGCAGTGGACTGGGCTTTGTTTCTTACCCAGAAATGCATGGCATCGCCCTGACTGTACCCGTTCTTTTCAGTTGCAAGGATCTCCTGACCCACAACCTGACGGGCAATTTGTCCTTCGAAAATGGCATTCATGTCGTGCGACTGGAAGAGGGATTTCTGGATGCCGGAGAAATAGTTGACCAGCCCTGTGTCCAGTAAGTGAAGCCTGGGAGATTTGAAGGTGTCGGGTACAGGTGGTAAGGATGAGGTGGTTACGGGGAGAATCAGCTGGAGAAAAAAGATCTTTTCAAGCGCTTTGAAAGCTTTGCTTATCTCCCGGCTGCCTTTGTTGATATTTCCGAAATGACTGAAGCTGATTCTTGTAGCTGCATACGGATAGGTGTTCTGGACCACTTCCTGTGCGAGTTCCAGGCTTTTCGAACCAACAACGGTGTCACTGATGACTTGAATGAACCTGTCTTCGATCTTCCCGTAGATATTTTTTAATCCTGAGATATGACGGTTGGCGGCATATTCCCCGGTAATTTCAGGCATCCCGCCAATAAGCGCATATAAATGAAAACTGGTGAGCAGTTTTTCATACGCATAATAGGGAACAGGAACCTCCCGAAATGCTTCCAGCGAGGCAGGGTCATCCAAAACCATTAAAAACTCTTCAAAAGAGAAAGGATAAACATAATGCTTGCTCATCCTCCCGGCTTCGGGGTTTAACAGCCATTCCAGTTCTTTGGTCATTACCGATGAAACTGCCACTACAAACGGTCCCCTCGTCCCCTCATCCCCTTGTCCACTCGTCCCCTCGTCCCCTCGTCCCCT
>CAZVNF010000038.1:11283-24639 GCA_964628215.1 uncultured Draconibacterium sp.
CTCGTCCCCTCGTCCCCTCGTCCCCTCGTCCCCTTGTCCACCATTTCCCCGGCCCACCTGATCGCCTCCGGGCATTTGCCAATCTCATCGAGTACGATAAGTGTTCCGTTGCCGCGGAGTTCTTTTCCCTTGAGGAAACTGATTGCCTTCAAGGTCTCTGAAACAGTAGCTTCCGGACGGAAAATGGAACGATCTGCCTCTGTCTCCAGATCAAGCAGGATCCAGTTGCTGAATTTTCCGGCAAAATCCCTGGCAAGGGTTGTCTTGCCAACCCCTTTGGCCCCCAGCAGGCAAAATGGCTTGCTGCGTGAAAGATCTTCTTTAATCAGCCTGTGATACATTGTTTGATCTCTTTCTTTTCTTTTTTTCTTTTACAGGAATTTCAGTCTGTACGGATCCAATATTGTTGTCTGTCATATAATCTTTGATGATGCTGAGAATTACTGGTCCATACTGTTTTAATTTGGCCGGTCCTATTCCTTTAATTGCTTTGAGGTCGGCCAGGTCGGTGGGCAACCTTTTCACCAGTTCAAGCAGTGACTTGTGCGGTAAAATCATATAGGTGGGAATATCAAATTCATCGGCCAGGTTATTTCTCCATTTTTTAATCGCCTGGTAAAGTTCCGGATGAACCATGTTTTTGGTAAATTCAATAAATTCCTCTGTTTTTTGCCTTGAAGAGGGTCGGAAATCGACGTCCGCATTCGATTTCACCTTAATGTACTGGATCGTGGTAAATCCGTATTGAGAATTTTCCAGACAGCAAATCCTGATGAAGACCTCTTTTTGGAATTTCTCCACTGATTCGGAAAGCAGTTTGCTGACGGCTTTGTTATCTGTTTCGATACTAATTTGCTCCAGGAACACCCTGAGATGCTTTTTCAACATGTCAATGAAATAGGCTGAAGCCTGTTTGATACGGATTTGCAATTTTTGATTTTCCTCCGGAAGTAATCCCGGTTCCATTAAGGCTGACAGCTGCAGTTTGAATTTTGTTGCAATTTGAAAGATATCTGCTTCACACTGCGTTCTTTTTTCCTGTAATTCCCTGATTAATACATCGTCCAGGATTTTTGAATTTTCATTTACCAACCTGATTAAATTGTCAAACCTGTACCGGGTCAGGTTAAAATCAAATAGTTCATAAACAAGTTCCTGCTGATAGAGATATTTTGACTCAAGAAGTTTATCGGGTCCTGGTTCGTTTTGCCGGGCTGCAAGGGAATAATTCAGCACCGTGGCGTCCGATTTTATTCCGGATACCGATATGGGAGTGCTTAAAACAATCCCCCCGAAGGTCCTGCAGCGGCTTAGCGCCACATAAACCTGGCCAAAAGCGAAGGCAGCGCTGGCATCAATAATCACCTTGTCGAACGTAAGCCCCTGGCTTTTATGAATGGTGATAGCCCAGGCCAGTTTGAGTGGCACCTGGGTGAAACTGCCTGCAATATCCTCGTTAATTTCTTTGGTTTGTTCATTCAGGGAGTATTTAATGTTCTCCCAGGTCACCTCACTAACCGCAATTTCACCGGGGTCGGTTGCACACTTTACATAAATTACCTCGTTTTCAATCCGGGTTATTTTTCCGATTTTTCCATTGTAATAGAGTTTTTCAGACGAAAGGTCGTTTTTAATAAACATCACCTGTGCATTTACCTTCAGCTCGAGCGACTCTTCGGTAGGAAAATCGTATGCGGGGAAATCTCCGGTTATTTTTGCCTTGAAAAACCATGATTTCCCGGTAAGGCTGTTCAGTTTGGTTTGATTTAATTCAGCGGCATTCGCGTTATGGGTGGTCAGTGTGATGTACCCGTCTTTATCTCCGGGGCTAAACCCGGGGATAAACCGCGAGTTTAACTGTTCAATTGTTTGAATGTCAATCTTGTTTTCTCTAACCTTGTTAAGCAATCCGATGAATTCAGCATCCGACTGTCTGAATATCTCTTTTAATTCGATGGTTACCGGTTTCGTTTTTTGCAGGGCATGACTGTCGAAAAAATAACCACTTTTATAATAGGGCTTCAGGATACTCCACTCCGCTTCTTTAATTACCGGGGAAAGTTGGTGCAAATCGCCGATCATGAGGAGTTGTACCCCTCCGAATGGCCTGGAGTGGTTGCGGTATTTGCGCAATACTTCATCAACGGCATCCAGGATGTCGGCACGTACCATGCTGATTTCGTCGATCACCAGCAGGTCAATGCATTTGATCAGCCTGATTTTTTCACGGTTGAATTTTCTCTGAAAATTGTCGGAATGTTGCCCGGGCTGGCGATGCATTACCGACTCAGGGAGGGAAGGCGCAAAACTGAGTTGAAAAAATGAATGGATTGTCACTCCGCCTGCATTAATGGCCGCCACACCGGTAGGAGCAACCACCACCATGCGTTTGGGCGTAATACTCTTCAGCTGGTGGAGAAAAGTGGTTTTTCCTGTACCGGCTTTCCCCGTTAAGAATACGTTGTTGTTGGTAAATTGAACAAATTCTGTTGCCAGAAGCAATTGGTCGTTTTGTCTGTATTCCATAACACGTTGTGTGAATTTGAGATAATTCAATCAGATTATTTGCTTAATCGGCGATGATGCCAAAAGGTAATACAGAAAATCCATTTTTTTTGATCATACGTTCTTGATTGTTCGTAATTGCCTGATTATCTGGCTTAATCATTCCTGCAGTTTTTTGCCGTAAAACCCAAACAGTTCACCGGTGTGAGATATAAAATGGAGTATGCATTATTCAGCGTAAATCTGCGTATTAATCTGCGAAAATCAGCGGGAACCGTTAATGTTCGAAAATAAGCCATAAAAACATTAAATGATGTAACATAATAAAGGATAATGCAAAAATAAGTTATTTTTATGATCAGATGACCTTGCAGAAAAGAAAATTAGCAATATCTTTGCACCCCTTTTTGGAAGAAAAAGGTTCATTTTTAATAATAATCAGGAAGAAGCATGAATACGTTAAGTTACAAGACCATAAGCGCCAACGCGGCCACCGTGACCAAAGATTGGGTGCTTATCGATGCCGAAGGTCAGGTTCTTGGCCGACTGGCAGCCAAAGTGGCCATGTTGCTGAAAGGCAAGACAAAGACCAACTACACTCCGCATGTCGACTGTGGCGACAATGTTGTCATCATCAATGCCGAGAAGATTCAACTGACAGGCAAGAAAATGGAGGATAAGATTTACCTTAGCCATACAGGATTTCCTGGTGGTCAAAGGGAAGTGACCCCCAGCAAACTGCTTGCGAAAAAGCCGACAGCAGTCGTGGAAAAGGCGATCAAAGGGATGCTCCCGAAGAACCGTCTGGGCCGCGATTTGTTCCGCAACCTCTATGTCTATGCCGGCACCGAGCACCTCCACAAAGCACAGCAACCGAAACCAATGAAATTAACCTCAATCAAGTAATATGGAAGTTATCAACACCCTCGGCAGAAGGAAAACTGCCGTTGCACGAATTTATCTGAAGGAAGGCCAGGGTATCATTACCGTAAATGGCCGTGAATTCAAAAATTATTTTCCGACTCCGATTCTTCAATTCAAGGTAACAGAGCCTTTTGAGGTGACTAACAACCAGGGCAAATACGATGTCAAGGTGAACCTGGATGGCGGTGGTATCCGCGGACAAGCGGAAGCGCTGGCCCTGGCTATTGCCCGTGCATTGTGCGAAATCAACGAAGAACACAGGCCGCCTTTAAAGGCAAAGGGACTGCTGATGCGCGACCCGCGTATGGTGGAACGTAAAAAATTCGGACAGAAAAAAGCCCGTAAAAGATTCCAGTTTAGTAAACGTTAGTATTTTAGAATTTTTAGAATCATTATATGTCAAGAACGAATTTTGATGCATTATTGGATGCCGGTGTCCATTTTGGTCACTTGCGCCGCAAATGGAACCCTGCAATGGCTCCCTATATTTTCATGGAGCGCAACGGAATCCATATCATCGACCTTTATAAAACCATGGCCAAGGTTGATGAGGCTGCTGCAGCCCTGAAACAAATTGCCAAAGCTGGTAAAAAAGTGCTTTTTGTGGCAACAAAAAAACAAGCCAAGGATATCGTAGCCGAGCATGTGAAACGAATCAACATGCCCTATGTTACAGAACGCTGGCCTGGCGGTATGTTAACGAACTTTGCCACAATCCGCAAAGCAGTTCGCAAGATGATCTCTATCGATAAACTGATGAGTTCACCTTCTTATACCAACCTTTCGAAAAAGGAAAGGCTTACCATTACGCGTGAACGTGCAAAACTGGAAAAGAACTTAGGTTCAATTGCCGATCTGAACAGACTTCCTTCTGCTATTTTTATCGTAGATATCCTGAAGGAACATATTGCACTGGCCGAAGCAAAGAAATTAAACATCCCCACCTTCGCCATCGTGGATACCAACTCTGACCCCAGAACAGTCGATTTCCCGATTCCAGCCAATGACGATGCCTCCAAATCCATCTCACTTATTGTCGATACCATGGTAAGGGCAATGGAAGAGGGATTAATGGAACGTAAGCTCGACCGGGACAAAAAAGAAGCCAGCGATGAACGTGGCGAAGGCGACGAATTCGAAGGCAGAATGGGATCTCATTTGCTTGATTCTGATGATGACGAAGTTGATGAAGACGGAATAAAAATCGTTAAAAAAGATTTCGTTGATACCAAAGTCGCCAAAATGAAAGGCCTCGAGCCCGCTCCCGAAGATAAAAATAAACCTGCCCGCAAACGGATCAGCAAACCGGCAGGAAGAAGCGCCAAGAAATAGTTGCGGATTTCGCTGTATGCTATTTCGCTATTTATAATTATTTGAAATTTAAAACTATACATACAAAATGAATATTACTGCTGCTGATGTAAATAAATTGCGCCAGATGTCGGGTGCGGGGATGATGGACTGTAAAAAGGCCCTGCAGGAAACAGAAGGCGATTTTGATAAAGCTATTGATTACCTTCGTAAAAAAGGTCAGAAAGTTGCCGGAAAACGTGCCGATCGTGATGCCAACCAGGGTTTTGTAATTGCAAATACCACTGCAGATCACACCTATGCTGCTGTGATCATGGTAAATTGTGAAACAGATTTCGTTGGTAAAACTGAAGAGTTTATTAAGTTTTCCAAAGACCTTCTTGACCTTGGACTTGCAAAGCGTATTCAAACCGTGGCTGAATTAATGCCCATGTCTCTCGGAACCACCACAGTGGAGGAGAAACTGAATGAATTGCTTGGGAAAACAGGTGAGAAAATTCAGATCGCCCATTATGAAGTGATTGAAGCTCCTGTTGTTTTTGCCTATAACCATTTTGGAAACCGCCTTGCCACCATTATCGGATTAAGCAAGAAGGATGCAGCCAATGTGTTGGAAATCGGTCATGAACTTGCAATGCAGGTTGCCGCCATGAGTCCGGTTGCCGTTGATAAGGACAATGTTACCCAGGAGGTGATTGACCGCGAACTGGAAATTGGAAAAGATATGGCACGCCAGGAAGGTAAGCCCGAAGAGATGGTTGAGAAGATCGCCCAGGGTAAACTCCAGAAATTCTTTAAGGAAATGACCCTGCTGAACCAGGATTTTATCAAGGATACCAAGAAAACCGTACGTCAGTATATTGCTGAAAATGACAAAGAACTGGTAGTAACCGGTTTCAAGCGTTTGCAGTTGGGCGCATAGTTTTTTTTCATTGTCTGAGGGGATTATCTGATAACTTGGATAATCCCTTTTTTTTTACATTGCATTTCACTCTGCATTTCGCATTTGATATCTCCTATGGCTGAACCTTCAAAAAAAGAGGTAGTACGTGTGATGTTTGACGACATCTCCTCAAAATATGACTTTTTAAATCATTTTCTCTCTTTTGGCATCGATCGTCTCTGGAGAAGAAAACTTGTAAACATTCTCCGGGAAAGAAAACCCGACTCAATTCTTGATGTGGCTACCGGAACCGGCGACCTGGCCATTGCCATATCCGCCCTGGCGCCACAGAAAATTGTTGGAATCGATATCTCCGGAAAAATGCTGGAAATCGGTCGGAAAAAAGTAATGGACAAAGGGTTGAGCAACCTGATTACCCTGAAGCATGCCGATGCAGAGAAAATTCCGTTTTCCGACAACTCCTTTGCGGCCATCACGGTGGCTTTCGGGGTGAGAAATTATGAAAACCTTGAATTGGGTCTGACCGAAATGAGCCGGGTACTGCGCCCCGGCGGACTCATGCTGATACTTGAATTTTCCCACCCGGGGTCATTCCCCATGAAGCAACTGTATGCGTTTTATTCACATTATTGTATCCCTGCATTTGGACGCCTGATTTCAGGAAACAGTAAGGCCTACACCTATCTGCCTGAGTCGGTGGCTGCTTTTCCTTCGGGAGAAAATTTTCTGCTAATCCTGAAAAGACTGGGATTGAAAAATGTTCGGCAGATAAGTCTCAGTATGGGTATTGCATCCATCTATCTGGCCGAAAAATAAAATCAGCAAACCTGCGTTAATCTCCTACATTAATTTCATCCGACTCATTGAAGATCGAACGATTCATCATCATTATCCTCTTTGGCGCAACATTTTGCCTTCCTTTCCATGGAATAAGCCAGCGCATGGTTGTATTGAACATGCCCAATTATGACAAGGAAGATATGTTCCATTTTGGCTTTATTCTGGGTATAAATCAAAGCCTGGTAACAATCAGGCCTATCCGCGATCTGAACACACGGATGTTTGATTCCCTCTATATCCCGGATATACTTCCATTACCTGATTCGGCAAGGGTACTGGCCATCAACTCTTCGCCTGTACCGGGTTTTGTGATAAGTATTGTGGCCAACATGCAGATGAGCAAGCATTTTGAATTGCAATTTGTGCCTTCACTGGCCTTTGGCGATCGTTCCATTAACTACGATCTGGAAACATACCGCTATCGTCCCGGCGCAAAGGATCCGGTTCAAAGGATCACCATGATAAAAAAAATCCCATCTACATACATTAATTTTCCGCTTGAAATTAAATATAAGGCTGTCCGCTACAATAATTTCAGGCCTTATCTTCTGGCCGGTGTACAGTATACGCTCGACCTTGCCTCCCAGGCAAAAAAGCGTGAACAAAAAAACAGAAATGAAAAAATCGTAAAATTTAACCAAAATGATATCTATGCCGAAGCAGGAGTTGGCTTCGATTTTTATAATGAATGGTTTAAATTCGGACTTGAGCTGAAGATGATGTATGGATTAACGGATGTTTTAACCCGTGAAAACAATATTTACACCGAGTCAATAGAGAAGGTGAGTTCAAAAATTTTCCAGGTCTCATTTACCTTTGAGTAGCCTTGTCATCCTGCCTTTTTTCTTATCTTTGCAGGTTCAAACGAATACCAAATGCAAAGAATTGCTGTCTTCCCGGGTTCTTTTGATCCTATTACCAGGGGGCATGAATCTGTTATTAAAAGGGCACTTCCGCTCTTCGATCTGCTCATTGTAGCCATTGGAGAGAATGGAACGAAGAAATCATTTTTCACGCTCGAACAAAGGATCGCCTGGCTTAACCTTGTTTTTCAAAATGAGCCAGGGGTTGAAATCGCTACCTACAGCGGGCTGACGATTGACTTTTGCCGAAAGCGAAAAGCGGAATTTATCGTACGTGGTCTTCGGACTTCCGCTGATTTCGAATTTGAACAGGGTATCGGCCAGATGAATAAAATGATGTACCCCGGTGTTGAAACAGTTTTTTTGCTGTGTGCCCCTGAATACGCGCCGGTGAGTTCGTCCATCGTTCGGGAGATCATCCGCAGCGGAGGTGACGCAAAGCAGTTTGTACCGGACGGAGTACTGTCTTAATTTCATTGATTATTATTGAATTATAATTTATTTTATGCGGTTAACAGGATTAGTGTTTCTTTTTTTTGTTTTTTCAGTTGTCTCTTTTGGCCAAAAAACGGTAATTAACGGAGTGGCACCCGGAGCAGAGCGGAAAATAATCAGGATAACCACCGCCGGCGACCTGATAACTTCCTGGGAAAAACCTGTTGCCATTTCGCGTATAGATTCTACCGGTCATTTTTCGTTGACAGTCAATCTTGATAAAACCATCAACGCCATCATTACCATCGATTTTCATAAAACAGAAATATTCCTGGAGCCCTCAAAATCTTATAATATCAAGATTGCTGCGATGAATTATGATGAGTACACCGAGATCAATCCGTTTATCCAGTCTCAGAATTTAATGATGGAAATTTCAGATCATGATTCAACAGAGCTGAATACACTCGTAGGTGCCTTCAATTCAATTTACAGTGGCTTCCTGATGGAGAATTTCAATGCACTTTACAGGGACAGGAAAAAACTCCTGCTCGATACTTTCCGGGTTCAGCTCAACCGGCATTTCGGGTCAGTGAAAAATACCTATTTTCTTGATTATGCTGCCTATAAAATTGCCTCCCTGGAGCAGCTTACACAATATTACAACCAGGCACAACTGGCCAAAAAATATTTTACAGATAAACCCATCCTCTATAATAACCTGGAGTACATGGATTTTTTCAACAGTTTCTTTTCCAAATTTATTACAGCCACCTCCAATACTTTACGGAAATTGGATTTTAAGCCTCTCCTTGGAAGCAGCGATCCTTATAAATCCGTAATGAAAGCCATGGCAGGGGATTCCATCCTGAAGGGAGAACAATTGCGCGAATTGGTGATGCTGAAAGGTTTAATGGAGTTGTACCAGACACCCACTTACAACCAGGTTGAAATTCTGGCAGTGATCAATGCCACAAAAGAAACGACAAAATACCCTGAAAATAAGGTTGTGGCTGAAGACATCATCAGTTTACTTACCAAACTGCAACCAGGGACTAAAGCCCCGGAATTTACCTTGCTTAACCGCGATCAAAAAGAGCTCTCATTGAAAAGCCTGCTGGGCAAACCGGTGGTATTGTGTTTCTGGACTACCTATTGTGAGGGTTGCCTGTCGGAAATGGATCTGATCAGGCCTTTGTATGACAAGTACAGGGAAAATGTACATTTCGTGAGTGTTTCAGCAGATAAGTATTTCAGTAAAATGCTCTATTTTATCAACCTGAAGAAGGATTATGTCTGGACCTTCGTGAATATCGGGGATCAGGCGGAGGTATTGAAGGACTATGAAGTGCGCACCTATCCATTGTTTGTGCTGATAGACAAGGAAGGGAAAATTTTTAAATATCCGGCGGAACAACCGAGTACCGGATTGGAAACAGATTTACAAAAAATATTGCAGAAATAAGCCCATATCATGTTTGATTTTTTTAAAAAAATGCTGGGAAATAAGTCCCAAAGAGATATCAAGAGTATCAATCCGCTGGTTGAAAAAGCAATTGAAGCCTGGGAAAATATTAAAGGTGTATCAAATGATGAACTGCGTGCCTATACTCACGCGTTCAGGCACCGGATAAAAGAACATCTTGCAGGAAAGGAAAAGGAGATTACTGAACTGAGAGAACAACTTAACTCGGATGAGGTTGAGATTGACGAAAAGGAAAAGCTTTATGGCGTTCTCGACAGGCTTGAAAAGGAGTCTTATGACCTTACCCAGGAAATCCTGCTTGAAATTTTACCGGAAGCTTTTGCGGTGATGAAGGATACTGCACGCAGGTTTTTTGAAAATGAAACTGTCGAAGTTACAGCAACTCAGAATGACCGCGATCTTGCAGCAAAGAAGGCCAATGTGTCGATTGACGGCGACATTGCCCGGTTCAGTAATAGCTGGACTGCCGGGGGCAACATGATTACCTGGGATATGGTGCATTATGACTGTCAGCTTATCGGGGGGGTGGTGCTGCATGAAGGCAAGATCTCGGAAATGGCAACCGGTGAAGGGAAAACACTTGTGGCAACACTTCCGATGTATCTCAATGCATTGCCCGGAAAGGGTGTGCATATAGTTACGGTAAATGATTATCTTGCCAAGCGTGACTCTGAATGGATGGGGCCCCTTTTTGAATTTCATGGTTTAAAAGTGGAGTGTATCGACCGGCATGAGCCGAATTCTCAGGCACGAAGGGATGCATACCTTGCAGATATCACCTACGGAACCAATAATGAATTTGGTTTCGATTACCTGCGCGACAACATGACCAGTAACCCTGAAGAACTGGTGCAGCGCCCTCACAATTATGCCATTGTGGATGAGGTAGACTCGGTACTGATTGATGATGCCCGTACTCCGCTGATCATTTCAGGCCCTACCCCAAAGGGGGACAACCAGTTGTTTGATGATCTCAAATCGAATGTTACCAAATTATATAATGCACAGCGTAACCTTGTTACTAAATTGCTTTCCGAGGCAAAGGCATTGTCGGAAGATTCTAAAAACGATGAAAACCTGAAGAAAGCTGGTGAGCAGCTCCTGCGGGCCCATCATGGTTTACCTAAAAACAAGGCATTGATAAAGTTTCTCAGTGAATCGGGAATGAAGGCGTTGCTCCAGAAAACCGAGAACTTTTATATGGCTGAACAGATGAAGAATATGCACATCATCGACGATCAGCTCTATTTTGTGATTGATGAGAAAAATAATACCATTGAACTTCGTGACCTGGGTATAGATTTATTAACCCAATCCTATGAAGACCCGACCTTTTATATTCTTCCCGACATTGGATTGTTAATAGCCGAGCTTGAACGGGGAAATCTTTCCGATGCCGAGAAGCAGCAGAAAAAGGACGCGATGATGCTCGACTATTCCATTAAAACAGAACGTGTTCATACAGTGAACCAACTCATTAAAGCATATGCACTGTTTGAAAAGGATGTCGAGTACGTGGTCATGGACAATAAAGTCAAGATTGTTGATGAGCAGACCGGACGTATCCTCGAAGGCCGCCGGTATTCTGACGGATTGCATCAGGCGATTGAAGCCAAGGAAAACGTGAAGATTGAAGCGGCCACCCAGACGTATGCCACTGTAACGCTTCAAAATTATTTCAGGATGTACAAGAAACTGTCCGGAATGACCGGTACAGCGGAAACAGAAGCAGGTGAGTTATGGGACATCTATAAACTGGATGTAGTGGTTATCCCGACAAATAAGAAAATCGTACGCGACGACCGTGAGGATCTTGTATATAAAACGAAGCGTGAAAAATTTAATGCGGTTATCGACGAAATAGAGAAACTGGTTAAGGAGGGACGCCCCAGCCTGGTTGGAACAACTTCAGTTGAGACCTCCGAATTGCTTAGCCGTATGCTTAAACGGAAGAATATTCCTCACAATGTGCTGAATGCAAAGCTGCATGCCCGTGAGGCGGATATTGTGGCAGAAGCAGGACGGGCAGGTACTGTGACTATTGCCACCAACATGGCCGGCCGTGGTACAGATATAAAACTGGGCCCCGGCGTAAAACAGGCTGGCGGTTTAGCAATCATTGGTACGGAGCGGCATGAATCAAGGCGTGTTGACCGGCAGTTGCGCGGACGTGCCGGACGGCAGGGAGATCCCGGAAGTTCACAATTCTTTGTTTCGCTGGATGATGACCTGATGCGTATGTTCGGATCCGACCGGATTGCGAAGATCATGGACAGGATGGGCATCAAGGAAGGGGAGGTCATTCAGCATTCAATGATTACCAACTCTATTGAACGCGCCCAGAAAAAAGTGGAAGAGAACAACTTTGGAGTTCGTAAGAGGTTGCTTGAATACGATGATGTGATGAACATTCAGCGTGAAGCCATCTATAAAAAACGTCATCATGCATTATTCGGTGACCGTCTGGCTGTTGATATTTCAAATATGATCTACGATGTGTGCGAAACCATCGTACTCGATGCCCAGGAAAAGCGCGATTTTACCAGTTTTAATCTCGACCTGTTAAAGGAATTTGCGGCAGATTCCCCAATTTCCGAATCGGACTTCGGAAGCCTCAATACCAATGATCTCGGCGATAAATTGTACAATTATATTTATAAGAGGTACAAAAACAAATGCGAATATATCGCTCAAAAAACATACCCTGTTATTAAAGATGTTTTTGAAAATGATACGCGGTATGAAAATATTGCCATTCCGGTAACTGATGGATTAAAAACCATGCAGGCAGTGGCAAATCTGAAAAAGGCATACGAAGATAAAGGGAAGGAAGTGGTTCTCAGTATTGAAAAAGGGATCGTACTTGGCATGATTGATAATGCCTGGAAGGAACACCTGCGCGAAATGGATGACCTGAAGCAATCTGTTCAGAATGCCGCTTATGAACAAAAGGATCCTTTGCTCATTTACAAGTTCGAATCATTCGAGCTGTTTAAAGGAATGGTACAGCGGACAAATAAGGAGATTACCTCGTTTCTGATCAAGGCAGATGTGCCCATACAGGTTGACAACGTGAAGGAAGCACAGGCACCAAGAAAAATGGATCGTGCACGGATGCGTGAAGAGCGCTCCGACCTTTTATCACAGTCAAATGCGAACACCCAGGAAAAGGCCGTCGCCCAGCCGGTAAAAGTTGAGAAAAAAGTGGGGAGAAATGACCCATGCCCCTGCGGATCAGGGAAAAAATACAAGGCATGTCACGGAGTCAATGAATAAATTTGCCGGTTGAATTATAAAAGCAACAAATATGATCCAGTATAAACGTGTACTTTTAAAACTGTCGGGCGAAGCGCTGGAAGGAAATCAGGGTTATGGAATTGATCCAGTAAGGCTGGCGGAGTATGCAGACGATATTAAATCAGCAGTGGATGCCGGTGTACAGGTAGCGGTTGTGATTGGCGGAGGCAATATTTTCAGGGGATTGCAGGGAACAAGCGGGGGGATGGACCGGGTACAGGGAGACTATATGGGGATGCTTGCCACGGTGATCAACAGTTTGGCTGTTCAGGCTGCACTGGAGAAGTCCGGTTTGCGTGTTTCAGTATTGTCCGGGCTGGCTATCGATCCGATCTGTGAAGCCATGAGCCGGCGAAAAGCCATCGGCCATCTTTCAAAAGGGGAGGTAGTGATAATTGCTGCAGGTACAGGAAACCCTTATTTTACCACCGACAGCGCTTCTGCCCTTCGTGCCATTGAAATCCAGGCTGATGCCCTCCTGAAAGGAACAAGAGTGGATGGCGTTTATACGGCAGACCCCGAAAAAGACCCGAAGGCTGTGAAATATACTACCCTTACCTTTAATGAAGCGTATGAGAAAGGTTTAAAAATCATGGATCTGACAGCATTTACATTGTGCCGCGAGAACAATATGCCCATCGTGGTTTTCGATATGAACCAGAAGGGAAACCTGCTGAGATTATTGAAAGGAGAGGCAGTAGGAACTGTTGTCAGTTGATCTTTTAATGGATACAATGAAGACAATGAATACAATGCAGACAATGCAGACAATGCAGACAATGTATTCAATG
>CAZVNF010000039.1:0-24434 GCA_964628215.1 uncultured Draconibacterium sp.
AGGAAGCCAGTCTGCTTAAAATGTTGTGCACCTCCAAAGATGGAATCCTGCTACGCAAAGACGCCCTGGAGAAGATCTGGGGTAATGACAATTACTTCAACGGGCGCAGCATGGATGTGTTCATCGCACGTTTGCGCAAATGTTTGAAAGAAGACCCTTCCATTGAAATTGCCAATATCCATGGAAATGGATTCAGGATTATTTTTAGTTAAGCGTACGATACCCCGACTTTTCTTCGTATTACACTTTATCATTTTACTTATTTTCAATATCTTAAGTGATATTGTTATTCTTTTTTCTGTGAATAATTTAACATTGTGAATAATTTCACAGAAATAGCTTGCATTTAATTCAGAGAGGTTGTAATTTTGCACCTGCATTTGTAAGAGGATTTTGAAAAACACAAAGTTGAATACACAATGAAAGTTTGGGAAATAGTAGATCTGATCAAAGGTTCCGTTATCACCGGGATTGATAATATGGAAAATACGGTTGATATGGCATTCGCATCCGATCTGATGAGTGATGTACTTACGGTTAAAACAGACAACCTGCTCCTGCTCACCGGACTTGTCAACATCCAGGCCATCCGAACCGCTGAAATGTCGGATATCAGTTGCATCGTATTTGTCCGTAATAAAAAAGTAACCGGAGAAATGATCCGGATCGCCACGGAAAACAGGATCACGATTATCCAGTGCCCTTATTCTATGTTTAAAGTGAGCGGGATTCTCTTCGGAGCAGGTATTAAACCTGTTTTTTAACATGAATACTGAAAAAATGCATTTCGAGTACCTGGTGGAAGGAGGAAATTTTTCTGAAGCCGGACATCCTTCCAGTCAGGTAAAGAAAACCCTGAAACAGCTGAATGTTGACGGAAACGTGATCAAACGTACTGTTGTCGCATTGTATGAAGCCGAAGTGAACATCGTCGCGCACGCTTACAAAGGGATAATCGCGGTTGACATCGATACAGAAAAAATATCGATCAGGTTAACGGATGAGGGACCTGGAATTCCCGACATTAAAAAAGCCATGGAAATCGGATATTCAACAGCCACCCCTGCGGTAAGAGAAATGGGTTTTGGCGCCGGAATGGGACTGTCGAACATGAATACCAATGCCGATAAACTTACCATTACAAGTGAGGTTGGAATAGGAACAACCGTGGAAATTATCAATTTTTTCCATAAATAAAAGCTGTGGACGGCGAAAAAAATATACAATTTCATCATGCGCTGAAGTTCAGGGAGGACATCTGCATAGGTTGCTCGCATTGTATGAATATCTGTCCGACGGAAGCAATCCGTGTTGCCCACGGAAAGGCACAGTTACATCCCAATAAGTGTGTCGATTGCGGAGAATGTTACAGGGTATGTCCGGTGGGAGCCATTATTGTCGAACAGGATGATTTCGAAAACATCTACAACTTCAACACACGAATTGCTCTTATCCCCTCGGTTTTCACCGGACAGTTTCCTGACAGTGTTGGTTCACCCGAGATCCTTGCCGCTGTGCATGATCTGGGTTTTACCCATGTTTTCGAGGTTGAAGAAGGTGTTGAATTTCTGAACGACCGGTTTAATGAGTACATACAGGAGCATCTGTCAACAAAACCGCTTATCTCTCCTTTTTGTCCGGCCATTGTCAGGCTGATCCAGGTAAAATTCCCTACACTTGCCGGGAATATCATCCTGCTCAAAGCTCCCGTTGACATTACGGCGTTATATGCCCGCAAATTGTTAACCGACCAGGGAGTTGACCCTAAAGAGATCGGCATCTTTTATGTAACCCCGTGCGCAGCAAAAATCGTGGCTGTAAAAAGTCCGGTCGGTGAGGAAAAATCCGGAATCGACGGGGTTATCAACATGAATTTCCTTTACAATAAAATATTCAGGATACTCAGGCAGAAAAATCACAAGCCAGGCAAAGCAGACTTCATGTCGCTATCGGGGAAATCAGTTTGCTGGAGTCTGACCCATGGAGAAGCCGACCACATGAAACAGGGCCGCAGTTTGGCCATCGACGAGATAAACAATGTAATTGAATTCCTTGAAAAAGTTGAAAATGAGGAGATAGACGGGATAGACTTCCTTGAGTTGCGTGCCTGTGATGAAAGTTGCGCAGGGGGCATCCTTTGTCCCGGAAACCGGTTTATCACTGTTGACAAACTCAGAAAACGTGCCCTTGTCAGTGATAGTACGCCAGGCATCAACACGGGAATTTCCCGGGGTAATATCAGTAAAACTGATACCTATTTATCCGGCAACATCAACCTTGGCCCGGTACTTCCCAGGTCTATTATGAAGCTTGACGATGACATGGCCGAGGCGATGATAAAAATGAAGCGGATTTATGAGTTGAACAGGGTCCTTCCGCAGGTTGATTGTGGCATTTGCGGCTCCCCCACCTGCAAATCACTGTCAGAGGATGTCGTTCAGAACCAGGCAAGTGTAAAGCAGTGCATATTTGTGCAGAAAATCCTTGAACAAAATGAAAAAATGGAGATTGCTGAATCCGTCCAGATCATGAAATCAATATGGAGTGAAAATAAGCTGGACCAAAACAGCCTGAAGGATGAAATCAATGAAATTAAATAATAAACCTGCATGAAAGTTTCGGAATTGGTTAAAAAACTGGGATTGGAAATCCTTGGTGGCGAAAATGGACTCGAACGTGAAATCACAGGCGGTTATACCTCCGACCTGCTCAGCGATGTAATGGGGCATGCCGGTACAGGCAAAACATGGATTACTTTGCAAACCCACAAAAACGTGATGGCCATTGCCTCCCTTAAAGAACTTGCCGCGGTGATCATTGTGAAGGGTTACCAGCCTGAAGCCGATATGCTCGCTCAAAGCAATATTGAAGAAATACCAGTGTTGGGCACAACCGATGAGGCATTCGAAATTTCCGGTAAAATATACAAACTGCTGAATGGCTGATGAAAAAGTTCAGAGCAGACCTCCATATTCATTCAGTTCTGTCGCCCTGTGGCGATCTTGAGATGAGCCCGGATGTCATTATTGCGAATGCGAAGGAGAAAAAGCTGGATATCATAGGAATCACCGATCACAATAGTACACGGCAATGCCAGGTTATCAGCCGGATGGGAGCCGATAACGGCATTGTTGTACTTTGCGGAGCCGAGGTGACCACCCGGGAGGAGGTACATTGCCTTGCCTATTTTGAATCTGCGGAGCAATTACATGATTTCCAGGAATACCTTGACCTACACCTTCCTGATATTCAGAATGATGTAAACCGATTTGGCTACCAGGTAGTTGTGGATGCCGATAACGATATTGTTTTTACCGAGAACAGGCTGCTTATTTCGGCACTTGATCAAAGCATCAGTCAGATCGAGAAGAAGGTGCACAGCCTGAACGGGCTGTTTATTCCGGCACATATTGATCGCAGCAGGTTTGGCTTGCTGGCCCAGCTGGGCTTCCTTCCTGAAGGATTGAAGGTTGATGCGTTGGAAATTTCACCCAGGACCTCCAGGGATGACTTTCGCAGGAACCACATGGAATTACATAATTATGCGCTTATCGGCGGATCTGACGCACACCTTCCTCACATGATCGGAAGCCGGATAACAACCTTTGAAATGGAGACCCCTGAATTCAGTCAGATTAAGAAAATACTGAATGAGAATCCCGCCGGATTAATTGAAATTTCATGTTAAATTGTTAATTTAATAACAAAGTTAATTATATAACAATAAGAATTTGTAATTTTGCAATGAAAGATTTGTCGATGCATATCATGGATATTTTTCAAAACTCAATCAGTGCCAGTGCTACACTTATACGGCTTGATATTATTGAAGATACACACGATAATTTTTTGACGCTTGAATTTACCGATAATGGGAAAGGCATGACAAAAGAGGCGACATTAAAGGTGACAGACCCGTTTTTCACAACCCGAACTACCCGGCAGGTCGGATTAGGAATTCCTTTGCTGAAACAAAACGCAGAAAGAACGGGGGGGTATTTTTCGATTCACAGTATGGAGGGATCGGGAACCACGGTAACAGCGCAATTTGTACTTGACCATCTCGACCGGCCCGTATTGGGGGATATTCCCGGGGCTGTGGTACTCACTGCAATGTCGAATCCTCATGTTGGATTCATATACACGCATACAAAAAATGACAAAAAATATTCATTTTCAACCACCGAGGTACAGGAAGCTTTGGGTGATGTGCAGTTAAATGACCCGTTGGTATATCAGTACCTGCGCGAAATGATCACCGAAAACCTGAACGAAATCGGGGTAACGCTCACTTTATAAAATTTATACAACAATACAGTTTATGGAAAAAATCAAATCATTGGCCGATTTAAAGAAGATGCAGGACAGTCTTCGTGCCAAAATTGACTTACGGGAAAAGAGCAATAATCCCGATACCCGTATTCAGGTTAAAGTTGCCATGGCAACCTGCGGCATTGCCTCAGGGGCCAAAGAGGTAATGGAGGTATTCATCGAGGAATTTACCAAACGTAATATTGATGCGGTGGTGACACAAACCGGTTGCATGGGATATTGCTATGCCGAGCCTACGGTTGAAATTACAAAACCAGGCAATGAACCCATCACTTTTGGCTATGTGGATGTAAAAAAAGCCAGTAAAATTATCGATAAATACGTGCTTAACAACGAATTGGTCGACGGGATCATCCCGGTAAATTATGAAACGATTGATAACAAATAAAATCGGGAAACAGTCAGATGGCGAAAATTAAATATCACATGCTTGTTTGCGGCGGGACTGGTTGCCAGGCCTCAGAAAGCGAAGAGATCCTGAAGAATTTTCAGGACCTTATCAACACGAAGGGACTTGAAAATGAAGTCCAGGTGATCAAAACGGGTTGTTTCGGTTTTTGTGAAAAGGGTCCTATTGTTAAAATGATGCCCGATAACACATTTTACACCAAAGTAACCCCCGGAGATTGTGCAGATATACTTGAAGAACATATTATCAAGGGTCGGAAAGTTCACCGTTTGTTATACCAGGATCCTGAAACAGGCGAGTATAAAAGCGATTCGAAGCACATGGGCTTTTACAAGAAACAAATCCGTATTGCTTTACGGAACTGCGGATTCATCAATCCCGAAAATATTGATGAATATATTGCGCGGGATGGTTACCAGGCCCTGGGAAAAGTACTTACCGAATTAACCCCTGAAGCAACCATCGAAATCCTGAAAAAGTCAGGGCTGCGCGGACGCGGCGGCGGTGGGTTCCCCACTGGTTTAAAATGGGAGATTACCCGGGCGGTTGCCGCAGATCAGAAATATGTGGTTTGTAATGCCGACGAAGGCGATCCGGGAGCATTTATGGACCGTTCTGTACTGGAAGGCGACCCCCACACGGTACTGGAAGCCATGGCGGTGAATGGTTATTGTACCGGAGCCGACAAAGGAGTGATTTATATCCGGGCTGAATATCCTCTGGCTGTTGAGCGTTTGAAAATCGCAATGAAACAGGCCCGGGATTATGGATTGCTTGGAAACGACATACTGGGCACCGGGTTTAATTTTGATATAGAAATACGCTATGGCGCCGGGGCTTTTGTATGCGGTGAAGAAACCGCATTGATCCATTCAATGGAAGGGCTGCGCGGTGAACCAACAGTTAAACCTCCATTCCCTTCCGAGTCGGGCTTCCTGGGCAAGCCTACCAATGTAAACAATGTTGAAACCTATGCCAACATACCGGCCATTATCCTTAAAGGAGCAGATTGGTTTGCCAGCATCGGAACTGAAAAATCAAAAGGGACCAAGGTCTTTGCCCTGGCGGGGAAGATAAATAACGTTGGACTTATTGAAGTGCCGATGGGGATTACCCTGCGTGAAGTTATATTTGAAATCGGGGGAGGAATTAAGAACGACCGGAAATTCAAAGCAGTGCAAACCGGTGGTCCGTCGGGCGGCATGCTCACAGAAAAGGACCTCGATACACCCATCGATTACGACAACCTGATTGCTGCCGGTTCCATGATGGGTTCGGGAGGAATGATTGTGATGGACGAGGATGACTGTATGGTAGCCATGGCCAAATTCTATCTTGAGTTTACGGTAGAAGAATCCTGTGGTAAATGCTCGCCCTGCAGGATCGGCAATAAAAGGCTCTTTGAAATGCTTGAAAAGGTTACCCAGGGCCACGCCGTAATGGAGGATCTCGACAAACTCCGCAACCTGAGTCATGTTATTAAAGACACTTCCCTTTGCGGGCTCGGACAAACCTCTCCAAATCCTGTTCTGTCATCCATGGCTAATTTCTATCATGAATACCTGGAGCATGTGGGCGATAAAAAATGTCGTGCCGGAAGCTGCAAGTCACTCATGCAGTACATTATCAATGCTGAAAACTGCATTGGTTGTACGCTCTGTGCCAGGAACTGCCCGGTAGATGCCATTGCCGGTGAACGCAAGCAGGCTCATGTGATCGACCAGGAGAAGTGCATCAAATGCGGGGCATGTATGGAGAAATGTAAATTCAACGCGATTTTTATTAAATAACCAGGAGGAATACATGGAAATGGTAAAACTTACCATCGACGGCAAACCTGTCGAGGTAGAAAAAGATACAACGATACTAAAAGCAGCCAAAATTATTGGCATTGATATACCTACCCTTTGCTACTTTCAGCTCAAAGACATGAACATTGAAAACCGTCCGGGCGGATGCCGCATTTGTGTGGTTGAGGTTGTCGGGCGGCGAAATCTCGCTCCTGCCTGTTCTACCAATGTAGCGAAGGATATGGTTGTCAACACCCACTCGATAAGAGTATTGAACGCGCGCCGTACTGTTCTGGAGTTAATTCTCTCCGATCACCCTGCCGAATGTCTGACCTGTGCCAAATCGGGGAGTTGTGAGCTCCAGACGATGGCACAGCAACTTGGCGTACGCGAATTACCCTATCAGGGAGAGCAGTCGACCTACCGGAAGGATACGTCGCCTGCAATCATCAGGGATGTTGACAAATGCATCATGTGCAGGCGGTGCGAAATGATGTGTAATGATGTACAGACGGTAGGTGCGCTTTCTGCCGTCAACAGAGGGTTTATGGCAGTGGTAGCTCCGGCATTCGAAATGAATCTCGAGAAATCTCCCTGTACTTACTGCGGACAATGTGTATCTGTTTGTCCTACCGGTGCCTTAACCGAAGTTGACCACTCGCGCAACGTGATTAATTCGCTCGCTGATCCAACCAAAACAGTGGTTGTTCAAACAGCACCTGCCGTTCGCGCCGCACTGGGCGAAGAATTTGGCCTTGCGCCAGGCACTCTTGTAACGGGAAAGATGGTCGCTGCTCTCAGACGACTTGGCTTTAACTACGTGTTCGACACCGATTTTGCTGCCGACCTTACTATTATGGAAGAAGGAAGTGAATTACTCGACCGTCTTACCCGTTACCTTAAGGGTGATCAAACAGTCAAACTCCCGATCCTTACCTCCTGCTGCCCGGGATGGGTTAACTTTTTTGAGCACAATTTTCCCGATCTGATGGACGTGCCATCCACTGCGAAATCACCGCAGCAGATGTTCGGGCCGATTGCCAAAGAGTATTTTGGAAAAAAACTGGGCATCGACCGTAAAAACATGATCGTTGTATCAATCATGCCATGCCTTGCCAAGAAATATGAATGCCAGCGTGAGGAGTTTAAGGTAAACGGAGACCCTGATGTAAACTTTTCATTGTCGACAAGGGAACTTGCTCATCTGATAAAATCGGCCAATATTGACTTCAACAGCCTGCCGGATGAGGATTTTGACAACCCGCTTGGTGAGTCAACAGGTGCCGCTGTGATCTTCGGAAATACAGGTGGAGTAATAGAAGCAGCCTGTCGGACAGCTTATGAACTTTACACCGGACTGAAACTTGAAAAAGTCGAATTCAATGAATTACGCGGGCTGGAAAATATCCGCCATGCAACACTTGATTTTAACGGGTTGCCCATTAACATTGGCATCGCCCACGGACTGGGCAATGCCAGAAAGTTACTTGAAGATGTTCAGGCAGGCAAAAGCCAGTTCCATGCAATCGAAATTATGGCTTGCCCGGGTGGTTGCATCGGTGGCGGAGGTCAGCCATTTCATCATGGTGATTCTGAAATTATCAAACAACGTGCAGCGGCCATCTACCGCGAAGATGCCGGCAAACCCATTCGTAAGTCGCATGAAAATCCTTTCATCATAAAGCTGTATGATGAATTTTTAGGCAAACCGCTGGGCGAAAAATCACACCACCTGCTGCATACACATTATTTTGATAAGAGTAAGGGGACGTATGTGGAGGAGTAACAATAAATGGCGAAATGGCGAAATAGCGAAATAGCGAAATGGCGAAATAGCGAAAAAAAATAAAAAATATGGCAAAGATTAAATTATCGGAAAAAAAACTGCAGGAACTGAAGGATGTTTGCAAATCGTTTAATAACGAGAAAGGTGAACTGATCAATGTGCTGCACAAAGCCCAGAGTATTTTCGGATATCTTCCTGCAGAATTGCAGGAAGTGATTGCGAGGGAATTAAATGTGTCCGTTGCACATGTTTACGGTGTGGTTACCTTTTACTCATTTTTCACCATGATTCCCAAAGGAGAGCATCCAATCTCCATATGCCTCGGAACAGCTTGTTATGTACGTGGTGCTGAGAAAGTTCTGGAAGAATTTAAAAGGGTGCTGAAGATCCAGGTAGGCGAAACCACTGCCGATGGTAAATTCTCACTGAGCTGTTTGCGTTGCGTAGGCGCCTGCGGTCTCGCCCCTGTTGTGCTGGTTGGTGAAAAGGTTTATGGCCGGGTTTCACCTGATGGCGTTAAGGACATTGTTTCGGAATACAACAATTAAGTGTTTTTAGGTTAATACTTTTGTGTGAAGCCTGCCGGATGAAAATCGGGCAGGCTTTTTTCATCTGAAATATATTTGTATCTTTGCAGCCTAATAATCAGTGTTTGAGATCAGAAAAATCTGATTTACATTTCCCGCCCGCACAATCAACAGGCTTCGTGCAAACAGCACCGCCCTTATATCAGGATTCACCTGGTTTGAGCATAACCCGGAAATACCCAAAGCACACAATAAAACAATTACATGATTACATTTGAAGAATTAGGGATCAGCAAAGAGATCGTGCTGGCCCTCGTGGATCTTGGTTTTGAAGTCCCAATGCCTGTACAGGAAAAGGTAATTCCGCTCCTGCTGGGTGAAAAGACTGACATTGTTGCACTTGCACAAACCGGAACCGGGAAAACCGCGGCATATGGATTGCCGCTGATCCAGCAAATCGATACCCGCAATGCCCTGCCACAGGCATTGATCCTGTGCCCGACACGCGAATTGTGCGTGCAGATTGCCGGGGATCTCAACGATTTCGCCAAATATATTGATGATCTGCATATTCTCCCGGTATACGGGGGCAGCAGCTATGACGTTCAGATTAAAGCCCTGAAACGAGGTGTACAGATTGTAGTGGCAACACCCGGACGTTTAATCGACCTGATGCACCGGAAAGCCATCAAATTACGTGATGTTCAGTCCGTTGTACTTGACGAGGCGGATGAAATGCTGAATATGGGTTTTCTCGACAGCATCAACGATATCCTGGCCGAAGTTCCTGAAAACAGGAGCACGCTGCTGTTTTCGGCGACCATGCCGAAGGAGGTCTCGGTAATTGCAAAAAACTACATGAAAAATCCGGTTGAGATCACCATTGGCAACCGCAATTCCGGCGCGGAAAACATCAAACATGTTTACTATACCGTTCATGCCAAAGATAAATATACGGCACTGAAACGGATTGTTGACTTTTATCCGTCCATTTATGGCATCGTGTTCTGCCGTACAAGAATTGACACCCAGGAAATTGCAGACAAACTCATCGGGGATGGCTACAATGCGGAGGCGCTTCATGGGGATTTGTCGCAGGTTCAACGCGACAGTGTCATGCAAAAATTCAGGATCCGGCATGTTCAGCTGCTGGTTGCTACAGATGTCGCGGCCCGCGGACTCGATGTAAACGACCTCACTCATATCATCAATTATGCCTTGCCCGACGACCTCTCGGCATATACACACCGTAGCGGAAGAACCGGGCGTGCGGGCAAAGCCGGAACATCCATCGCGATCATCAACCTGAAAGAAAGGCATCTCATCCGGCAGATTGAAAAGGCGATCAACAAGTCATTCATTGCTGCTAAAGTACCCGGCGGGCGTGAAATTTGTGAAAAGCAATTGTTCAATCTGATCACCAAAATGGAAAATGTAGAGATTGAACATTCCGAAATAGATCCATTTCTTCCGGCCATTTATAAAAAACTGGAGTGGCTCGAAAAGGAGGATGTGATCAAACGATTTGTAGCACTCGAGTTCAACCGTTTTCTCGAATATTACCGCAACGCCAAGGACATCAATGTGTATGAAGAAAAAGGCAGGGAATCATCCCGTGACAAAGGAGGCAAAGAATCATTCCGTGAACGGGGCGGAAAGGAATCTTTTCGCGATAAACCAGGCCGCAAAGACTCAGGGCAAGAGGTAACCTCCTTTACCCGGCTGGTGATCAATGCAGGTAAAGCTGACGGGCTCTATCCCAATAACCTTATCGAACTCATCAATGCAAACAGCCCGGGAAAGCGCATACGCATCGGCGATATTACCCTTGGGAAAAATGACGGAGTTTTTGAAGTAGATTCAGAATATGCCAAATTCCTGTCTGAATCATTAAGTGATGCCGATTTTAAAGGATCAAGCCTCTCTGTGGGTATTGCAAAGGGAGAAGCAAAAATCAATGCCCCGGAGCGACGTACTTTCAAGGAAAAAGGGAAGTTCAAAGGAACTTCAGACGAAAAAAAAGGAAAGAGTTTTCCGGAAAGCAAGGATCAGGACATTAAATCGTGGATCAAATCGAAAGGGGACAATCCTTTTTCAGGAAGCGCCGAATGGGCCGGGAAGAAGAAAAAGAAAAAGAAAAGCTAAAAGAATTTCATTGTAACCTCTTTCAGGAATTTTTCTTCCAGTGTACGGGTAATCCTGTGTACCACCGTCCTTCTGAGTTCAAGTTCAACAGGCATCGTGGGATCCTGGTGCGCCGTATTGATATTCGTACCTACCAGGAAATGAATCTCATCACTGTCGAGAAGGTAGCGTACAATCTCATCGGCAGGGCCTTTTCCCAACTGGTAATTGTTGTGATATTTCTTCAGCAGTTCACTCACTTTACTCAATGTCAGAATCCCTTCAGTGATGAGGTCCACTCCGTTCATATGCGAAACGGGAGGCAATTCGGGATCCAGCATCACTTTGGAATCAAATATTTCTTCTTCCCATTCCCGGGCCACCATGTCGCCGGTGGTAGCTCCACAGATAATCTTTTTCCCTTCAAACTGCTTCAGCAGGCCGGTAAACATGATGTCATTTGCCGGATCCTGCGGCGGGCCTGAGAAAATCATAAGTTTCCGGGGATCACGAAAATAAATTACCCCGCAACTGATATCATCGAGGGGATGAAAATTATCATTCTGGTTTGCTTTATTGATCACCCGGGTGCTCAATTTAACTGCTGAGATATCGCTTTCTTCCTTTACTGTGTCTTCTGCAAATTTCCTGAGGTTCTCCAGTCCCCAGCCCATCTGGTATTTATCAGTGCCAAGTCCCGACTGGGTAACCCCGTCAGAACAAAATACGATACGGTCTTCCTTCTGGGGTTTAAATGTGGTGGTTAGTACCTCCCTGCCGGCATTTTTTTCCCCTTCCAGCACCACACAATTCCAATCCGGTTCATGCAACTTTGCTCCTCGCAGAACCAGTGTTTTCGGATTCTCATATTCAAGAATACTTACCTCTCCGTCCACATCAATGTCAACGATGGTGAAGGTGGAATAGTTCATGTTTTTCACACTGTCTACTGGCAGCGTTTTCATAATGATTTCGGTACTTTTCTGCACGCTTTTGTGCTCCTGGGTAAAATTCACCGCCAATGTGGCGGTAAGGGTGGCAAGCATGTTGGCTTTGATTCCGTGTCCCATTCCGTCAGACAGCACCACGATGATCCTCCCCTCTTCCATGATACGTTTTGAAATAAACACATCACCACACACACGGGCTTCTCCATGACATTTTTGCTGGCAGTTTACTTCAATATAAAACTTTTCATCCATTTCGTCAATTCGTTACTCTGTCACTTGTTTTTTTCCGGATTCTTATACGAGTCAATTACCGAATTGAGCATGAGCTCAGTTTTGGAAGCACCTTCACCAAGCAGGTAAGCAATTTTTTGAACCATATCAAAATTCTCATCGATCACCTCCGACAGCCGGGTAATAATCTGCTCTTTTCTTACCTCGGGTACATACATATCGCGAAGTATGCCACCCACGTACTTGTGACTTCGGATCGGGAATATGGACACTCCCAGTTTTATCTCACCAAACTGAACATCTTTGTTTTCGATTGGTTCGTCAGAGGTAAGTACATATGAAAACATCTTATAAAAGTGCAAGGGAAGCAATGATTTCAGGTCTGCGCCCACCAACCCGGGAATTACCTCATCTATCATGGCCGCTTCATCGCCGATAATCCGTATAAAGGCCTTATTGCTCTGGTATATCTTCAGGTCTTCATCAACAATTACGACCCCTGACAATAAATTCTGCAGCATGGTCTTAATAATTTCCGCCGACTCTTTCTGTGCTTCCTGTTCATGCTTTGCTTTCTCCTCTGATTCTTTAAGCGCGGTTTTGGTACTTGCCAGGTTTTCATTGGTTGTTCGCAGGGTTTGAATATACTCCTGGCGGTTATGGCCGCTGAAAACATGGCACATTTCAGTGGTTGCCAAACCCTGCGAGATGGCAATTGCCAGATCCCGGCAGTTGGAATAGCCACACGATTCACAGCCTACATCGCTGTTCATATGGCTTTCGCGGTTGATCATTTTCAGCACTTCTTCGATCGTTTCATCATCAGGAACCGGCAGCCGCTGGTCATCGGGTTCAAACTGCCGGGTAAGGTCAAGGTTGGCAAACGACGCTATTTCCTGCTCCCAGGTATCTTTGTCGAAAGTCACAAGCCGCTTGTTGGCATAATCGGTAACCAGGGTCATTCTCAGAAATTTCTCCCCGCCGGGAGAGGTTCCGGGCCCCATAAGGCAGCCTTCATCATAAAAAATATTGAAATTTTTACGGATGTGCTCAATCCGTGAATCGAATTCCTGCACCGCATTGAGCATGTTGTTACGCCCTTCCGTAGTGATTACACACCCTGTAAGCAGATTTTCACTGATCTCAACCGCCTGCATAAACCCGTTGCTGATGGGATAAAGTGAGCCTTTGTGCCCGAGCGGAGCATCAAACTCGGAGAACTCCAACTGGCTTTCCCTGATATTAAATTCCTGGAACATCTGGCGCAATTCAACAAAGGTCAGCACGGCATCTATTTTTGCATCTCCCTCAAATTTCAATGCTTCATCCTTGGTGGAGATGCAGGGCCCGATAAACACGACTTTAACATCCGGTCCGTATTTCTGGCGGATAACTTTGGCAGTAGCAACCATAGGCGATACAATCGGAGCCAGGTTGGTTATCAGGTCGGGGTAATATTTTTCGATATAGGCAACAACGGAGGGACAATTTGCAGTGAAGTGATATTTCCCCTTAAAATTTTCAAAAAGCTCCTTGTACTTCAATGCTACCAGATCAACGCCGAACGACACCTCCCCTACATAGGTAAAACCGAGTTGCCGGATCATCTCTACAAACTTCCGGTAATCGGTAATATCATGAAATTCGCCGGAGATTGTAGGATCGCAGATCGCGGCTACCATGGAGTCTGAAGCAAGAATGGCTTTGGTTTCTTCGATGGAACTGCGAAAGGAAATTGCGTGCGGTGCGCATGCACGGTAACAGCTCCCGCATCCGATACATCGTTCGGGGATGATCGATGGCAATTCATCGGCAACATCAACCCGGATTGCTTTCACCGGGCAAATCCGCACACAGGAATAACATTTAATGCATGCTTCGTGGGATATCTGAAAGAGAGGTTTTACCGTCATAAACAGGTTATTACCGCCAAATTTAAGAAAATCTGCGGTTTCAAGACCATTTTAATCAAAAATAATCGACAAAACACCCGTGTCAATCTTTGTTTAATTATTCACATTGCTAAATATTTCACAATTAATTCTTTCATTATTATATTTTATTTATTATTTTTGTCGGTACATAATGTATTTTGTATCAACATGACGAAAGAGAATCTGGAAAAAATACTTTCCAAATACCCCTCGAATAAAAAGGATGCATTGCTTCCCATATTGCAGGAAATCCAGGAACTGGAAGGCTATCTTACGGATGAATTACTAGCTGCTGTTGGCAAATATGTGAATTTACCCTCGAACAAGGTATACGGGGTGGCTACCTTTTACGACCAGTTCAGGTTCCATCCGCAAGGGGTTCATCACCTGAGAATTTGCAGGGGAACAGCCTGTCACCTTTTTGGATCGTCTACTTATCTGGAGGAAATTGAAAAACAGCTGAAAGTAAAATCCGGCCAAACAAGTAAAGATAAAAAATTCAGTCTGGAAATCAGTAACTGCATGGGCGCCTGCGAATCGGCCCCGATAATTCAGGTTAATGACTCATTTTACACGAATGTTACCGCGGTTGATTTAGAAAGGATCATCCGGTCGCTTAAAGAAAAAACAGAATAATATGGCCTCCTTGACCTCCAATGAAACCAAAGAATTCCTGGTCGAAAAGATCCTTAAAAATTATTCAAATATATTTGATAAGGCAACGGGAGAGAAACTGCTGTACCATAAACGGACCAGGGTAAGTACTCCGGTGATTTACATGGGCATGGGCACTTGTGGCATGATAGCAGGTGCGGGGGAAACCCTGAAAGCTGTGGAAAAATACCTGGCAGACCATAAAGTGGATGGCAAAATAATCAGGGTGGGATGTTTGGGACTTTGTTCATCCGAACCTTTGATGGATGTTCAGATTCCGGGCAAACAAAGAATTTCATTCCACCATGTCACCAGCGATAAAGTAGAGGATCTGCTGAATTCGATTTTTCACCGCACATTGCTGAAAGATACTATCCTGGGGCAATATACCGAAGATTCACTGGAAGTGTGGCCCAATATTCCGTCAATCAGCCAGCTTCCCTTTTTTGCCCGGCAGCACAGGATCATTCTCTGCAATTCAGGCATCACCTCACCCTATCTGATCGATGATTACATTGCCCATGGAGGGTATAAATCTCTTTACAAAACTGTATTGAATTACACCGCAGAAAAAGTTTGCGACATAGTTGACCAAAGTGAATTAAGAGGCCGTGGAGGTGGTGGTTTCCCAACCGGAAAAAAATGGCAGGTAACCCTGAATACCGGGAGTGATAAAAAATACCTGATCTGCAATGCCGATGAAAGTGATCCCGGGGCTTTCATGAACCGGGCCATCATCGAAGGGGATCCACACAGAATCCTTGAAGGAATTGTTATTGCAGCCTACGCAATCGGCGCAAATGATGCTTACATATACATCAGGTCGGATTACCAACAATCACTCTCCATTCTTGAACACGCGATCAGCCAGGCCAGAGAATACGGATTCCTGGGTGAAAATATTTTTGGAAGTGGGTACAACCTGACCATACATGTGCGGCAGGGAGCCGGTGCATTTGTGTGTGGAGAAGAAACTGCTCTGATTGCCAGCATTGAAGGGCGGCGCGGATTGCCACAGGCCAAGCCCCCGTATCCTGCAGAAAAAGGATTATTCGGGCACCCGACCATCGTCAATAACATTGAAACTCTGGCAAATATTCCTACCATCATCGAGCATGGTCCTTCATGGTTTAAATCGGTTGGGATTAAAGACAGCAGAGGAACCAAGTTATTCAGTGTTGCCGGAAAGTCCTGCCATACGGGGTTCATTGAAATCCCCATGGGAATTACTCTTTCTGAAATTGTTTATTCAATTGCCGGAGGTGTGAAAAACGGAAAGAAACTCAAGGCAGTTCAGCTGGGCGGACCATCCGGAGTGTGTATTCCGGAAAAAAACATGGACACACCCATCGGGTATGAGTCGCTGCAGGAAATCGAATCGTCTATCGGTTTGGGCGGGTTCATCATACTGGATGAAGACACCTGTATGGTAAATTTGACCCGGTACTTTATGGAATTCCTGCAAAAGGAAAGTTGTGGAAAATGCATTCCGTGTCGTGAAGGAACCAGGCGTATGCTGCAAATTCTTGAAGAAGTTACCCGACGCCCTAAAGAAGAGAGCACTCATGAAACACTGGAAAGATTTAAAGGAGTTGTTGAATTGGAAAACCTGGCAGAGGTAATTCGGGCAACATCGCTGTGCGGGTTGGGACAGAATGCGCCAAACCCAGTTCTCTCTTCACTGAAGTGGTTCAGAGATGAATTCGAAGAGCATATTTTTGACCGGAAATGCAAGGCAGGTGTTTGCCACGACCTCAGAACTTTCAGTATCCTTGCAGAGGTATGCAATGGTTGCAATATTTGCCAAAAAAAATGTCCTGAAAATGCCATTATCGGATCAGCTAAACTACCGCACTTTATCATTGAATCGAAATGTACAGGATGCGGAATTTGTTTTGACAGCTGCAAATTCAATGCTATTTATTTTAAATAAACCGGGAAATGCAATTTGATGTTGAAATAAACGACCAGCCTGTAACAGCCAAGCGTGGTGAAACCATTAAAAATGTTCTCGACCGTGTTGGTATTCACGTACCTACCCTGTGCTTTCTGAACGGCTTTTCTCCCACAGGCGGATGCAGAATGTGTGTGGTGGAAGTGGATGGAGTTTCAGAACTTGTGCCCTCATGTTCACATCCGGTAACTGAATGGATGAAGATCAAAACACACTCTCCAAGAGTAATAAAAGCAAGAAAAGTTCTTGTGGAACTGCTCCTTGCCGGTCATCCTGACGATTGTCTTTATTGCGTGCAAAGCGGGAACTGCGGACTGCAGGACCTTGCTGCTGAAATGAATATTCGTGAACGTAAATATCATGGGAAAAGGCCAAATATCCAAATTGACAAGGTTTGCCAGTCGATTGTACGCGACCCGGCGAAATGTGTACTTTGCGGCAGATGCATCCGGGTTTGTGACGAAGTAATCGGAGTTTCGGCCATTGATGTGGTAGGCCGTGGAGTCGGCAGCAGGATTGGCACCACGTATAACAAAGGTCTGAATACAAAAACATGCGTTAAATGCGGCCAGTGTATCATGGTTTGTCCTACCGGAGCATTAACGGAAAAGTCTGCCATTCAGGATGTTTTAGACGCATTGAATAATCCGGCCATTTTCCCGGTAATCCAATTTTCCCCAACGGTTCCGGCCTCAATTGGCGAAGACTTCAACATCAAGGCAAGCAAAGATATTCTGAACCTGCTGCGGGCAGCATTGAAAAAAATCGGTTTCCGCCAGGTGTTTGATACCTCAATGGCTGCAGATCTGACCATCATGGAGGAAGCAGCAGAATTTATTGAAAGGTTCTCCAGGCATGAAAAATTACCCATGTTTACTTCTTGTTGCCCTTCCTGGATCAGGTATATTGATCATGCCAAACCACAGCTGCGGTCAAATTTGTCTACCACTGCCTCCCCCCAGCAGATGATGGGAAGGGTAATCAAAAACTATATCACAAGTTCAGCCGGACAGAACATAAACGATGTGTTCGTGGTGTCGGTAATGCCATGCACTGCCAAAAAGGATGAAGCCAGCATGGATCGCCGAAAAGATGGAACTTCACGAAATGTTGATGCAGTATTGACAACCAGGGAACTTGTAAGGCTGATCAGGTTACTTGGAATTGATTTCAGCAGCCTTGAGCCTGAACCGAGTGATACCCATTATGGGATGCGGAGTTCGGCTGGCAATTTGTTCGGTATTTCAGGTGGTCATCTCGAAGGATTGCTGAGAACCATTCATCAAATGATGACCGGGCAGGAAATGAGTACCTTGAAAATAAATGAATTACGCGGCTTAAAAGGAAAAAAAGAGGCCAGGGTCAAAATCGGCAAAACAGTCTTAAAGGTAGCTGCTGTAAGCGGACTTATGAATGTGAAAGCCCTGGTGGAGGATATCGAAGCAGGAAGGGAGGATTTCAGCATCGTGGAAGTAATGGCCTGCCCTAATGGCTGCATTAACGGCGGAGGGCAAAAGCTGAACCCCGATGAAAGAAACCTGAAATCGCGGATGAAGGCGCTTTATGATGTCGACGAAGAAGAAATGATCAAAGTTGCGCACAGAAATCCTGTTATCATTGATTTATATGATAAATTTCTGGCAAAACCAGGAAGTGAACAGAATAAGGACCTCCTGCATGTAACAAATATAAACAAAGAGGAACAATGAGCCATTCCTTTCACCGTCAATTAGTTTTTACCATCAAAGACAGGTGCCGGGTGTGCTTTACCTGCGTGCGTGAATGCCCTGTTAAAGCGATCAAGATCATGAACGGGCAGGCTGAAGTGATCAATGACCGGTGTATCGGATGTGGAAACTGCGTACGGGTATGCAGCCAGGGTGCGAAGATACCGTTACGGTCAGTAGATGCGGTGAATGCACTGCTGGCTTCTAAAAACAAGATTGCCGCATGTATTGCCCCGAGTTTTCCTGCTGAATTTGAAGAAATTCAGAATCATAAGGCACTGGTTGGAATGATCAGAAAACTTGGTTTTGATTTTGTGACTGAAGTTTCATTCGGGGCTGATATCGTAGCCCGCGAATATGAGAAGATGATAAAGGAGAGTGACTATGAGGGCGATATTTCCTCAGACTGCCCTGCCATTGTGTATTTCATTCGTCATTATCATCCTGACATCGTGCCCTACCTGGCGCCGATTGCCTCACCCATGGTTGCTATGACCAGGGTCATGAAGAAAAAACACGGAGATGACCTCAAAGTGGTATTTATCGGTCCCTGCTTTGCAAAAAAAGCAGAAACCACTGAAGTTGATGAGGTCCTTACCTACCGGGAATTGCGGGAAATGTTCGACAGTCTGAATATCCGTCCGGAAAATACTGATCCGTCGGAATTTGATCCGCCTTACAGTGGAATGGGAGCGATTTTCCCGATCAGCCGGGGTTTGTACTATACCGCCAACAACAGGGAATCCATCCCCGAAGAACGGGTGATTATTGCGGAAGGCCAGGCTAATTACAAGGAGGCTATCAAAGAATTTGAAGAGGGATATATCCGGAAAAAGCACCTGATGCTGCTCTGCTGTGAGGGCTGCATCATGGGGCCTGGAACCACTCCGGGGGGCAAACGATTCGCAAGGAGCCATGCGGTTGGAGAATATGTTACCAGGAAACTTCAGCAGATCGATAAAAATGCCTGGGATCACGATATGGAAGAATACGGCACGCTCGATTTTTCCCAGAGTTTTACACCGGAAGACCGAAGACTTGCCCCTCCCAGCAATGAAGAAGTTTTGGCCGCGCTGCAATCGATGGGAAAGTTTTCGCCTAAAGATCATCTGAATTGCGGAGCCTGCGGCTATGACACCTGCGTTGACCATGCCAGCGCCATTGTAAAAGGGCTCGCCGAGACAGAAATGTGTCTTCCATTCTCCATTGAGAAATTACACGATTCGATCAATAACCTCAATGTTTCCAATGAAAAACTTGCAAAGGCAAGGGCTGCGCTGAAACAATCGGAAAAACTGGCTCATATGGGGCAACTCTCCGCAGGGATAGCACATGAATTGAATAATCCGCTTGGTGTAATCACAATGTACAGCAACATTCTGATGGATGAGGCCCCTGAAGGAGATGCGGTACGTGACGACCTGAAACTGATTGCGGAACAAGCAGAACGGTGTAAAAAGATTGTCAGCGGCCTGCTTAATTTTGCCCGGAAAAACCAGGTAAACCTTACTGAAACGGATGTAGTTAAATTTTTGCAACACAGCCTTAACTCAATTATTAAACCCGGGGACATTATCTGCACCTTTGAATCAACCATAGCTGATCCGCTGGCTAAACTGGATATAGACCAGATGATGCAGGTACTTACAAACCTGGAAAAAAATGCCGTTGAGGCCATGCCTTCCGGCGGGAACCTCCGGGTTAGCGTGGAAGGTGATCAGTATGAAGTAACCTTTGTCGTTTCAGATACGGGTTCTGGTATTAAGAAAGAAAACATGGACAAACTTTTCACCCCGTTTTACACAACAAAGGAGATGGGCAAAGGAACCGGACTGGGGCTAGCACTGATTTACGGGATAATTAAAATGCACAAAGGAAAAATTCATGTCGACTCCAATGCGGATCCTACTGAAGGGCCAACAGGAACCACCTTCAGAATCACCGTCCCCAGAGGCACCTGACTTAAAACTTAAAACTTAATAACTTAATACTCATTTTCACCATGAAACCGGGAAATTATACAATTTTGATTGTTGACGATGACCAGGATTACCTCATTCAATTGCAGGCAAAAGTTCAGAATTTCGGCTATAAGACCATCATCGCAGAAGGACAGAAAGAAGCCGAAGCACTTCTCGAAAAAACCAGGCCTGACCTTGCCATTCTCGACCTGATGATGGAAAATGAGGACAGTGGGTTCATTCTGTGTTACAAAATGAAAAAGAGATATCCGGATGTTCCGATCATTATTGCAACCGGAGTAACTGCTGAAACAGGCATCACCTTCGACATCAATGATGATAACAACCGGAAATGGATCAAAGCTGACCGGTTTCTCGACAAAGGTATCCGTTCGGAGCGCCTCAGAGAGGAAATTGAAAATTTACTGTTAAAAAATAACAGTTAGTGTTTTAACAACAGCTTTTCTGCTTATTTTTGAACTGAAATAACGCCATGTCAAAACTAAAAATTCTCGTCGTCGATGATGAACCCGGTATCCGTAGTGGAGTTGCACGTATTTTACGAAATTTCAGGGTAGATTATCCTTTTATGGATGAGGCATTTGAATTTGACGTGATGGAAGCGCCTACCGGTGAAGCCGGAATAGAACTTATTGAATCTGATCAGCCTGACATCCTGTTGCTTGACAATAAATTACCCGGAATTCAAGGTATTGAGGTATTGGAGTACATTAAAAAGAAGCAGAAAAACATTATCGTAGTGATGATTACTTCTTATGCCTCCCTTGAACTGGCGGTAAAAGCGACCAACGACGGAGCCTATGATTTCATTCCCAAGCCATTTACTCCCCAGGAATTAAAATCATCCATTGAGAATATCACCAAAAGGGTATTTCTCAAAAAAATGACCAACAAACTTCAGGATACCGGAAAGCAGATCAGGTTTACATTTCTTTCGGTTCTTTCACATGAGCTAAAGGCTCCTCTGAACGCAATAGAAGGTTATCTGAAAATGATCAGAGAACGGCAAAACGGGCCGAAACTGGAAGATTACGATGTTATGATAGATCGTTCCCTCGACAGAATCAAAGGAATGCGAAGTTTGATCCTCGATTTACTTGACCTTACCAGGGTAGAGTCAGGAAAAGCCAAAAGGAACATTACCGAAGTTGACCTGCCTGGGGTGGCCAGAACCGCCATGGATACCATGCGCCCTTATGCCATTCAGCGGGATGTAACACTTAATTTGCACCAGCAGGGTCACGTGACAATGCAAGGTGATGCAGAAGAAATAGAAATAATTTTTAATAACCTGATTTCCAATGCAATAAAATACAATCGGGATGGTGGTTCAGTTAACTTTTCCATTGAAAAGCAAGAAGGTTGCATGCACATTACCGTTGTTGATACCGGCATTGGTATGACATCCGATGAGATAGATAAGATTTTTGATGATTTTGTACGAATTAAAAATGATAAGACCAAGAATATAACCGGAAGCGGCTTAGGACTTTCCATCGTAAAAAAACTCATTGACAATTACGGCGGAAAAATAGAAGTGAGCAGCATTCCGGACCAGGGTAGTACATTTAATGTCAGACTTCCAATAGATAACAAACCATGTTTATAAAAAATTTGCCCCATAAAACCGTTGAGCGGTTAAGCCAGTACCGCCGTGCATTGTTAATGATCCTTTCAAAAGAGAAAACCCATGTTTTCTCGCATGAAATCGCACAGATGCTTCACATCACACCTGTTCAGGTGCGACGCGACCTGATGCTGATCGGGTATTCCGGAAACCTGCGCAAAGGCTATGATATCAAAGAACTGATCGAACTGATCGGGAAAATCATCGATTCCGACCGTGGCCAGCGTGTTGCAGTCGTCGGACTCGGCAATCTTGGGAAGGCCATCATCAGCTATTTCAAAGGGAAGCGATCCAAATTAGCCATCATTGCCGCATTTGACGTAAATCCTGAAAAAATAAACAGGGTGTACGACGGGGTTGCCTGTTACCATATCAGCCAGATGACGGACATTATCAAGCAGCACAATATTTCTATCGGCATCATTGCGGTACCCTCCGAGCAGGCTCCTGAAATAGCAGAAACAATGGTCCTTGCAGGAATCAAAGGAATTTTGAATTTCACTCCCAAGCCTTTGAATGTACCTCCCTTTGTATACCTGGAAGAATATGACATGATCACTTCCCTGGAAAAGGTCGCCTTTTTCGCGAAAAAAAATGATGAACGTTTTAAGTAGAAAGAACTAAGTGAAAATTTTTTATGATTTTGACCATCTCGGCGAGATCCGGAATGCAGTGGTCACAACCGGCTCCTTTGATGGCGTTCATATCGGGCATAAGGTTATATTGCAGCGATTAAAAAAACTCGCCCATGATATTGGCGGTGAAACGGTATTGATTACCTTTCACCCGCACCCCAGGAAAGTTTTATATCCGGATACAGCCGGTAAAGAGTTGTTCCTGATAACTTCGCAACGGGAAAAAATAAACCTTCTTCAAAAAGCAGGGCTGGATAACCTGATCATTGTAAAATTCACCCTTGAGTTTTCGAAGATCACCTCCATGGATTTTGTGAAAAACATCCTGTTAAACAAATTGCACTCCAGGATTATAGTCATCGGTTTCAATCACCATTTCGGCCATAACCGGGAAGGAGATTATGGTGAACTCCGAAAACTGGGTACCACACATGGGTTTGAGGTAGAGGAAATTCCTGAACAGGATATTCACAACGAATCTGTGAGTTCGACCAAGATCCGGAAAGCCATCCAGGATGGCGCGATTCAAAAAGCCAATGCCTATCTCGATCATCAGTATATCATGATGGGACTTTTAAGCAAAAGCAGTCCGGCACTCGAAGAAATTGGCTTTCCATGTTACACCATCGGAATTGAGGAAGACTGTAAACTGGTACCTCCCAACGGAGTGTATGCCGTGACTGTTTTAGGCGATGACAGTTTTTCAAGAGCAATGTGTTTTATCCGGAAAAATGAAGAGAAACCTCTTGATACCCTGGTGGAAATTCACCTGCTCGAGAGTTACGGCAATATCGAGGGTGAAGTGGGAACGCTCCTTTTTCATAAACGCATTCGTGAAGAACGGATCATCTCAACCCCGGACGATTTGAAACGACAACTTACCATCGACCGCAACCAGGTTGATGAACTCATTTTCTGATGGGCACAAAACCCGGCGACCGGCTTAGAGTAACCTTCCTGGGAACCGGAACTTCCATAGGGGTTCCGGTAATCACCTGCGATTGTCCGGTTTGTATTTCCGAAGATCAGCGTGATAAGCGAATGCGTACTTCCGCAATGCTGGAAGTTAACGGGTTGACATTCGTGATCGATTGTGGCCCCGATTTCAGGCACCAGATGCTCCGGCAGCATGTAATGAACCTGGATGCCGTGGTATTTACCCATGAGCACCGCGATCACATTGCCGGTCTCGATGATGTGCGCGCATTTAACTACGTGCTGAATAAAAAAATCGACATCTATGGCACACCACAGGTAATGGAAGCGATCAGAACAGAATTCCCCTATATTTTTTCGGAATCAAGATATTTCGGAGCACCCCAGTTAACGATTCACCCGATAGACAACAAGCCATTTACAATTCAGGGTGTTGAGTTTATTCCCATCAGCGTTATACATGAGAAACTCCCGGTAACGGGTTTCAGGGTTGGCGATTTCACCTATATCACTGACGCCAGTTACATCAGCGATGCGGAATTGGAGAAAGTAAAAGGATCAAAAGTGGTAGTTATCAATGCATTGCGTAATTCCAAACATGTTTCGCATTTTTCAGTGAATGAGGCAGTTGCCATTTTGGAAAAGTTGCAGCCTGAGGCGGGGTTTCTCACCCATTTGAGTCATTTTGTAGGTTTGCATGAAGAGGTGAATAAAAAATTACCGGGATTTATAAAGTTGGCGTATGATGGGTTGGAGGTGGAGATTTAGTAGCGAGGTAGCGAGGTAGCGAGGTAGCGAGGTAGCGAGGTAGCGAGGTAGCGAAATAGTGAAATAGT
>CAZVNF010000040.1:0-2084 GCA_964628215.1 uncultured Draconibacterium sp.
GCGAAATGGCGAAATCAGGTTGCAAAGCGTTTGATGTCATCGGCGGTGATGGTTCCGTCGCACAGGATGGCGAGGCGTTCCACTACGTTTTTCAGTTCACGGATATTGCCTGTCCACCTGAGTTCTTTCAGTGCATCCATGGCTTCCGGAGATATTTCCAAAGGAGGTTTGCCCATACTGCCTGAGTAATCGGTGATAAACTGTGCTACCAGTAATGGGATATCATCCAGCCGTTTGTGAAGGGGAGGTACTTCAATAACTATCACACTGAGCCGGTGATACAGATCTTCACGGAAAGTCTTATTTTTAATTTCCTCACGGAGATTCTTATTCGTGGCAGCGATTACGCGTACATCAACAGGGATATCCTTTTCACCGCCCACACGGGTAATTTTGTTTTCCTGCAGCGCCCGTAATACCTTCGACTGCGCCGAAAGGCTCATGTCCCCGATTTCATCCAGGAAAAGGGTTCCTCCGCTGGCTTGTTCAAAATCGCCTTTGTGCTGCTTGATTGCGGAGGTAAACGACCCTTTTTCATGGCCAAACAGGTTGCTCTCGATCAACTCGGCTGGAATAGCCGCACAGTTTACTTCGATGAACGGTCCGTTCGAACGGTGACTCAGCGCATGAAGGTGACGTGCCACTAATTCCTTGCCCGTTCCGTTTTCCCCGGTAATCAGCACCCTGGCTTCTGTAGGAGCTACCTTTGAAATCATCGTCCGGATTTGCGTCATGGGTTCGCTGAGGCCGATCATCTCATAATTTGACCCGATCCTGCGCCTCAGCAAACGGGTTTCGTCAACCAGGCGTGTACGGTCAAGGGCGTTGCGCAGGGCAACCAGCAACCGGTTGAGGTCTATGGGTTTTCCAATATAGTCATACGCCCCTTTTTTAATGGCCTCCACCGCGGTATCAATGGTTCCGTGCCCGGAGATCATGATGACAGGCGTATCGGCAATATCCAGAATTTTCGTGAGCACCTCCACCCCGTCCATTTTGGGCATTTTAATGTCGCACAGGATGACATCGTATTTATTTTCCGCCACCATCTTCAACCCGGACTCCCCGTCGGGGGCATCATCTACGGAGTACTTTTCATACTCAAGTATTTCCCTGAGGGTGTTCCGGATGCTTCGTTCATCATCGATTACAAGTATGCGTGACATGGTCTGTTTTATATTATAAGATTGTCCCGATATATAACTTCTACCACTGAGTCACTAAGGACACGCAGAATCACTTAGAAATGGGAACAGTTTAACTTAGTGTTCCTGAGTGCCCTTAGTGCCTCAATGGTAATTTTCCTTATTGGTTCTTAGATTGATTCAAAGGTACCGAAAGTTTGAATAACTTTGTCAAACCATGCGAAACCACAGATCAATCAACGGAGTTATTGCGTATTCATTGCTTGTATTGCTGATGAATCTCTTCTCCGGATATGGCTTTTCCCAGGTTCCGTCATCCGTTCAGTATGCTGCATTGCAATTTCCCTGGGCCGGCGGATTGAATTCCTGCCAGTTCTGCCCCATCGACCTTAACAACGACGGCATCAGCGACCTGTTGATATTCGACAGGCATGGCAACCGAAAACTTACCTTCATCAATCATGGAACCCCAAATAGCATTGATTACACCTTTGATCCTTCGTATGCACCCGGGTTGCCTGAACTGCACGACTGGGTAATTACCACCGATTACAACTGCGACGGTAAAATGGATATTTTCACATACGGTTCCGGGGGAGTGCGCGTGTTTGAAAATACATCGGGCAACACGTTGAAATTTGAGCTGGTCACAGATTTATTGTCTTCCTTTTATTATACCGGAAAAGTGGGCATACTGGTAACCAGTGTGGACTATCCCGCAATTGCAGACATCGACAATGATGGTGACCTTGATCTCCTTACCTTTTTCGGCCTCGGCTCCTACGTGGAATACCACCAAAACCTCTCGATGGAAAAGTATGGCCACTGCGACAGCCTCGACTTCCGTCTTGCCGATCCATGCTGGGGGAAATTCAAAGAAAGCGAGGGTGGAAACCAGATTATGCTCAATACCGGGTGCACCGATGACAAATTTCACAT
>CAZVNF010000040.1:2184-24355 GCA_964628215.1 uncultured Draconibacterium sp.
TTGATTTCGGATCATCCTCACACCCGGTTCTCTTTGATTTTGACGGTGATGGATTACTGGATTTATTTGCAGGCAATTACGGAACCTACGACTCCTCTTTTTACACCGAAGCTACGCTTCATTCGGTTTACACTTCACAAATTGCCTGGTATAAGAATACAGGCACACATTCATCGCCTGTTTTCAAATATATGACGGATGACCTTGCCGGAATATCAGCCATGGGGCTGCACGGCGCTTACCCGGCTTTTGCGGATCTGAATAGTGACGGGTTTACAGATATGGTGGCCGGCAGCAGTGATGGCACCTTAATGCTGTTTACCAACACGGCAGCAGGTTCCCCTGTCCCTTCATTTCATTCACCTGTAATGAACTGGCAGGGAATCGATGTGGGGGATTACAGCGCTCCGCAACTGTTCGACCTCGATAAGGACAACCTCCCCGACCTGGTAATTGGTGAGCAAAACGGAAATCTTACCCATTATAAAAATACCGGAACGGCTGAAAACCCGGTATTCACGTTTGTTACAGACAGTCTCGGCAAGGTGAATGTAACAAATTACAACCTATCGTACAATGGCTTCAGTACACCTTGTTTCTCGAGACACTTGAATGGAACCACCTTCCTGGTAACCGGCTCGGAGGAGGGACGCATTCACCTGTTCGAAAATATTGACCACAATCTCGACGGAAAATTTACCGAAACAGCCGGATTATATGAATGGCTTTCGTCAACACCCGCGGATACCCTGTTTGGCTGGCAAACCTCCCCTGCCATCGGCCATCTGACCGATAATGAGGGGTTTGACATGATTACAGGAAATTTTTCGGGAGGGTTGAATTACATCTCCAAACGCTCTCCGGCAGAGATCATCCCGGGCATGCCCGAAGGCAGTTCAGTCAAACCGGGTGTGCTGACTGTTTTCCCCAACCCGGTAAATGAAACGGCAACTATCACATATTCAGGATCAGGCCACGGACTTGATATTGTCATAATGAACATCTATGGTCAAAAAATACTCAATCTGCCATTTGCCCGACAAACTTTGCTTTATGTTGCTGCGTTTGATCCGGGAATTTATCTGGTGCGGGTTGGTAATGAAACCATCAGGTTGGCAGTGTCAACCCGCTAGATACAGCCATATATTTTCAACACCGAATTCCATTATTTAACAACTTACTCTCATGATCAGTGTCATGTAAATGCCTAACGGTTTGCAATCCCCAAAAACCTGTTAATGAGGCATGTTTAAAACAGTGACCTTCATTTCCCCGCTGATATCTGCTTGATAGATAAGCTTTCTTTATTCTAAGGTGCAGTAGACTGCCTGTAAATTAAATGGCTAAATCTGTTATTGCCCGGGTATAAAGTTAACACTTCATGTAAAAGTATTTCCCAGTCAGTTTTCTTGTATGATCTTAAAACCGTGGATGAGCAAGCCATGACCAAATGAGGATAAATAAGTTACTTTTTCAAGAACTGTCTGTTTCCTGAAAAAACTATGAAAATGTTGCGGTACTCGCACCAGGTCCTGATTAAAATCTATGTATAAAAGTTTGATCACAAGCATTTCAAGCGATGTTGTTGCGATGTTGTTGTGATGTACATGCATTTTCTCCGCGTTTTCCATGCGTTACAGGTTGTCCGGTACTTAAGGAAAAAAATACTGACCTGCATCTGAAATAATCTATTCTAAAAAAAGTTATTAACATATTGGAGGAAAGTGGAGGGAAGTGGAGGAATTTTGACATATATTTACACTCGAAAAAAACACAGGTGTCCGCAACAAACTTAATCGGTGAATTTGAATGCCGGCTTGATGATAAAAGCCGCATCATTCTTCCTTCTGCGCTGAAAAAACAGATCAGTCCGGAGGCCCATGACAAGTTTGTCATCAACCGTGGATTCGAAGGCTGCCTGGTACTTTACCCCCAGAATGTATGGGATGAGACCACCGCCAGAATGAACAAACTGAACCTGTTTGTCAAAGATCACCGCCAGTTCGTGCGGGCGTTCAACAACGGTGCCACTCCCCTGATCCTTGACAGCCAGAACCGGCTCCTTTTACCGAAACCGTTGCTGGATTATGCCGCCATTGACCGGGAGATCATCTTATTTGCCTACTCCGACCGGATCGAAGTATGGAATAAAAAGACCTACCTGGAGCTGGTATCAGGCGAACCTGCAGATTTTGCGCAACTGGCCGAAAAAGTAATGGGAAACCCAACTATTAGCAGTACCGGCGATGACATATC
The DNA here is from genome assembly GCA_964628215.1 of uncultured Draconibacterium sp. Classification (GTDB taxonomy): domain Bacteria; phylum Bacteroidota; class Bacteroidia; order Bacteroidales; family FEN-979; genus CAIVAT01. The sequence goes on from CAZVNF010000040.1 coordinate 4,441, forward strand.
ATAACAGTGTTTTGCTTGAGGAGAGTGTTGCGGCACTGGCAGTCAGGCCCGGGGGCATTTATGTGGATGCAACCTTTGGCGGCGGAGGTCATGCAAAGGCAATTCTCGCGCAAATGCAGGAAGGGCGGCTGATTGCATTTGACCAGGACGAGGAGGCCATCCTAAACCGCATCGATGACCCGAGACTGGTAATGGTGAACAACAATTTCCGGTTCCTGCGGAATTTTTTAAAGCTCCACCATGCCTCACCGGTAGACGGAATCCTGGCCGACCTGGGGATATCCTCTCACCAGATAGATCAGCCGGACCGGGGTTTTTCAACAAGGTTCGACGGGATGCTCGACATGCGGATGGATCAGAAAAAAAAGCAAACGGCAAAGGATATCGTAAATCATTACAGTGAAGAGAATCTGGGGAACCTTTTTTTTGCCTACGGAGAGATCAGGAATGCACGAAAACTGGCATCCCGCATCGTTGAGGCGCGAAAGGTCAAGCCCGTAGAAACCACCGGCGCCCTCAAAGAAATCGCCAACACCTGTGCCGAACGTGGCAAGGAATTCAAATACCAGGCGCAGATATTCCAGGCGCTGCGTATCGAAGTGAACCAGGAAATGGAAGCATTGCGGGAATTTTTGAAACAAGCGATGCAGGCGCTCAAACCGGGAGGAAGACTGGTGGTAATCGCCTATCATTCCCTGGAAGACAAACTGGTGAAAAACTATTTCCGCGCAGGAAATTTTGAGGGTACGGTGGAAAAAGATTTTTACGGCAATGTACTTGCACCTCTGAAGGTGATCACCCGTAAAGCCATTGTGCCGACAGATAAGGAAATTGAAGAAAACAGCCGTTCCCGCAGTGCAAAACTAAGGGTGGCCGAAAAAATATGATGGTGAAGGAAAACCTGAAATATAACGAGCAGTCTCATGTTTTGAACGATCCTCCAACCCCGGGAACCATCCCGGGGGGAGAGGATCAGGGTAGTGACATGCCCGGGTCCCGCAGGGAACCAGTCAAAGCCATGAAGAAGGCCAACAAAAGCCGGAAAGCGGTTCAGGACTTCCTGGGAGGTGACTATCTTTCAAAAGAGTGGGTGACAGGCAATTTAAGCTACATTCTTTACGTGGCGCTGCTTGCCATGATTTATATTGCCAACACCTACTATACCGAGAAAAAATTCAAGACCATTGAACGCACAAAAAGTGAACTGAAGGAACTGCGGTATGAATATATCACTACCAAATCGATCCTGATGTTCCAGGGTCGTCAGTCTGAAATCTCAAAACGAGCTGTAATGCTTGGATTAAAGGAAGCTAAAATGCCCCCGTATAAAATCCTCTATTCGGGTGAATCACTTCAGTCAAAAAAACCAGCGGGGAAATGAAGGAGATCAAGAAAGGCATATTGATCCGTGTTTACCTGGTATACCTGGGGGTATTGCTGTTTGGGCTGTTTATCATTGCCCGCGTAGTGATGATCCAGCAGTTTGAGAAGAAGGAATTCATGGACATGGCAAAGAAACAGGAGATACACCTGTTTGAAATGGAAGCGATCAGGGGCAACATCCTTGCCGACGATGGCAGCCTGCTTGCTGTTTCTATCCCCATTTTTGAAGTCCGCATGGATGTAATGACCGACTCCCTTACAGATGAGGTATTCAGTAAAAATGTGGATTCCCTGGCTATCTGCCTTTCCAATTTATTCAAAAACCACACCCCGTCATCATATAAAGACCTGCTTTGGGAAGGCAGGCGAAACCAAAACAGGTACATGCTGATACAGCGAGACGTTACTTACCCTGATTTGAACAAAATGCGCCATTTCCCGATCTTCAAACGCGGAAAATTCAAAGGCGGGCTGATCGTAATTCCACAGTATGAACGCGAACTCCCCTATAAATCACTGGCAAGGCGCATCATCGGTTATGAAAGCGGGGAAGGAGAGCATAAAGTATATGTAGGCCTGGAAGGGTCCTTCACAAAAAACCTGGAGGGGGTCAACGGGCAGCGCCTTATGCGCCGAATCGGTGGTCAGGCCTGGGTGCCGGTAGATCCGGAAAGCCAGATCGAGCCACAAAACGGCAATGACATCATCACCACGCTGGATGTAAACCTGCAGGACCTGGCAGAGTCCTCTCTGCGCAAAGAACTGATTGCCGACAGCGCCGACCATGGCTGTGTGATCCTGATGGAAGTAAAAACCGGTTACCTGCGGGCCATGGCAAATCTCGGCCTTACCAAAAATGGAACCTATGAAGAAATATTCAATTACGCGATCGGCGAGAGCCAGGAAACGGGCTCGACATTCAAACTCGCTTCATTCCTGGTAGCGCTGAACGCGCGGAAAATTGATCTTTCAACACCGGTGAACTGTTCCGGAGGAATCACATACTTTTCCGGGCGCAAGATGGAGGATTCACACCACGGCCTGGGGGTGATCAGTGCCTTGCAGGTATTCGAAAAATCGTCGAATGTAGGAACTTCCCGGATGATCTATAACGCATTTTCAGATTCAGCACAGGAATACATCGACGGACTCTACCGCATCGGGATCAACCGGCCGCTGGGATTGCAGATTGCCGGGGAAGGCCGGCCTTATATCAAAACCACTAAAAGCAAATACTGGTCTGCACTTTCGCTGCCCTGGATGTCCATCGGCTATGAAATTTCCCTTGCTCCTATCCATCTCCTCGCTTTGTATAATGCAGTGGCAAACAACGGCGTGATGGTAAAACCACTCTTCGTGCGCGAAATCCGCAAGAACGGCCAGCTTGTGCAACGATTCAACCCTGTGGTGATCAACCCCCAGATCGTTTCCCCCTGGGCCATCCAGCAGGCAAGGATCATGCTCGAAGGCGTAGTGAGCGAAGGAACCGGAGCCAGTATCAAATCTCCAAATTACAAAATAGCAGGAAAAACCGGTACCTGCCAGATTGCCGCCGGAAATAAAGGCTACCGGCAGGGAACAAAGCAGGTTCAGTACAAAGGGTCATTTGTAGGTTATTTTCCGGCCGACAATCCTAAATATTCACTGATTGTGGTCATTGTGAACCCCCGTAAAGGGAAGTACTATGGAGGAGCGGTAGCTGCACCGGTATTCCGTGAATTGTCGGATAAATTATATGCAATACGCCCCGACATCATGGTACCGTTGCCTGTAGACACCACATCCTCTCCCCTGCCCTTTGCACAGGCCGGGCAAACGAAGGACCTCTCCCAGGCATTTGCCCTGCTTAACATGAAGGCCCGTCCCGAAAATGGCCAGTCTGCCTGGGCACGCCCTTCGGAATCCTCCGGGAACATGGTCCTGTCATCTGCAACCGTGGTGAAGGGAACCATGCCCGATGTATGTGGCATGGGACTGAAAGATGCCCTTTACATTCTTGAACAACAAGGGCTTAATGTGCTGGTAAATGGCAAAGGCACCGTGGTAAAACAATCTGTAAACCCGGGGTTCACCATATATAAAGGTATGCCGGTAGTGATTGAACTGAAAATCAAAATGGATAAACCCAAAACCCAGGCATGATGCTCCTCAGTGAAATCATCGGAAATTGTTCTGTTACCGGAATCACTGGTACGACCGGCGTGGCCATCAGCGGGATTCAATTTGATTCCCGGAAGGTGGAGCCGGGAAATTTGTTTTTTGCCATCCGGGGAACCACCTCCGATGGTCATGATTTTATACAAACAGCCATTGAAAAAGGTGCATCTGGTGTGGTTTGCGAAAAGCTGCCCGATCATATCCCGGCCGGGATCACCTTCGTGGTTGTCCCAAAAGCCAGCATCTCACTCGGAGTGATGGCTTCCACATTCTACGGTAATCCTTCGGCGAAACTGAAACTGATCGGGGTAACCGGCACCAACGGCAAAACAACCACGGTGACCCTGCTTCATGAGGTGTTTTTTGAACTTGGTTTTGGCACCGGGCTGATCTCCACGATCAGCAATAAGGTTAACCTTGCAGAAGTTCCCGCCACCCACACCACACCCGATCCGGTAAGGCTTAATGAATTGCTGGCCAGAATGGTAAGCGAAGGTTGTGAATATTGTTTCATGGAGGTCTCTTCCCATGCGGTTGACCAGGACCGCATTGCAGGACTCACCTTTTCCGGCGGCATTTTCACCAACCTCACTCACGATCATCTTGACTACCACAAAACATTCGAGGCCTACCTGCAGGCAAAAAAAACCTTCTTCGACCACCTTCCTGACACAGCCTTTGCACTCGTTAACAAAGACGATAAAAACGGGAAGGTAATGATCCAGAATTGCGGGGCCTCAAAATACACTTACAGCCTGCAATCCATGGCCGATTTCCGCTGCAGGATTATTGAGAACCAGTTTCATGGTATCCATCTCAACCTGGAAGGGCATGAAGTGTGGTTTAAACTTATCGGAACGTTCAATGCATACAACCTGCTGGCCGTGTATTCCACCGCTGTTTTACTAGGACAGGACAAAACCCAGGTACTCACCATGCTCAGCAGGATGGAGCCGGTTTCCGGCCGGTTTAACTATGTAATTTCTCCCGTCCGGGTAACTGGTATTGTGGATTACGCACATACACCGGATGCATTGAAAAACGTACTGGAAACCATCAATGAAATCCGAACTCATACTGAACAGCTTATCACTGTGGTAGGTGCAGGAGGCAACCGGGATGCCGCGAAACGCCCCATCATGGGAAAAATCGCAGCCCAGTTAAGCGACCGTGTCATCCTTACTTCAGACAATCCACGCAACGAAAACCCTGAAGTAATCCTGGAGGCAATGCTGGCAGGGGTGGAAATTCACCAGGCAAAAAAAGTACTGGTCATCTCCGGCCGCAGGGAAGCAATTAAAACAGCCTGTGCACTTTCAAAGCCGGGTGACATCATTCTGATCGCGGGGAAAGGACATGAAACCTACCAGGAGATCAATGGAGTAAGACATCACTTTGATGATAAAGAGGTGCTGCAGGAAATTTTCGGGAACGATAACATAGTTAACCATTAGCCCTATGTTGTACTATTTGTTTACATGGTTGCACAAAGAATTCAGCATCCCGGGAGCAGGGGTATTCCAGTACATTTCGTTCAGGGCAGCTGCAGCGCTCATTACCTCGCTGTTCATTTCAATGATCATCGGGAAGAGGCTCATTGATTTTTTACGCAAAAAGCAGGTGGGCGAAACAGTACGAGACCTTGGGCTTGACGGGCAGATCATGAAGCAGGGAACCCCGACCATGGGCGGGCTGATCATCCTGGCAGCTATCCTGGTACCTTCCCTCCTGTTTGCCAAACTGAACAATCTCTACATACTGGTAGTGCTTGTAGCCACAGTGTGGCTTGGACTTATCGGGTTTCTTGACGATTACATCAAAGTATTCAAGAAAGACAAAAAAGGACTGCCGGGTAAGCTGAAGGTGCTGGGACAAATCGGACTAGGGCTGATTGTCGGGTTCACCATGTATTTCAGCGACAGCATTGTGATCCGTGAGCGTTTGAAGCAATCAGCCTACGTGCCTGCTTCTGATGTTTTTGCGATGGAATCTGCAACGGATAAAAGTAAAATATTTTCCAAAACCCCGGTGAAATCAACGAAAACAACCATCCCGTTTGTAAAAAACAATGAGTTTGATTACAGCTCGCTGGTGTCGTGGATGGGCGACGGGGCAAAAAAATGGACCTGGCTTGTTTTCATACCCATCGTGATCTTTATCATCATTTCTGTTTCCAACGGGGCCAATCTCACCGATGGTCTCGACGGGCTGGCGACCGGGACTTCTGCCATCATCGGGCTGACACTAGGGGTTCTGGCCTATGTTTCCGGCAACATTGTATTTGCCAATTACCTGAATATCATGTATATTCCAAATACCGGCGAGTTAACCATTTATATTTCGGCTTTTGTGGGTGCCTGTATCGGATTTCTGTGGTACAATTCCTATCCTGCGCAGGTATTCATGGGTGACACCGGCAGCCTGGCGCTTGGGGGCATCATTGCGGTATTTGCCATCATGATCAGGAAGGAGATAATGATTCCCATTTTCTGCGGGGTTTTTCTGGCCGAAAACCTTTCGGTAGTGATGCAGGTTACCTGGTTTAAATATACAAAACACAAGTACGGTGAAGGACGCAGGATATTCAAAATGTCGCCGCTGCACCATCATTTTCAAAAGCTGGGCTATCATGAGTCAAAGATTGTGATGCGATTCCTGATCGTGGGGATCATGCTGGCCGTTTTAACTATTGTTACACTCAAACTAAGATAGAAACCATGACATTTGAAGCATTGGCAAATCAAGGACAAGCTACAGTTTATCAATCACTTGCGGCTTCCATTGGCCCAAAGATCCGCGAAATCCGCAAACAGTTTATCAAAGAAAGCTTTTATGGTTTTCAGGAGTTTGAACACCGTATGGAGACTGTATTAGTCATAAAGGACATGGAATTTATCAATGATTCGAGATCCTCAACCCTCAATTCCACCTGGTATGCACTTGAAAGCACCTCGAGACCAATAATATGGATTGTGGGCGGAGTTGACAGTGGAAACGATTTTACCACCCTGCGTAATCTGGTCCGGACAAAAGTAAAAGGAATGATTTGCCTGGGGCTTGACACCACTCGCATTCATAACGCCTTTGAAGAACTTGACATCCCGGTCATCGATGCACTGACAATGGAGGAAGCCGTTCAGGCTGCCTATTATATGGGCAACAGCGGCGACGCTGTTTTACTGTCACCTGCCTGCCCTTCCTTTGATCTGTATGACAACTATGAAGAACGCGGAATCGCATTTCGCAAAGCTGTAAAAAATCTTTAAGCCCGCATCTCCATGCTCAAAGTTTCAAAGGATATTAAAGGTGATAAGGTGATCTGGATCGTTGTGGTCATCCTGTGCATTTTTTCATTGCTGGCGGTTTACAGTTCCACCGGTACCCTGGCATATAAAAAACAGCATGGCAACACCGAATATTATCTTTTCAAACACTTCATGATCCTTGCCTTTGGCCTGGGGCTTATGTATTTTACCCACCTGGTAAAGTACACATACTTCTCACGCATTTCACAAATCGGGTTGTTCCTTACCTTTCCTCTGCTGCTCGTGACCCTGGTTTCGGGAACAAACCTCAATGATGCGAACCGCTGGCTTACCGTTCCCATCGTGAATCTCACCTTTCAGAGTTCCGATGTGGCCAAACTCTTTCTCATCATGTACCTTGCAAGGGTACTCAGCAAGAAACAAGAACTTGTCCAGGATTTCCGTAAAGGCTTTCTCCCTGTGATCCTACCTGTAATTGCGGTAACCCTGCTTATTCTGCCTGCAAACTTTTCAACTGCCGCGATCTTGTTTGTCACCTGCATCGTTTTGATGTTTATTGGCCGGATCAGCCTGAAGTACATGGTATCCCTGGTTATACTGGGTGTGGTTGGTATTGTCATGATCTTCATGCTTTCAAAAACATTTCCAACCCTTTTTCCGCGGGGTACCACCTGGGTTGCCCGTATTGACCACTTCATAAACAAACAGGAAGCTGACCCGGATGCAACCTACCAGGTTGACCAGGCAAAAATAGCCATCGTTCAGGGCGGCATCCTGGGAAAATCGCCGGGGAAAAGCACCCAGCGGAATTTCCTGCCCCATCCTTATTCAGATTTTATTTTTGCCATTATCATTGAGGAGTATGGGCTGGTCGGAGGCAGTTTTGTGTTATTATTATATCTGATCCTGTTTTTCCGGGTCATCCGCATTGCAACCAAAAGTCAGGGGAATTTCGGATCGCTGCTCAGCATCGGTATTGGGTTCAGCCTGGTTTTCCAGGCACTTATCAACATGGCTGTAGCCGTTAATCTCTTCCCGGTTACAGGTCAAACATTGCCATTGGTAAGTATGGGAGGAACATCCATCTGGTTCACCAGCATTTCACTGGGTATCGTATTGAGCGTGAGCCGCACCTCGGAAATCGAAACGAAAAACGGCACCGAAGTGGAGATCCTTCAGGAACCCACACGTATTAAAAACCCTCAAACAGTTCCTGCAACATGATGCGCATCATTATCAGCGGAGGAGGAACAGGGGGGCATATTTTCCCGGCTATTGCCATAGCCAATGCCATCAAGGCACGCGAGCCTGATGCTAAAATTCTGTTTATCGGGGCCAAAGGGCGCATGGAGATGGAAAAAGTGCCCAATGCGGGATATCCTATAGAAGGTCTTACCATCAGTGGGTTTCAGCGAAAACTGACATGGAAAAACCTCACCTTTCCTTTCAAACTAATCGGCAGTTTACTGAAAGCCCGTTCCATCATTGCAAAATTCAATCCGGATGTGGTGATCGGTGTTGGAGGTTATGCCAGCGGACCAACCCTCCGCATCGCTGTAGCACGCAAAATCCCATCGCTCATCCAGGAACAGAACTCATTTCCTGGGATAACCAACAGGTTGTTAGGTGATAAGGTGCAAAAGATCTGTGTTGCCTATGAAGGCATGGAGAAATATTTCCCAAAAAGCAAACTGGTTTTTACCGGAAATCCGATCAGGCAGGATGTCATGAAGATCTCCGGAAAAAGAGTTGAAGCGCTGACCCATTTCGGGCTGGACCCGGAAAGAAAAACCCTGCTGGTGATCGGCGGCAGCCTGGGGGCAGGAACCATCAACCAGGCTGTGCTGAAATTTGTCAGGGAAACCAGTGACAACCATAATTTACAGTTACTCTGGCAAACAGGGAAATATTATCACAAAGATATCACCGGAAATTTTCCGGGCCAGGAATGTCAAAAAAATCATCTGGTCATACGTGCCTTTATCGACCGTATGGATCTGGCTTATGCAGTTGCTGATATCATTGTATCCCGCGCAGGAGCAATTGCCATTTCAGAACTTTGTGTTGCAGGCAAGCCCGTAATTCTTGTTCCGTCACCCAATGTGGCAGAAGATCATCAAACGAAAAATGCACGTGCCCTTGAGTCCCGTCATGCAGCCATACTGATTCCCGACCGGGATGCAATAGGCCGGCTGGGCACCGTGATAACGGAAACTCTTGAAAATGAAAATCTTCAATCCGAACTAAAAAAGAATATTCTGTCGCTGGGAATCACCGATGCTGCAGATAAAATTGCCGGAGAAGCCCTGTCACTGGTTACACCTGGTGAAAAACACCGGTTGCCCGACTCTGAATTCCAATCACCGGCTTCCGTATATTTCCTGGGAATTGGCGGTATCGGTATGAGCGCATTGGCAAGGTATTATTCATCAAAGGGGGCGATTGTTTCAGGGTATGACAAAACTCCGTCGGCACTTACCGATCAATTGATCGGAGAAGGAATGCATATCCATTTTACTGAAGACGTTGCCCAATTGCCAACACACCCCGGCATGGTGATATACACCCCTGCTATTCCCGCGAATCACCTGGAATATATTCATTTTAAAGCACTTGACTATCCGATGAAAAAGAGAGCGGAAGTGCTTGGAATGATCTCAGGAAAGTATAAAACCATAGCGGTGGCGGGTACCCACGGGAAAACATCCACCTCTGCCATGATTGCCCATATGCTGCGAACGGCAGGTGTTGGAACACTGGCATTTCTCGGGGGGATTTCAAAAAATTACGGCACTAATTTCCTGGAAGAAGATCAAAGTGAGGGAGGTGTGAAATCTCAGAATGCCAGCCCGGCCAAGTCATTCTGTGTGGTGGAAGCCGATGAATATGACAGGTCGTTTTTACAGCTTTCCCCATATATAGCAGTGATTACCTCCGCAGATGCAGATCATCTTGACATTTACGGAAGCCATGATGACATGAAAAAAAGCTTTGCTGAATTCACTTCTAACATCGTTGATGGCGGCTCTCTTGCCATGAAGGCAGGCACCCTGATCGGGCCGTTAAATCCAGGCGCATGGAAACAGTATAGCTATGCGTTGTCGGGCAATGCAGCCTTTTATGCAAAAAACATCCATATTGAAGACGGGTTGTACCATTTTGATTTTGTTCATCCCGATGGGGTGATTTCAGGAATGGTGTTGGGTGTTCCGGGGAAATTCAACCTTGAAAATGCCATTGCTGCATTAACCGTGGGCCAATTGATCGGACTAGATGAACAAAAGCTAAAACAGGCATTCCAGACATACACCGGAGTAAGGCGCAGGTTTGAATTCAGGATCCGCCGTCCCGGGCTGGTGTACATTGACGATTACGCTCACCATCCCGAAGAATTAAAGGCATGTATCGGAGCGGCGCGCGACCTGTATCCGCTTGGTAAAATCACAGGGATATTTCAGCCTCATCTCTTTTCACGTACCCGCGACCTCGCCGATGACTTTGCCCGCAGCCTGGAACTGCTTGATGAACTGATCCTTCTCGATATTTATCCCGCCCGGGAAAAACCAATCCCGGGGGTCACTTCCCAAATGCTGCTCGATCGCATTAACCTGCAAAAAAAAGCACTTGTTGCGCCTGAAGATCTGATTAAAAAGATCATGGACTGGAGTCCGGAAATCTTGCTCACCATGGGAGCCGGGGATATCGACCGGTTTGTAGAACCAATCACTGAAATACTTTCAGAACCAACCGCATAAATGAAGAAAGCAATTAAAATACTGATTATTGTTTTATGGGTGCTGCTGGTTGCCGGAGCGGGCGTACTGGTTGGATTCGTTGAAACAAATCACTACAGTAAGGCTTGCAAAAAGATTGAAATTAAAATCAACTATGGCGCTGCTGACATACTGATTACCAAAAAAGATATCGATTCCATCCTGCTTAAAACAGCCGGTATGCTCAAGGGCAAACCACTTGGATATATCAATACCGGAAACATTGAAGCAGCAATATACAAGCAGGCGTATGTTTCCAGGGTTTCAGTATATGAAAACAATGAGGGTACTCTGTTCATTGATATCCGTCAGCGCGAACCATTGCTCAGGATCATCAACCGGAAATATGAAAATTTTTACCTGGATGAGTCGGGTTCCCTGTTGCCGGTTAATCCGAACTTTTCGGCACGTGTGCTGGTCGCCAATGGCGTTATCGATGAATCATACAGGAAAAATCCGGACTACAGGGTCAATATACTGTCGTTGTCAGACTCAGTCTTTTATGATTCCCTGCTGACCAACCTGTACAAACTGACCATGTACATCACCCATGATAAATTCCTTAAAGCCCAGATCGCACAGATATATGTGAATGAAATGCGTGAATTTGAGCTTATACCGCGTATCGGGAACCATGTGATCCTGCTGGGCACCGCGGAAGACCTCGACGATAAATTCAAAAAATTGTATGCCTTCTACCGGTTTGGGCTCAATAAAATCGGTTGGAATAAATATAATGTCATCAATATCAAATACAAGAATCAAGTGGTTTGTTCTAAAATTTAACTAAGCATGGAAAAATCAGGCATTATTGTCGGACTCGACATCGGTACAACTAAAATTGCAGTAATCGTTGGCCGGAAAAACGAACATGGTAAAATAGATATACTCGGATATGGCAAAGTGCCATCCATTGGTGTAAAACGTGGCGTGGTTGCCAATATCGACAACACGGTTCAATCGATCAAGGACGCCGTTGCCGAGGCCGCATCCAAATCGGGGGTTGATATCAAATATGTGAATGTGGGGATTGCGGGTCAGCATATCAAAAGCCTTCAGCACAGGGGCAGCATGATCCGTGAGGATAGTGAAACTGAAATAAGCCAGCAGGATATCGACAAGTTGTGCAACAGCATGTACAACCTGAACATGAACCCCGGAGAAGAGATACTGGATGTGATCCCTCAGGAATTCAGCATCGATGGAGAACACGGCAACCTCATGCCCAAAGGTATGATCGGCAGCTCCCTTGAAGCCAATTTTCATATCATTATCGGGCAGACTGCCGCCGCGAAGAACATTTATAAATGTGTACGGAAAGCAGGACTGGAAGTGGTAGAGCTGATCATTGAACCCATGGCGTCAGCAGAAGCCGTTCTCAGCGAGGAGGAAAAAGAGGCTGGCGTGGTACTGGTTGATATCGGTGGAGGAACGTCCGACATCGCAATTTTTCACGGGGGTATTATCAGGCATACCGCGGTAATTCCACTGGGAGGAGAAATCATCAGCGAGGATATCAAAGAGGGCTGCTCGATTATTAAAAAACATGCGGAGGAACTAAAGGTAAAATTCGGCTCTGCACTTGCCCGTGAAAACCGTGAAGAGGAAATTGTCGCAATACCCGGGTTGCGTGGCAGAACACCGAAAGAAATCAGCATTAAAAATCTCGCGTCCATCATACAGGCCCGAATGGAGGAGATCATCGAGCATATTTATTATGAAATTAAAAACTCGGGATATGAAAAGAAACTGATCGGTGGTATCGTACTTACCGGTGGAGGTGCGCAACTCAAGCATATTGCCCAGCTCACAGAATTTTTGACCGGCCTCGACACCCGTATCGGGTATCCCAATGAACACCTCTCATCTGATGCAGTAGCAGAAATGGCCAGTCCGATGTATGCAACCGGCGTCGGCCTCGTTATCGAAGGTATTGGAAGATACCAGAAAGAAATTGACAGGATTAAACCGGAGGAACCCATAGTTGAGATGGCCATTCCGGAACCGGCAGCCAGCAAAAAAAAGGTGAAAGACAAAAAAATCAAGGATCCGACAAAACCCTCAAAAAGCTTTCCGGAAATATTTCTTGACAAAGTCAGGAATATCTTCGAAGAAGATGTGGATTAAGGAAGCTATTAACAATCATTCGTTAATAAATAAACCCGGGCACCTGTTTTTCTATACGCATTCTTAATAATTTTAAACCCTGAAATAAATATAATCATGGCCGATATGTTAAAATTCGAATCACCTAAAAATCAGTCCTCTATAATTAAAGTTATCGGAGTGGGCGGTGGTGGCAGCAATGCCGTAAACCATATGTTCAAACAAGGGATAAAAGGGGTGGATTTTATTATCTGCAATACCGATGCACAGGCCATGGAATCAAGCCCGGTTCCCACAAGGATCCAGCTTGGCGCAAATCTTACCGGCGGATTGGGTGCAGGCGCAGCCCCTTCGGTTGGCCGCAATGCCGCACTCGAGAATTCTGATGACATCAGGTCAGTGCTTGACAAAGGCACAAAGATGCTTTTCATCACGGCGGGCCTTGGCGGGGGTACCGGTACAGGTGCCGCACCGGTGATCGCACAGATTTCCCGGGAACTGGATATTTTAACGGTAGGCATAGTCACGATTCCTTTTTCCTTCGAAGGACGGAAACGCCGTCAGTCGGCTGAAGACGGAATTCGCCAGCTGAAACAGAACGTAGATGCGCTGCTGATCATCAGTAACGACAAACTCAGGCAACTTTGCGGAGATATGCCTCTTTCTGAAGCATTTACACGCGCTGATAACGTGTTAACCACCGCGGCAAAGGGAATCGCAGAAATTATCACGGTGGCCGGTTATATCAATGTCGATTTTGAAGATGTTAAGACAGTTATGAAAAACAGCGGCGTGGCCATCATGGGAACAGGCATCGCCAGCGGCCCGAACCGCGCCCAGGTAGCTGTTGAGGAAGCACTGAATTCACCGCTTCTCGACAACAACGACATCAACGGGGCAGGCAACCTGCTGCTCTATATCTCGTCTGGTAAAAATGAAATCACCATGGATGAGGTCACAGAAATAACCGATTACATTCAGGAAAAAACCCAATCAACAGGAGATATCATCTGGGGCAATGGATTTGAAGAAAGCCTCGATGACAAAATCAGTGTCACCATCATTGCAACCGGGTTTGATGAAGACCATAAGCAAAAAGGTCCCAGCGAACCTGAAACAGTCAAGGTTTTTGATCTCTATAACAACAATGCGCCAAAAATTGAAAAACGCATTTTTGTTCCTGAACCGGACGTTGCCGAGCCTGTTGAATCAAAACTCGAATCTGTGATAATTCCCGTTATCCCCGATCCGGTTGCCTTTGCATCTCAACCAAAAGTTGAATCGGTTGAACCCATGCGAAACATTGAATTCTCTTTTGAAAAACCTGAACCTGATTTTATCCCTGAGCCTTCAGAAACCATTACTGAAGAATTTCAACCTCAGGTAAATGCTGAAATAACCGAATCGCGCATCATCTTTCGCACAGAGTCGGTTGGTCCTGCTCATCAGCCGGCAGAACCGGATATCAATGATTTTCAGAGTAAAAAAGCCTTCGAACGGGTTTCAAAACTTCGCCAGCTGAGTGAAAAACTGAAAACACACCAGCCGATCGAGCAAAACCTTTATGAAATCGAGAATATCCCTGCCTATAAAAGACGTCATGTTGAGCTAACTGATGTTGCCCCTTCTTCCGAATCACAGATTTCTGATTACACAGTATCTGAAAACCCGGATAAAACCATAGAAATCAGGACTGAGAATAAATATCTCAATAAAAAAGTAGATTAAATGAGCCTCGAACTGAAGATAAATGACGACATAAAAGCAGCCATGCTGGCACGAAATGCCGAAAAACTTGAAGCCCTTCGGGCTGTCAAGGCAGCATTGCTGCTCGAAAAGGCCAAAGAAGGTGCACCCGAAAAGATGGGGGAAGAGGCAGAATTGAAAATTCTTCAGAAACTGGTCAAACAACGCCGTGAATCGGCTGAAATATACAGTCAGGCAAATCGCGAAGACCTTGCAAGCAAAGAACTCTTCGATGCTTCGATCATTGAAACCTACCTGCCGCAGCAATTGTCGGAAGAGGAAGTAACCACCGTGATAAAGTCAATCATTACTCAAACCGGAGCCTTAACGGTAAAGGATATGGGAAAGGTAATGGGTGCCGCTTCAAAGGAACTTGCAGGGAAAGCCGATAACAAAATGATCTCCCTTATTGTTAAAGCCTTGCTTACCACATAAAGCACACATATCGTCAGCGACCCGGGTGTTTCCTTATACTCTTTGCTTTAAACCAGTATTCCCTGCTGTCTGAAATCCAGTTGGAAAATTTGCATGCCACCCCCCATAGCAATTTCCAATTACCAAACCCTGCCGGTACATCGGCATACCAGCGTTCGCCACGCAATATTTTTATAAAAGCCCGCCAGGCGCGGTCGCTGTCACGCACAAAACGGTGGATCCGGCCAGGCACAGTGTTAAATATATGTTTGATCCTGTTTGCTTCGAGCAGTTCCTTCATCAACTCGTCATTTACAGAAGTTGTGTACGACTCCAGGGAAGGAATGTCAGCCCGAAGATAGCCGTGACAACTCCTCGCAGCAAGTATCCCACTTCGTACCGCATAATAAATACCTTCACCGGTCAACGGATCAGTTAGCCCAGCAGCATCGCCGGCAACAAGAATTCGTCCATTGTGAAACCGGCTTTTCTTAACCCGCACCGGGATAGGCCATGATTTCAAGGACAACGTGCTGACTATCCTGATTTCAGATTTCACATTCCGCATTTCAGATTTCCCGGCAACTCCTTCCCCCCATGCCCCTGAAGCCAGGTAATCGACCAACTTCTGATAATAAGGCATCATCCCCCGGGATAAACTTGCAGGACCACCAACACCAATTGAAAAGTGATCATCTTTGGGAAAAACCCAGGCATATCCTCCGGGGAAAGAGCCCCAGTCGAGAAAGACCGTTTGAGAAAAAGCCTTAACCGTAGCCGGGTCAGTCATCACTTCTGCTTCCCAGGCCAATCCGGGTAAAATATGATCACGCAACCCGGCCGAACGGGCCACGGTACTGGATGCTCCATCTGCTCCGATGACGAGCTTTGAATAAAACTTGCCGTCACGGGTTGTAACGGTAACAAAATCGCTGTTTTGCTTTACTTCCGTCACCTTTGCCCCATGAATGACCTTCGCCCCTGCTTCAACTGCTTTTTTCAGCAAAAAATCATCAAATTTATCCCGGTTGGTGCAATACATCATTGGTTCACCGGAGGTTCTTGTAAAACAATCCTTAAATCCTTTGGAAAATATTATCGTATTTATTTTTGTTTCAAGAACGGGTGAAACATCAAAGGGAATCTCACGAAGGATTTTATAGGTCAGTCCCGCACCACAAACTTTATATCTTGGGAAAGAGGATTTCTCCAGGATCAAAACAGAAACGCCCCTGGTGGCAAGTTCATATGCTGCAATAGTGCCGGCTGGTCCGGCTCCGGCCACGATTACCTCGGCATCTGTTGTCATAGATCAGAGCAGTCCCATTACTTCCTTCAGCAGTTTATCCTTGCTTACCGGGACAACGCCAATTTCTTCGCAAACCAGTCCGCCTGCAAGGTTCGAAATATAGGCAATCTCGCTCGGGCTGCGGTTCATGGCCAAACATAAAGAGGCCACACTGATCACTGTGTCACCTGCACCAGAAACATCAGAGATCATTCTCATATGCGCAGGCACAAAAATATTCTTTTCTTCGGTCTTGTTTTTCATACTCATTAAAACTCCCTTGTCCGACATAGTAGTAAGCACATACCGGCAATCGAGCTTACTCCGCAGCTGCTGAGCTGCATCAATAACTGATTGATTATCCTGCAGTTCCTCGTCAAGGTTCAATCCATCCTTAATCTCCTTCAGGTTGGGTTTAAACAACGTTACATGCCGGTATGACATGAAGTTTTTCTTTTTAGGATCAACGGTTACAGGTATGTTCGCAGCCAATGCCCGCTTTACCACCTCCTGTATCAATTTTTGGGTGATCACCCCCTTGTCGTAGTCCTGAAAAATGATACAGTCAATTTTAACCTTTGAAAAAATCTGGTCGATAACCCTGATCAGGGTGAGATAGTCCCCCTGTGCGAGGTCGTTTTCCATCTCCTCATCTACCCGGAGCATTTGACAGGAGTTCCCGAATATTCTGAATTTTGTAGTGGTAATACGGCGTGCGCTGCGCACAATGCCATCGTCGGTAATGTTCTCTTTTTTTAATAAATCAAGAAACTGCATGCCTTTATCGTCAGACCCGATAACGGAGCATAAAATGGGGTTTGCCCCCATCGATTGAATGTTCATCGCCACATTGGCTGCTCCCCCCATCCGGTTTTCGCGTTTCCGCAGGGCAACAATGGGTATGGGGGCTTCCGGCGAAATGCGTTCAACCTTTCCCCACAGATAAGAATCCACCATTACATCACCGATAATCATGACATTCAGGTTGTTGAAATCCTCAAAAAGCTTTTTATAATTACCCTCTTTATGCATCTGAAAATAATATTTCTCTACCTGACTCTTTTAGCCTGTTACTTTGTCATTCTTGACTTTGCACGTTATCATTCCTTCACTCCGTTAAAATGATAATCGGCAATCGTTTTTATATTTCTATTTGCTTCATCTACATTGATTTTTCCATCCATGAGCCGGATAATCCGATGAGCATGCTGTGCAATATCTTCCTCGTGGGTAACAATGATCACCGTATTGCCCATTTTATGAATCTGCTCCAGAAGTCCGAGAATTTCAACGGATGTTTTTGAATCGAGGTTCCCGGTAGGTTCATCAGCCAGGATAATGGCGGGATGGTTTACCAGTGCCCGGGCAATGGCAACTCTCTGACGCTGTCCGCCCGACAACTCATTCGGCCTGTGCGCCATACGGTCACCCAGTTTAACCTCTTCCAGGGTTTGTTTTGCAAGTTCTATACGCCTGGCTTTACCAATCCCGGCGTAAATGAGGGGCAACATTACATTTTCAAGGGCAGTTGAACGCGGTAACAAGTTAAATGTTTGAAAAACAAAGCCAATCTGGCGATTTCTGATTTCTGCCAGGGCATTGTCATCCATTTTGCTTACATCTTCGCCGTTTAGCAGGTAGCTTCCGCTGGTAGGGGTATCCAGGCAACCCAGGATATTCATCAGCGTTGACTTTCCGGAGCCGGAAGGTCCCATCAACGCAACAAATTCATTTTTCCGGATTACCAGGGAAACAGCACGCAATGCTTCAACCAGGATGGTTCCTATTTTATAATTTTTTACGATGCTGTCAAGCCGGATTACTTCGTCGTTCATGGATCGATTATTAAAAGCGTATGGTAAAATCTTCTTTGCTTAATTCTTCTTTAAAAAACACAATTCCCATGTGATAAATATCGATACTTACCTTAACCTGGGGATGTTGCCGAATGATATTCCAGGCATCCTCCATCCCGGCAGACCAGTGAATATCATCAAATATATATATTGCACCAGGATGAACATGCTGAAGGCACTGATGGAAATAGGCTAAAGTAGGCTCCTTTTTATGATTTCCATCAAAAAAAACAAGATCCGGCGATGGCATCTCTTTCAGGGCAACAGCCAGTTTATCTTCAAAATTCCCGGTGATGACCTGAATATTTTGCAAGCCGGTTTTTTGAAAATTCTCCCGGGCTAAATTGGCGGAATCAATACAGCCTTCAATGGTAATAATTTTGCTTTCGGGAGCGGCCAGGGCAAAATACAAAGCACTGATACCCAAAGACGTGCCCAGCTCAAGAATGGATGAAGGCTTGTATTCCCGAATTAACCTGAACAGGAATTCCCCATTTTTACGGGTCACTGAAGAATGGTGGGCAATATCCTTTACTCTGACAAACCGCTGATCGCAGGGAAAATCCTTACACTTGGCACCCAGGTCCTTTCGTTTAATAAACCGGCTTATTGTTTCGAGTTCTTTCCGCAAACGGTTAACTACCCTGTATTGAATATAGGTCTGCTCGTCCTTTAATACATGCTGATAAAATCCATATACAAAAGGTGAATGAATATGATACTTGGATTGCGCCCTCACCGCATGTTTCAGATAACCTACCACGGCTTCAACCTGCCTGCTCATAGTATAAAAATAAAGCTACAAATTTAGCGTAAAAATAAATAGAATGGCAAGTTGGACGAGTTACTGAGAAAATAGTTACAACCGGTATAAAACAAGGCAAATCTGTTTTTAGTACATTTGCACACAAAATTAGCCGGAATGGGTGATGTGAGAATTTCAAAGATTACTGACTACTTTTCCCTTGTCAAAATAAACCATACTATATTTTCAATGCCATTTGCCCTCATTGGATTTTTCCTGGCGTTAAAAACCCATCATGAGGATCTGAGTATACGGATACTGGTTTTAATTTTACTTTGTGTGCTCTTTGCACGTAATGCCGCAATGGGTTTTAACCGACTGGTTGACCGGGAATTTGATAAAAAAAACCCCCGTACTGCCATGCGCGAAATTCCAAGCAATATCATTACTCCAAAGTCAGCCCTGATATTTGTGATTCTGAATGCCATACTGTTTATCACAACGAGCTATTTTCTTAATATTTTATGCTTTTTCCTCTCACCTGTCGCATTACTGGTGGTTTTGGGGTACAGTCTCACCAAAAGGTTTACCTACCTGTCGCATGTATTCCTGGGGTTAGGACTTGCACTGGCTCCTATCGGTGCCTATCTGGCAGTAACCGCGAGGTTTGATGTGCTTCCCCTCATCTATTCCTTCATTGTGATTTTCTGGGTTGCGGGGTTTGATATCTTATACTCCCTGCAGGACATAGATTTTGATCGTGACGAAAAGCTAAAATCGCTTCCGGCCAAATTAGGACGGGCGAATGCACTTCTCCTATCCTCCTTATTCCATCTCATTGCGATAATTCTTGTGGTAACCGGGGGAATCGTTGGAAATTTTCACCATCTGTACTGGGTTGGTGCAGCAATTTTTTCCGGGCTCCTGGTTTATGAGCATGTAATTATTAAGCCAACAGACATTTCGCGTGTTAATCTTGCCTTTGCTACCATGAACGGCATGGCCTCTGTGATTTTTGCCTGTTTTGTTATTGCTGATCTCTATCTGCAGTAAACTTACGAACCTCCCTTTGTGTGCCTTCGTGCATCCTTCTTCGCCTTTGTGGTTAAAATTTTATCGTCCCCAGCTATCCCTGTCCAGCGAACGATAATTGATCGCTTCTGCAAGATGCTCTGTTTGAA
>CAZVNF010000041.1:0-1924 GCA_964628215.1 uncultured Draconibacterium sp.
GAGGTAGCGAGGTAGCGAGGTAGCGAGGTAGCGAAATAGCGAAATAGCGAAATGGTGAAATGGTGAAATGGTGAAAATTTTGAGATGAAGCACAGGCAGCGGGTTTTGGTGGTCAGGTTCAGTTCGATTGGGGATATTGTTCTTACCACGGCGGTAGTGCGGTGCCTTAAGAAACAGTTGCGTGGTGCGGAGGTTCATTTTCTTACAAAAACACAAAATGAGGCTGTTCTCACTGCCAATCCCTATATTGACAAGATCTGGTTATATGACCGCAATTTCAGGGACCTCATTCCCCAGCTCAAATCACAGGCGTTTGATTTTATCATCGATCTCCACAATAATTATCGTTCGGCTTATGTAAAGCGTCAGCTAAAGGTTCCCTCAGCGGCTTTTCCAAAATTGAATGTCAGGAAGTGGCTGGCGGTCAATCTTAAAATAAAAGTGCTGCCCGATATTCATATTGTCGACCGGTATTTTGAGGCGGCAGCACCCCTGAATGTCAAAAATGACGGAAATGGCCTTGACTATTTTATCCCCGGCATTGATGTAGTTGACCTTTCAAGTCTGCCTGAAGGCTATCACCATGGGTATGTGGCAGTGGTTATCGGGGGGAAGCACAACACCAAGATATTCCCACCCGAAAGGGTCGCCGCAGTCTGCAATAAACTATCCAGGCCGGTAATTCTGCTTGGGGGGAAGGAGGACCGGGAACGGGGAGCCAAAATAATAAGCCAGACGGAAACTTTGGTATACAATGCATGCGGCCTGTACAACCTCAACCAGTCAGCCTCGCTCATAAAACAGGCCACGGCTGTGTTAACTAACGACACCGGGCTGATGCATATCGCCGCAGCATTTAACAAACCCATCGTATCTGTGTGGGGAAATACCATTCCCGAATTTGGAATGTACCCTTACATGAAAAATAAAGAGACCTCAAATTCCATGATCGCAGAGGTGAAAGGCCTCTCCTGCCGGCCATGCAGTAAACTGGGATTCAAAGAGTGCCCGAAACAACACTTCAAATGTATGAACGAAATCGAAATCAACCCAATCATTCAATTTTTAAACCATGTTGGCTAGCTCCTCATTCCCATATTCGTCATTCCCATATTCGTCATTCTGATATTCCCATCAACCCATGCATTTCACCGACTCCCACACCCACATATACGCCGAAGAGTTCGACCACGACCGCGACGACATGATCATGCGTGCCAGGCATCACAACATAACCCACCTGTTTCTCCCTGCAATAGATTCAGCCTACCATGAAAAAATGCTGAACGTATCGGCCCGGTATCCCCGTTTATGTTACCCCATGATGGGCCTTCACCCAACATCGGTAAAGGAAAACTATGAGGAAGAATTAAACATTGTATCCGGATACCTCGCCAGGCCTGAATTAAAATTCTATGCCATTGGCGAAGTAGGCCTTGACCTTTACTGGGATAAAACCTTTGAAAAGGAACAACATATAGCATTCAATTATCAGCTTGACCTGGCCCTAAAATACGAACTTCCGGTGGTAATCCATACCCGCAACTCAATGGATATGGCGCTGAATATCCTGGAAGAGCGGAATTCCCCTGGTCTCCGGGGAGTATTTCATTGCTTCAGCGGCAATACAGGGCATGCCGAACGTGCGGTAAAAATGGGATTCCTGCTTGGAATCGGAGGAGTGGTGACCTATAAGAATTCAGGATTGCAAACGGTAGTTGAACACACGGAACTGGAACATCTCCTGCTCGAAACCGATGCACCCTGGCTCACCCCGGTGCCCCACCGTGGCAAGCGCAATGAACCATCTTATATCCCGCTTATCACCGCCAAGATCGCTGAAATTAAATCTGTTTCGGTGGAGGAAGTTGCTTTGGTAACGACCTGGAGTGCGGTGAAGTTGTTTGGGGTGGGGTAAACGGGT
>CAZVNF010000041.1:2024-7940 GCA_964628215.1 uncultured Draconibacterium sp.
TGCTTTGGTAACGACCTGGAGTGCGGTGAAGTTGTTTGGGGTGGGGTAAACGGGTGGACGGGTGGACGGGTGGACGGGTGGACGAGTGGACAGGTGGACAGGGGAACGGGTGAACAAGTAAACAAGTAAACAGGTAAACAGGTAAACGGATAAACGGGTAAACGGGTTAGTGGAGAAATGGGGGTTTACGAATCCGGGCCCCATAAATTAAACAGCAACAAGAGTTTCTAACTTGAAGAGATATGATTGGAAAAACAAGCATCCTTGTAATTTATACCGGCGGAACGATTGGAATGGTTCAGGATCCGAAAACGATGACTCTGAAGCCACTGACTTTTGAAATTTTGTACAAGTACCTGCCGGTCCTTGAAAATTTCAACTGCAATATCGATTTCTACACCTTTGAGCCGCTGCTCGATTCGTCGAACATGAACCCGGCTTTCTGGATTCACCTGGCCAGTGTGATAGAGGAAAAGTATGAAGAGTATGATGGATTCGTGGTGCTTCATGGTTCTGATACCATGGCCTATACGGCATCTGCCCTGAGCTTTATGCTCGAAAACCTTAACAAACCGGTCATCTTTACAGGCTCGCAGCTGCCTATCGGCATGGTACGGACAGATGGCCGGGAAAATTTCATCAATTCCATAGAAATAGCGGCAGCCAAGGAAGTGGATACCCCGGTTGTTCCGGAAGTAGCGATATGTTTTGAGAACAAACTATACCGGGCCAACCGCACATCCAAGCTGAATGCTGAGAACTTCAAGGCCTTTGTTTCCGGGAATTATCCCCTGCTGGGTGAAGTCGGCGTTCATATCAAATACAATCACAACCTGATCATGAAGCCCAATTTCAAGAAACTGAGGGTGCTGAAAGAACTGGATGAAAACATCGCGATCCTGAAATTATTTCCCGGTATTTCTCCAAATGCGGTGGAAGCAATCCTGAACACCAAAGGGCTGAAGGCTGTGATCCTGGAAACATTCGGTGCCGGCAATGCACCCACCATTCCCTGGTTCCTTGATCAGCTGGAAGCCGCCAGTGCGCGAGGCATCGTGGTTTTCAATGTAACCCAGTGCAAAGGAGGTTCGGTGGATATGGGGAAATATGAAACCAGTGCCGGACTCGGAAAAATCGGGGTGATCGGGGGTTCTGATATCACTACAGAGTCGGCCGTAACCAAGCTGATGTACCTCCTGGGATGCGGTTATTCCACCGAAAGTGTGAAACAATTGCTGCAAACTTCACTTCGGGGTGAAATGACTGTTTGAGTTCCCATTTATTTTAATACCTTTGCACCCTGAAATTCTAATAGCGATTACTAAGCACCAATTTTCACCATTTCGCTATTTCACTATTTCATTTTAACCTGGAGAGGTGTCCGAGTGGTCGAAGGAGCACGCCTGGAAAGTGTGTGTACGCCAAAAGTGTACCCTGGGTTCGAATCCCAGTCTCTCCGCAAAAAGTAAAAAAGGCGTTGTAATTTAATCAATTACGACGCCTTTTTGTTTTTCCCCCTGATTTCAAAAAAGACTATCTTTGTGTGTTAGCACGTTTTATGAAAGGAAAACTGCTTTTCATCGTCCTTTTTTTCAATTTCACATTTGCCCAGGCTCAATGGAGACAAACCCAGGGCCCTTCGGGAGGCACCATCCATTCTGTGGCGATCAGCGGCACCAATGTGTTTGCAGGAACATCAGCCGGGGTATTTTTTACTGCTGACAAAGGGTTGACCTGGATCCTGCTTAACAATGGAATTCCTGAGGTACCGGTTTATTCCATTGCGGTGAACGGGTTGACCATTCTTGCAGGTACTTATGGAAATGGCCTATACAGGTCGGCTGATGGTGGCGCCACCTGGGCGCTCTCCGGCAATGGAATAACCAACCAGAACATCCGATGCCTGGCATATTGCGGTACTCTTCTCCTGGCAGGAACCGATGCAGGTTTGTTTATCTCATCCAACAATGCCGCCACCTGGAATAAAACAGGCAACGGAATGGGAAATCAAAAGATATATGCCCTGGCCGTGGATGGAGAATCGGTGTATGCAGGGACGTATGGTGCCGGGGTTTTCTATTCTGCAGATGCCGGAACCTCCTGGAACTCCGTGAATACCGGCCTGACCAGCCAGAACATCCTGGCAATTTCAGTTTTAAACAATATAGTTTTCGCCGGAACCGATGGCAGCAGCGTATTCAGACTGTCGGGCAACTCATGGACTGCTGCGGGTAATGGAATGCCAGGACAAGCCATTGTAAACGCGTTGAATACTGACGGAAGCGGCATCTATGCCGGAACCGGCGGACACGGGATTTTCCTTTCCAATGACGCCGGAAATACCTGGACTCCGGTTAATCAACACCTTACCAATCCTGTTATCAACTGTTTAACCGCTACACCTGCAACAGTTTTCTCAGGAACCCAGGGAGGAGGGTTGTTTTACACAACAGACCAGGGTGAAAACTGGATGGCAGCAAGCCAGGGAGTAATCAATACCCGGATCAGGTCATTGCTGATAAGTGGTACCGGTTTGTATGCGGGCACCTGGGGCAACGGAACAAGTTATTCAAGCGGGAATGGCTATAACTGGCTTTCCATGAACAATGGCCTCACCTCTCCGTATATTTCCGACATCCGTGAAACCGGGAACCTGCTTTTTGCCGGTACCATGGGATCGGGAGTATTCATTTCAGGAGATAATGCCAATACATGGAGTGCACGCAACACCGGGTTAAGCAATCCATATGTCACCTGCATACTTATTGAAGGCGGTAACCTCTTTGCCGGAACCCTCGGAGGAGGTGTGTTTATCTCCGCGGATACCGGAAAACACTGGTCGGCGGTGAATAACGGACTGACCAGTCTCAACATTACCACACTTGCCGGGTCTGCAGGAAGGATATATTCAGGTACCCCCGATGATGGCATCTTTGCTTCCACTGATAACGGGACCACCTGGCAGCAAAGCAACACCGGGCTGAACTGTTCACAGGTCAACACCATACACATCAACGGACAGGAGCTGTTTGCAGGTACCGTCAACGGAATTTATCATTCCACGGATCAGGGGCTGACGTGGAACCTGTTGAATGACGGATTACCTGCGTATGATGTGCATTCAGTGGCTTTTTGCCTGGAATCCATTTTTGCTGCTACGGATGGACACGGGATTTTCTTTTTAGAAAACCGCAACACTCCATGGAGAAAACTAAACGACGGACTGTCAGATACATCCGTAAATGTACTTGCCATCAACAATATGAGTATTTTCGCCGGAACCCGTGATAAAGGAGTATGGATGAGCGCATTGTCCGACATCTTCACCCTGAAAACAAATCCAGACACACTGATTCTGGAAAAGGATGCCGGCAATTCATCGGCACTAATGGTTGAGACCAGCGTTGAATGGACACTCCAGGGATTTGTCCCTGACTGGCTTGCTGTGAATAAAAGAAGCGGGACAGGTAACGACTCCCTGGTATTTCAGACACTGAAGACCAATACCAATTCCGATCGGCGGGATGCGGTGTTCTACCTCTTCTCTCCAAAGGCAAAAACGGTCGCTTTTACGGTTTCGCAAAAAGGGGAAACAAATTATATTTCAGAAAACGAACAGAATGGTTTACAAGTATTTCCAAATCCTGCGACAATAATAATCAATATTAAATCGCCCTTCCCGGTTGAAAAAATAGGGATTTATAACCTTCCGGGAGTACTTTTGAAAGAACTTCACCCGGGAGCATCGGAATTCAGGATGAACTTATCTGGCATTGAGGGTGGGTACTACTATCTTCAAGTGCACCTGCAGAATGGAATAATTACCCGTAAAATTGTAATATTGTAACTGTGTTAGTTCCTGCAATAACCCTTGTCAAATGAACCATCAAAATAAATTCAGTTCTTACCTGGTTTTTATCCTGATAGGACTATCTATTCATCCGGTTTTTGCCCAGAGTTTCAAAGCTGTGGACGACACCATCGACCTGGTACCCGGATTTTCAAAAACAGTCAACCTGCTGTCCAACGATCTCATCCCTTCCGGCGATTCGATCAGGGTAACGGGAGGTCTTGGCGCTGGCAGCGGTGCTGTGATTTCAACCTGGCATTACCAGGGAATTTTCACCTACCTGGCTCCGAACCGGGGCATCGGGAACATCCTCATCGGGAATTATACCCTGATTAACGTTTCCTCTTCTCAATCCTCAGTTGCCCGTTTGATTTTCAGAATACGGGACAAAAGTTACGATACGCTGAAAATCAATGATGTAGAGGCCATGTTTACCGTGTCGGGGCTGCATTTCTTTTTACCGTTTAACAACGATGCACAACCATACTTTTTCGTTCCAAAGGGTTCTAACAGGGGAACCATGTTCAACAACAGTTTCTGGATCGGGGGTTTGGATGAAAACGACAGTTTGCACCTTGCAGCAGAGCGCTACCGCCAGGGCAACTTGGGTTATGCCGGGCTCAACCCCGATTTTTATGCCGGACCTGTAATGGATACCATAAACTACTCCATTTACCAGGATACCGTGTGGAACTATATATGGAATTTGAAGAAAACAGACATCGACTATCACAAACAACACTGGAACGAGGTGGGGTATTCTCCCATTCACGACATCCTGACCTGGCCGGGAAATGGCAATGTTTCACTGGGTCAGGCCGGCAAACTGGCACCTTTTCATGATGCAAACGGCGACGGGATTTATAATCCGTTCGCAGGCGACTGCCCGTCGATAAGGGGTGACCAGTCATTGTTTTTCATATTTAATGATGACAGGGGAAAGCACCTGGAATCGAAGGGTGAAAAGCTAAGGATTGAAATACACGGAATGGCGTATGCATATAATATGCCGGGAGATTCGGCTTTCAGCAAAACCGTGTTTTTAAACTACAAGATTTACAACCGGTCATTGCATGCCTATCACAATGTTTATATGGGCTCTTTTACCGATCTTGAAATAGGTTTCGCCCGGGATGACTATATTCAGTGTGACGTAGGGCGGGGAAGCATCATCGGGTACAACGGGAAACCTATTGATGGCAGTGGCCAGGAATGGGCATACGGGGCTCATCCTCCGGCTCAGTCAGTAACCTTTTTGGCAGGCCCCCGGATGGAGCCGGCAGGGGCTGACCGGCCCAGGTACGACAATTCGGGGCACCCGATTTGCAACGAAAGTGTGAACGGCACCGGATTCGGGGATGGCATTGCAGATAACGAACGGCTTGGACTGAGCACATTTCTGAATCATTCAAATTACACCTCTGCTCCACTGTACAAACATCAGCCTGCCATTGCCTCAGAGTATTATAATTCCATGCAGGCAATCTGGCTCGACGGCACGCGTATGGTTTACGGAGGCAATGGTCATATGGGTTATGGTGGTTACGGACCAGAAGCAGCGTTTATGTTCCCGGGAGAGTCAGACACCCTCAACTGGGGGTGCGGGTGCCAGCTACCCAACGGGCCTGTCAACTGGACTGAGGAAACCGCCATGAACCTGCCTTTCGATATTTCCGCCAGTGGCTCCTCAGGTCCGTTCATGTTTCGTCCGGGTGAAATGCAGGAACTGGATATCGCCTTCGTATGGGCCCGTGATTACACCGGAAGTGATACGCTTCCTTCGGTTGCAAAGCTTCGGAACATGATCGATACGGTTAGGAAAGCATTTCTGACGAACACCCTTCCGGGCGGTGGGTCTTTCCTGGGATCGCGGGAACAAACCACACGCGCAGGTTCAATGTGCAGGATGTATCCGAATCCGGCAACATCGCACGTCAACATAGATTTTGGTTCACCTTTGAAAGAAAAGACCCGCCTTGAGGTTTTCAATTCTGCCGGAGTATCAGTAAAGAGTTATCTCCTTCAAAAAGGTTCAGCCAGCACGACAATAGAAATCTCAGGATTTC
>CAZVNF010000041.1:8040-19448 GCA_964628215.1 uncultured Draconibacterium sp.
AGTTATCTCCTTCAAAAAGGTTCAGCCAGCACGACAATAGAAATCTCAGGATTTCCTTCAGGATTGTATCTTCTCAACTTCTCTTCAAGTGAAATGCAGTTCACAAAGCAACTTTCTGTGTCGGGTCATTGAACCACGAAAGGCACAACCATCGTGTCGGATGAAGTTTGCATCCTTAAATAATAGACTCCTTTTTTAAGTCCTGACGTGTCAATTTCCCTGGTGAATGCCTGTCCTGCCGTGTTAATTACTTCCCGACAGAGGGTTTCGCCCGGGGGATTGAAAAGGGTGATGGTCATTTCATGCCCAAAAACTCTTGTAACTTCAAGGGTCAACCGGTCATGCACCGGATTCGGATGAAGCCTGACTTGAAAAGGATCCGCTGATGGGTCATACATTCCAGTGCAGGTATCAATTACAACCTGTTGAATTGCCGAAACCGGGAGGCATGCGGCTGACGGGTACGCGGTAAGTTTGAGGATGAACTTGTCTGATAATTTATCATACATCCCCGGATGATACAGGGTGTTCAATGCATCCGGCTCAGAGAAATAGCCGTCTCCCGATGAACCCCACTTCACTGTGTGGCAATTCGATACCCTGCCTGAAACCGGAAGTTCATTCACATACCGGCAAATAACCGTATCATTGCCTGCAAATGCCGATGGTCCGGGAATGACGGGTACAACAACGGAATCTGTTTTCACCTGGGAGCCTGAAAAAGCATGAACGATATATGTGGCAGTCGTGGCCGGAGAAATAGTGGGGCTTTTCTCGTCAGAATTGAACCCGGGAGGATCGGAGCTCCACAAATAGGTGCATGTTTCCGAGCCACCTTGTACCTCAACATCCAGTCTGGCCGATCCACCTGCACAAACCTCGGGAGGGGATGCTGTTGCGTCCAGATCAAGAACCCGGGAAAATGAGAATGAGGCGATCCGGGTACTCCAGTTATCCACAGAGGTAGCGGCATAATATTCCTGGGTGTACCAGAATGTTGAAGGCGCTGCCGGATCAACGGTCATTGAGCTGTAATCTCCCCACCGGTTCTGCCCGCTCCATGACCCTGTTTGACAGCCGGCCCCGTCAACAATCCGGGTTTCGCCGATGGTCATCTGCCCGGGTGGATCATGACTCATGCGGCCGGTAAACCTGACAGAAGGATAAATGGAACTCGAGGAAACCGAATACCCGAGTGCCATGTTGCCCGACGAATCCATGGCGATGCTTCCCATCCACCGGAAGAGGGAATCGGGCGCCCAGGTTGACTGCTGGTTTACAAACCAGTTGCCGGTGGTCTTCCGCAACTCATACCAGCGAATTCCCGAATGTCCATCAACACCTACGGTATGGTTGACGACCATGGATTGATGATCGCTGAATTTCCTGAATTGAAACCGGTACATAAGCCGTTCATCGAGTACACTCAGTAACTTTTCCGATCCTTTTTGGGGAACACCACCCAGCCCCACACTGGAATACGGGCTGACCGGCAATTTCAGGATATTCCCGAAAGATGATGAAGCCGTATTTGTCCAGTCCGTATGAAATTCCCTGAGGACAAAGAACCCATTCACGGTACACCCAAAGTAGTTTGGTGTTCCGTCAGGCGGAAAAGGGCCATCGCAGTCGGAAGGGAGGAAAATGAACGGGCTCTCTGCCCCGGTGATATTGAATTGAATGCTCGCCGGCGCAGGATCTCCGCTGAGCATGGCATTCCTGTTAAAAACGATCGCTCCCACCCCGTCGCGCTGCAGGGTTTGGGGCTTCAAACGGGTGAATGACATGTAATACCCATCCGGCCAGATTCCGAACTTGGGATAATCGGGCAAATCGCCAAAAGCAAACTCCCAGCGATACCACGCGCCTGTGGGATCGGGGGTTTGTGATACCGCCACCATTTCGTAAAACGGTCCCATCGGGAAATTAGGAAACGAGAACTGGCTGATCAGCCAGCGATCGGCCATCTCATCGTAAAGTACAATTCCGTCGCCCCAGTTGGTATTGTTAGGCATTCCCTCCCAGATAGAACTGGTATTGAAAGGCCCAAGTAGTTTCACTCCCGATTTATCATAAATGGCGAAAGACAGGTTAACGATCTGAACATAATGGGCAGGCCCGACATCTCCATAAGTATCAGGAGGTGATGCATGGTTCACATTGCCAAGTCCGTCGAAATTCCGGATGACCGTATCAGGAAAGATCCGTCCATTATAACGTTGTATCAACGTGTCATTTATCCCTTCTTCAGGAATACCAGGAAAATTATAACTTTTGAAGTGGTTGGGAACAGCCCCCTCTTTCCAGGTCTGGTCCAACCGGGAGGACGGACATGCCTGCAGGTTCCGAAACGGGGGTGAAACATCAAAATAAACGGCTTTTCCTTCAATGGGAACCGGTTTTTCCTGGCCACAGGCCAGTTCAGCCATAAACAGCAAAAACAGTATAACCCATGTGCATGCTTTGCTTTCCATTTAAACCCTTTCAGTGGATCGTTGCGGCCTGATCTGCAAGATCAAACACAAAGGTGCAAAAAAATCGCATGCCTTCTGAATCTGTCAGGAAATCAAATCCCAGCTGTGGTTTCTATGTCAAAGATACAATCTTTAAGCAATTCACAAAGAGGAAATAACGCTATTTTGATCCCGGGATCATCAATTACAGTTTTTTCGCAAAATCGAAATTCACCAGTGTCAGTTTGATATTCTTGGCGGGCAGGGTGATTTCGACATTGCTCACTCTGTTAAGACCGTTAATGGTTTCATAGGAAACAATGGCTTTAACGGGATCACCATTCATAACCGTCGAAAAGTCCTGACTGATATACAGCAAAGTGCTTTTCTCGTATTTATAGTTCATGTGATCGCCCTTGACCAAAAAGTTAAATGCTTCGGCCTGCATGACATTATTGATCAGAACGGACACGGTTCCCTTGTTGAAAAAATCTACAAATTCGCCATTGGATAAATAAACATACTTTAAAGATAACTCGATGGCGTTTTTAATATATTCGTCATTTTCAGCAAATTTACTTACATTAACCTCCGCGGACCCTTCTTTTTTATCAGAAAACGAATCCTTCTGAATAAGAGTTGCCTCGATTTTTCCATCTTGCCCTACCTGAACAGAACTCAGGCTCGACATCACCTTCGTGCCATCAACAAACCCATTCACGGTTCGCTTCCAGGTATATTGTGACAGATTTGTGAAATTTTCGGAATACTTTTTTGACACATCGGTGCTCAATTGGGTTTTATCAACCTGGGCTTGTGATCCGAAAAAAATAAATAAAAAAACAGAGAGTAACAGGATCTTTTTCATCGGCGTTATTTTTATCATGTAAAAATACGGATTTTAACAATATTAAGACCGTTGAATTACAAATTATTGATATTTCGGCCCGAATTATGCTGATTATGAAAGGGTTATTGTTTCGGGATTGTAAAGATAAACGTACTTCCGTTTCCCGGAGCAGATTCAGCCCAAATCTGTCCACCATGTAATTTTACTATTTTTTTACAGTGTGCAAGCCCGATCCCAGCCCCGTCGTATTCGCTGCGGTTGTGCATCCTCTTGAACATGATAAAAATTTTCTCCTTATCCTTTTCCTGCATGCCGATTCCATTGTCAGCCACGGAAAAGAGCCACTCCTTTTCCCGGTTCTCTGCAGAAATTTTTATCTCGGGCGGAATATCATTTTTCCTGAATTTAATGGCGTTGCTGATCAGGTTCTGGAATAACAGCCTCAATTCTGTGGCAAATCCATTAATAACCGGAAGGGGTTCAACAAACATCAATGTGTGGCTGCTCTGAATGGAGCCATGCATATCGGAGATAACTTCCCGGAGAATGGTATTGCAATCAACCATGGTTTTTAAACTTTCTTTTCCCAGGAGGGAATAATCCATCAAGCCCTTTACCAACGCCCTCATCCGGGCCGCTGAATCTGAAATATAATCAATGTATCTGCTTCCTTCGCCATCTAATTTTCCTCTGTACTCTTCATGGATCAGTTCCGTAAAATTGGTAAGTGTTCTCAACGGCTCCTGAAGGTCATGAGAAGCAATGAATGTAAACTGCTCTATTTCATTGATATGAAAAGCGAGTTCACCATTGATGGTTTCCAGCTGACGGGTTCGTTCAGCAACCCGTTGTTCAAGTGTGTCATTCAGTTTTATTCTTGTTTCTATTTCCCTCTTCAGCGCTATAGTGCGCTCCTCTACCAGCGACTCCAGGTTTTCATTCATCAGTTTCAATTGTTCCTGTGTTTGAATAAGCCTTGAATTTTGCTGAATAGAACCTTCGTAGATGTTAAGAAGCAGTTTGATGATTTGTTGCTGATCCGATTGAATGAACCGCTTTTTCCCTTCAAAAACGATCTCAACGCCAAATGATTTTTTTTCAATAATTTCCCCGGTCTTCTCTGCCAGGATTTTCTCAATATGTGATAAAAGGTATTGGTTATCATAGGGTTTGGTAACAAAGCTGTCTGCACCGGCAATCAGCCCTTCAATAACCTCTTCGGCACCCGTGAGGGAAGTTAACAGGATAACCGTAATATCTTTTAAACTGTCGCTGGTTTTAATTCGCCTGCAAAGCTCATACCCGTCCATTTCAGGCATCATGATATCGGAGATAACAAGTGAAGCCTTGTTCTCTGAAAGCCATTTCAGCGCATTTTTCCCGTCGGAGGCCATTGACACCTCATAGTTTTGGCTCAGAAGAGTTTTTTCAAGAAACAACGCCTGAATTAAACTGTCTTCAACGATTAAAATGCTTTCTTTCATACGCTTTTCAATTATTACCAGGATTGCAGAAAAACAAACTACTTGATTATGAGTGGTTACCTGTACAAGCACAGGATAAAAACCCGGCAATCTTTTCAGGAGAAAGGACATGGTCTGCCGCGCCTAACCTGACCGCTTCTCCCGGCATGCCGAAAACCACGCAACTTGCTTCATCCTGAACAAGGCAAACCGCCCCGTGGTCTTTCATGGTTTTCAACTCCCTGGCCCCGTCCTTGCCCATTCCGGTTAGCAGCACAGCAGCTGAATTTGACCCCATTACTTCGGCGACGGAACGAAAAAGAAAATCAACAGACGGGCATAACCCGTGTTCCGGAGGCAGTTTCCTGAGAAGGATCCTGGGTCCCGGCATAATGCCCATCTGCCAGTCGTCGGGTGCAATATATCCATGCCCTGGTTTAAGCAGCTCACCATCGGTGGCAATATGCAACGGGATGTTTGATGAAAGCGAAAGCCAATCCCTGAAACCATTGACAAAACCTTTGGCTATATGCTGAACAATAAGTACCGGTACATCCAGCTCCTTCGGCAGACCCGACAGGATGGTCTTAAGCACAAGAGGCCCTCCCGTGGAGGCTCCGATAGCAATAATCCGGATGTTTTTACCCTCTTTACCGAGTGTTTTTTTCAGTCTGTCTGACGGAGTTATATAATGGTGTTTTTTTGGGAAGTGTTTAACCACTTTCACTTCCGACATGAGCTTTACTGTACTGATCAATTGTTTACGGGCAACGGCAAACCCGGGATCTCCCATCCCCGGAGGCCGGAAAACAACTGCCAGGGCTCCGGCTTCGATCAGTTTAAATGAATTGGCCACTTCCGAAACGCCCAAACTTCCGCTGACAATCACAACCGGTGTTGGAAAAGTTTCCATAATGGCATGGGTGGCCATATATCCATCCATACCCGGCATATGAATATCCATGGTGATGACATCCGGTCGTTTTTCACCCACCTGCCTGAGTGCCTCTTCGCCTGACCCGGCAACGCCAACAATCTGAATTTCAGGATCAGAAGAAAGAAGATGGGAAATAAATTCCTGTACTACCCTGGAGTCATCAACAATTAGAACTTTTATCATGTACAGCTGTTTATTAAATAAACTTTCTTATTACCTCCAGCAAATTACCCTGATCGAAACTGCTTTTGATAATGTAGGCATCAGCCCCGGCCTCAATCCCCCGTTCCCGGTCGTCTCGTGATTCAAGCGATGTAACAAGAATAACCGGAATATCCCCGAGCTTTTTGTCGCTTTTAATCCTGGTGGCAAGCTCGAAACCGTTCATTCTGGGCATATCCACATCCGACAATACCAGGTCGAAAACTTCAGCCTTTGCCCGGGTAAAGGCATCCAACCCGTCAACCGCAGTAACAACCTGGTAACCTGCTGTTTCCAGTATGTTTTTCAACAGGATCCTGGAGGTGATCGAATCCTCTGCAACCAGAATTTTTCCTGATTTTACAGTTGCTGTTCCTATTTCCGGAATGGGTTTTTTCTTCACAGATTGCCGCACAGCCGATTTCATCAAATCGGCGATATGCAGCACGGGGACAACCTTTCCCGAACCAAGAATGGTTGCCCCTGAAATATTCCTTACACGGCGCAGAAGTTTACCCAATCCTTTAACCAAAATCTGACACTCATCGATTACTTCGTCTATTTTGAATGCAATACGGGTTTCTCCCGAAACCAGCACCATGATCCTCTGATGACCTGCACCGTTGGCTTCGGCTGGCTGTATGGCTGAAAAACCGGGGCTGGATTCAGGCAGGCCGAGTAACACGGACAGGTTTACTACCGAAAGCACCTCGTCATCAACGCACACGGTTTCATGATTCTCAACACTGGTAATTTCTTCATGCTTCACCCTTAGAACCCTTTCCACATTCATCGTTGGAACAATGTATTGGTATTCACCCAGGTTAATCACAAGTCCCCTTAATGTGGCGAGGGTCATGGGTAAAAGTATACGGAAGGTCGTTCCGAAGTTCTCCTTCGTCTCCAGGGACAATTTCCCATTCAGCTTTTCCACTTTTTCACGAACAATCGAAAGGCCCAGGCCACGACCCGATAACTCAGTAATGATTGAGCGTGTAGAAAAACCCGACTCGAAAATCAGCCCGCGAATTTCATCCGGCTCCATCCCTGAGGCAGAATCTTTTGAAAGAAAACCTGATTTTATGGCAACCTCCCGTACCTGATCAAGATTCACTCCATTTCCGTCATCAGACACATTGATCTCAGCAAAGCCATTATCCCTGGCTGTAACCTCCAAAGTGATTTTTCCACGCGCCGGTTTGTTTTGAAGCAGCCGTTCCCGGGGGGTTCCAATACCATGATCAATGCTGTTTCGTATAAGATGTGTAAGCGGGTCTTTAAGTTCCTCCAATATCCGTTTGTCAATTTCCAGTTCCGCCCCCCGGATATGAAAATCAATATCTTTCTGCTGATCAAGGGAAATTTCCCTCACCATAGCCGGAAAAACCTCTGCAATTGTGGCGACAGGTAACATGAGAACCTTTTTCATGGCATCGAGATGTTCGGTTACCAGGATGTCGAAACTGTACATTACCTGTTCCATGGTTTGCGTAAACCGGGCCAGGTGGTTTTCCAGGTTACTCAGCCTGAGGTCAGTATCTTCCTGCCATTCAATCCACTGGGCACCTGTTGCTTTTCCCCGGCGCCCGCTCCACTTTTGTGATGCCGCTTTCCATTCATTCACTTCAGCGAGAATCCGATGCAGTTCATTTGTTTTTTGATCGACCGAAATCTTGGTTTGAATAAATTCTTCGGCCTGAAAAAGTAGCGGATCCAGTTTTGAGATTGGAATACGTACGGTCTGCGAAAACACCTGCCGTTCGCTTTTTATCAGATCAGGCTGTGCTTCCGGCATCGCAACATCAACTGAAGGAGTATTCTCTACTGTGATCTCTGGTATATTCAGGTGTTCCGGGTCAGTTCTTTTGTTTTTTGCTTCGATACGGGCTTCCTTTAATTCACTGATGACATCCCTGATGCTTTGCCTTGTGGCGGGAGATTGCACCGAAGAAAGCGTTGAAACCAGACCGCTGAGAATTTTATGCGATTTATAAAAAAGCCCGATCAACTCCTGATTCAACCCGATCTCCTGTTTTTTCAGTGCATAAAAAAGGCCCTCCAAAGGATGGCAAACCGATTCGATATCCTGTTGTCCTACAGAACGTGCAGCTCCTTTCAGACTATGAACCCTGCGAAACAAGGTTTCAATCAACCCGGAAAGTTTCTCGCCGGGTTGAGTTTGTTCCATGTCAATCAATCCAGCTGAGAAAGACGTTAACTGCTCTACGGCCTCCACCTGGAAAGTAGCCTGAATCCGCTTCAGAAATTCACTGTCTGTAGTATCCATCAGTATTTCCGTTATCCCATCACTCTGTTACGCTTTTAACCCTTAAACCCATCCACCAGCCCCTTCAGCTTTTGTCCGAGTTCATGAAGACTTTTCGCCGACTTTTCGGCCTGAACCATGCTTACAGCTGTTTCCGTGCCTGCCTGGTTGATGTTCTGCATCGCCACACCAATCTGTTCCATGCCCACAACCTGCTGGTGGCTTGAGGCCACAATCTGGGTAGCAGCCTGAACTGCCTCATTGCTGCTTTCTGCAAGAATCCTGATCGCTTCACCAGCCTGTAATGATTGTTTTACTCCGGATTCAACCGCTTTGCTACCCTGTTCTGTAGCCATTACGGCTGCCCCGGTTGCTTTTTGAACATCATTCAGGATGTTTCGCACCTGGAGGGTGGCATGTTTTGACTGGCTGGCAAGATTCTTGATTTCCTGCGCCACTACGGCAAACCCTTTACCATGTTCACCCGCTTTGGCCGCTTCAATGGCCGCATTCACAGACAAAAGGTTTGACTGGTCGGCAATATCGGTAACAGAAGCAATGATTCCCCCGATCGACTGGCTTTGTTCGCTAAGCCGGACTACTGTCTGCGCAATGGAATCCATCTGTTCCCTGATCCTGCTCATGCCATTCACCGTTTCATCCACCGCTTTCTGGCCATTCTGGAATACCTGCAGCAACCTCTGGGCATTGTCGGCAACGTTCTTCGCTTTCTGGGCCGACTGTTTTGCCGCCTGTTGCACTTCTTCAACCGTGGTAGAAGTTTCGTTGATGGCAGTGGCCGTTTCGGCGGTACCGGTTGCCACCTGGGAAGTGGCGGCCAGTATCTGAGCAGAGGAACTGGCAAGAACGTTAATGATGTCTTTTACTTCGGCCACAAGAGTGGAAAGTTCTGATGTACGCCGCTTTACCATTTCTTCAAGCTGATCGCGGTATGCGATCAGCTCCTTCTCCTGGCGCTTTGTTTCGGAGATATCCCGCGCTGCGGCAAAAACTCCCTGAACCTCCCCGGCTTCGTTTTTGTATACACTGGCATTATACATTACATCGAACGTACGGCCTGTTGAATTTCGCAGCGTTAGGGGGTAATCCATCACGGTTCCCTGCGAAAACACCAGCTTGTATCCTGCCGTGGCTTTATCGGGATCGGTGAAATAATTGGCAAAATCGCTTCCGATCAGATGTTCCCTCGAAACTCCGGTGGCCTTTACAGTGGTATTGTTCACATCCGTAATCTTGCCTTCCGGGCTGATGGTCACCAGGGGGTCGAGACTGGCCTCTATCAGGTTGCGTGCATAGCCCGATGCCTTGCGCATCTCCTCCTCGAGCCTGATACGTTCAGCAATATCCTTTCTGAACGACATGATCATGAGCCCGAACTCCCCGCCCCCCTTTTGATAATCGGATAAATCCAATGACAGATCCCTTGTTACCACCAGCTTTGTGGCAACCCGTATTGGCCTGGTAATGCTCCTCGTCAGCAGGAACCCGACAAGCATGGAAAGGAGAACGGCTCCTATTCCAATGATAATCATCAGGTTGCGCGATGTTCTCTCCACCTCGTCTGCCTGATGGTAAAAAGTGGCATTATAGTTTTCATTATAAACGATAAGTTCATCTACCTCTTTTATCCACCTGTTAACGCTGGGAAAAGCCTTCCCGAGCATAAAGTTGGTTCCTTCATCGACTTTGTCAGCCATCACAAATTCCATCACCTTGTTTTGATTCCGGGTTGCAGAATCAAAATGAGCGCTCACCTCGGCCAGCATTCTCAAGCCAGTTGAATCTTCAACGGGGAAAAGGGCCCTGAGACTATCAGCCGACCTCCGATACATTGTTCTGATCAACTCAAGCTGATCGAGTCCCTTCTGTATTTCTTCATTTGATTGTTTCTGATATTTTATCAGCAGTATCTCCCTAACGGTAAGAGCAGTTCTCCGGGCATTATTAATCAACCTGTTAGCCAGCTGAATGCGGACATTATTCACTTTTACGATTTGGGTAAGTTTCTCCCGGCTCACCTGCTGCTGATTTATGCCAATCATTATGATTGTGATCATAAAGACAAGTATGATACTGAAACTTATTACAAATTGAATCCAGATTTTTAGGTTCCTGAACATGGTAATTTCCTCCTGTTTTTATATTTATACATTTTTTACATAATGGCAGCGTAATATCGTATCTGTTTAATTTTAAACTTATGATCGTGTTACTTCCTCATTAACTATCAGGCTTTTATCTGACAATAACTTTCCACCATTTAACAGGATCAAACTCCCTTTCGTAACTCCCCGGAGGTACTCCTCTCCTATCCCCGAAACGGTGGGAGGAACCGGACATATCTCATCCAGCCCGATCGATTGTGATCCCAGAACAATGTCGGCGAGGATTCCGAACTCCATGTGTTCATTTTGCAGGATGATCACTTTATTTAATTCCCCGATGCCATGCGCAGGAATATTGAAGAAATTCTTCAAATCTACAATCGGGATAATCCTGCCCCTTACCTGGATGATTCCGAGGATAAATGGAGGCACACCGGGTAACGGGGTATAGTCTTTTAACGGGCAAACCTCCCTGATAAATTCAGATTCAAGGCCATAGGTTTCTGATGCCAGGGTGAAAGTGATGACCTCGATGGCATCGGAATCCTTTATTGCCGGTTCCGTTTCCAGAGCCATCGCCGCAGCACGCATTTTAAGCACAGAGCGGGTTTCATTATTCATATGATCGGCTGTTTTTGCATATGAGCGAGAATAACCTCCCGGATGTAATTTACGGTTAATCCATCGGATTCGGGCAGGATATCATCCCCGTTTGTATTGATCAGTAATTCAAGTACATTGTTGAAATGTCGTTTTGCATGCCTTGTTTTACCTTGTTGCTGGTATATGTTTCCCAACATAAAGTGTCCCATAGCAAAATCAGGATCGAGATAAACTGCCTGTTTAACCGAAGAAATGGCTTCAATGAAGTTGCCTGATTCCTGCAAAATGGAAGCCCGCAGGAAATATAAACCAATAGCAAGTTTATCGTTTGTAATTCCTTCATTGCACAGTATCAGCGCCTCCAGGTGATGTCCCTGGTTGGCCAGCAGCCGTATGTTCATTGCCACACCACCAGCTGGGGTTGTGGTTGCAAAACCGGCAATTTCATTGTCTGAGAAATCAACCGGCAAATCGTCAGGATCGTTGCCTGTAAAACGGGAGGCAACTGT
>CAZVNF010000041.1:19548-24307 GCA_964628215.1 uncultured Draconibacterium sp.
TTCTGAAAAATCCGTCTGCCGTTTCCTGTAGAGGATGGCTCCCGGGAAGTTTACCGGATTGAATTGTGGAAAAACATGGGCGGAGAGTTCGCAGGATGATACGATAAACCATCCATCAGGGTTAAGGGAATGAAACAGATTCTGAGAAATTTTCGCAGCAACTTCATCGGTAAAATACATCAATACATTTCGGCAAAAAATGATATCCATTGCCTGCGTGTTATTTGCCAGCGATGGGTAAATGGCCTCTGTGAGGTTCAGGCTGGCAAAGGTGACCATTTTCCTGATCTCAGGGCGAATCTCAAAATTCTGATCGCCGACCTGCCGAAAGTACCTGGTTTTCAGCCAATCCGGGCAATTACGAAAGGACCATTGGCTGTAAATACCTTTCACTGCTTTGCCCAGCGACTTCGGATTAATATCTGTTCCCAGAATCAGAATTTTCCAATTCTTAAGGTCGGGTATGGTTTTATGCAGTGCAATGGCAATGGAATAAGCCTCTTCGCCTGTTGAACATCCTGCACTCCAGATCCGGAGGATCCGTTCCTCGTTTTTTTTCGATGCGATCAGCCCGGGAAGCACATTATCCGTAAGAGCTGAAAACACCTGTGGCTCCCTCCAGAAATAAGTTTCAGATACGGTAAGATACGATGAAAGTAATTCTATCTCATCCTTTTTCAGCCTGGCCACCAGTAACCAACGGATAAAATCATCGGTATTTATATAGCCAAATCCCATGGCAGCCAGTGCCAGGTTGCGCTGCAGGATGTCCCGCCTTTCCACCGGGAAATGCAACCCGATGCAGGTTTCGACGACATCGCACACATTTGACAACCAGGTATCTGCAGCACTTGTCATCATGGATCGATATTCAGTGCGTTTGACAATTCCTTTTCTTCCTCAAGGCTAAGGAACTCTTCAAGGTCATATATCAGAATAAGTTCATCCTCAATTTTTACCACCCCGCTGATATATTCTGCAAATGGCATTGACTCTTTGGTAACCGAATATTGCCTTCCTGCTATTTCTTTAACGCCGGTCACCGTATCAACCATGAGCGCAACATCTCTTTTACCGGTGAACGCAATGATAATCTGATCGTCAATATCTGCTTCGCGCGAAATCATCCCAAACCTCAATCGAATATCAACCACCGGAATGATCTGTCCTTTCACATTGATGATTCCGGTAATGAACTGCGGAGCTTTGGGTAACTTCCTGATTTCCAACGAATGTATAACTCTGACAACCCTGTTTAAGGGAAGTCCGTATGCGAGATGGTCGATAGAAAAAACTACAATCTGTTCCATGGTTAACCTCCAGAGTAGTCACACAGGTTCCGTTATAGCAGTTGCTGATATTTGTTAAAAGTACAAATTATCTTTAATCCGGCAAGAGGGAGTATTTTTTTTTGTTGCAGCCAGTCAATTTTCAACTATGGAGGCACCACCTGTTTTCAAAGTAGTCAATCTGGTCGACGGTGGCCTGCGCCGAAAATGATTTTGCCGGAAGCACCAGGTCGGCCGTGAGCATGGCCGCCCGCTTATGCTCAGGCAGACCGGAGGCAGTATGGGTGATAAAAACCGAAATACCTGGCTGGATAAGGCTGTTCAATGCCCCTGATTCACAGATAACCGGGAGGTTCAACGGATTGCACTCCTTGATGAAAACATCAAACGCCACTGCAAGATGCTGATCCTCTGTTTCCATGAAAAAAGATTGTATGGCACCTGCTTCAAGGAACTGACCGCTGTTTTTGTGATGAGGCGACAGATCGCGGAATATCCGGAACCCCCCGGCAGCGTAGTGTAACTCCGTGTTACCGAGCGAATCATGTACATGCGGGGATATCTTTAAAGCCACAACCGGAAATTGTGCAGAAAAGGCACGGATAAGCGCAGTTGCAAGATAGGTTTTCCCTACCTTTTTTCCTGATCCGGAGATGATGATAAAGTGAGGGAATCGTTTTCGGGTCATGGATTTGATACCGTCAGGGTATAAGAAGTTTAAAACAGGCAAACAACAAGACTATGGCAAGGGAGATTTTAAAATACCTTACGGGAAGAAATTTCATGGCCGTAACCGAACCGGAAAGGGCACCAAGTACTACTGCCAGAATCCAGTAAATAAAATCAGGTGGCAAATTGATCCCCGAAATCCCCAGTCCGAGCAATCCTGCCAGTGAGTTGCAAAGAATAAACAGGGATGAATACACACCGGTTTCCTTCACCTGCGACCACTTCATGAGGATAAAAATCGGGCTGAGAATGATCCCTCCCCCGATCCCGATCATCCCTGAAAGCAACCCCAGAATTGCTCCGATTACCACCGACAGCAGGATAGAGGGGGGTGGTTTTACGGCATATTCCTGCGATGGACGGTATAAAAGCCTGAGTAACGCCAGAAGCAGCATGATGCCAAGTACCGTTTTATAGGTTCCGGGGTTTACATGGATCAAAGCCCCCAAAAAGGCCATGGGTATGGCCGGAAGAAGAAAAGGCAGAAATAGTCTCCACCGGATGGTAAACCCGCTCCGGAAACTGACAAAGGCAATCCCGGCAACAAAAAGATTCAGGATCAGTGCCGAACTCCTGAAATAGACCGTACTGATCGCAAAAATCGACATTACAGCCAAATAACCACTGGCACCCCCATGACCCACAATGGAATACAGGACCGAAACCACCAGTAAAGAAATCAGAAAAAGTTGTGAAAAATCCATTCGGTATCGTTATTCATTTTAATGAACAACGCTGCTAAATTAAAAAAAATATCCTTAAAATGCAGCAGATTGTTTTGTCAGAAATATCACAAACTTTTGTGCGATTTGATGATACTTTACCACGAATTCCCGACCTGTTTCTGTCAACTTTGCACTGCCGCCTCCTCTGCCTCCCTGCCTCAATTCAACAAGCGGAGCAGGGGAAAGTTCATTCATGGAACGTAGGGCATAGTAAGCCTTACGATAGGATAATCCCATGGAAATGGCCGCCTTTCTAAGAGAACCAAATGTATCTATCTTTTCGAGCAGTTCTACCCTGCCTGATCCCAAAAAGTTTTCCCCGTCAATTTCAATCCAGAGCCTGCCGGTTACAATCATTTTTTTCTTTGCCATCGAAATACATGCATGATATTTTTACAAAACTAACAAATAAATTTTATGCAGATTTGCACATATGGATGGAATTAGATTAGTATATCTGAGATGGAAAAAATGGTAAAAAGGTGAACAGGTAAACAGGTAAATGGGTAAACTTGGAAACATTCTGCCTGATGTCTCTTGTTTACGGTTAATTTTAATTACTCGTTCACCTCCACTGCTTTAACCACTTACAATTTCCATATTTACCCATTTACCTGTTTACCCGTTTACCTGTATACCCGTTTACTATAAGAACAAAACCAACATCAATGAACCGCAGAAACTTTATCAGGATTTCAACACTTGGCGCCGGAAGTGCCATGCTGGGCAGTATCGGGTACGGAAGCGGGAATGAGCCTTCACTACTCGACCGGCTTACCGGCAAAGTGCACCTTGATGAGTCCCGTTATCTGCGCACCCCGACTTATTGCGAAATTTGCTTTTGGAAATGTGCCGGCTGGGTATATAAAAACGACCAGGGGGAGATTTGGAAGATCATTGGCAATGAAAAAGACCCCCATTGCAATGGCCGCTTATGCCCCAGGGGAACAGGAGGTGTAGGCATGTATTATGACCAGGACCGGCTGAAAACACCCCTTATCCGCACCGGACCGAAAGGCAAACAGGAATTCCGGCGCGCCAGCTGGGATGAAGCGCTTGATCTGATCGCAAAAAAACTCGATGTTATCGGCAAGAAATACGGCCCGGAAACTGTTGCCCTGATCACTCATGGTTCTGGCGGAAAATTGTTCTCTACCCTGATGAAAGCGTACGGGTCCGACTCCATTGCAGGTCCGTCCTATGCACAATGCAAGGGGCCGCGTGAGGTGGCCTTCAGCCTCACCTTTGGTGCCGCGCTCGAATCGCCCGAACCCACCGACATCCGGGATACACGTTGCCTGGTGCTGATCGGCAGCCATCTTGGCGAGAACATGCACAACTCCCAGGTACAGGAAATGGCCGATGCCATTGACCGCGGAGCCGCCATCATCACAGTTGATCCGAGGTTCTCAACGGTAGCCAGCAAATCAAAGTTCTGGCTTCCCATAAAGCCATCTACCGACATCGCACTTCTGCTTGCCTGGACAAATGTCATTGTAAATAATGGCTGGTATGACAAGGAATATGTTGAAAAATACACCACCGGGTTTGACAAGCTAAAGGAGTATATTCAGCCATTTACCCCTGAATGGGCGTATGGGATCACCACCCTCGACCCGAATATGATCAGGGACACAGCAAAGGAAATGGCCAATGCAGCACCTGCCGTGATTATTCACCCGGGGCGGCATGTTACCTGGTATGGCGACGACACCCAGCGTTCGCGCGCCATCGCCATCCTGAATGCACTGCTTGGCTCGTGGGGGCGCCGGGGAGGATTCTATCTTCCCGAATTGAAGGAGATCCCGGAATATCCGCATCCGCCCTTTCCCCCGGTAAATAAATCGTGGCGCGACATTCTCGGTGACCAATATCCGTTTGCCGATCTTCCCCTGGCCAACGCCATTGTTGACGGGTCAATTCCGGGGAACCTGAAAGATTTTCAATACCGTGGATGGATTGTCAATGGCAGCAACCTGAACATGACCATGCCCGACACACGCAAAACACTCGAAG